>NZ_JAQURE010000005.1 GCF_028715765.1 Rhodoferax sp.
AGCGCGTTCATGACCGCGCATGGCTTTGGCTACAAGATGAGTGCCGAGAAAGCCTACAGCACCGACAGCAACATGCTGGGCGCCACGCATGAGGCCAAAGACCTGGAGTTTTTAAATTCAGGCATTCGGATCGTCAACCCCATCATGGGCGTGCCGTTTTGGCGCGAAGACTGTGTGGTGAAAGCCGAAGAAGTGAGCGTGCGCTTTGAAGAAGGCCGCCCGGTGGCGCTGAATGGCACAGAGTACCCAGACCTGGTCAGCCTGATGCTGGAAGCCAACCGCATCGGCGGCCGCCACGGCCTGGGCATGAGCGACCAGATTGAAAACCGCATCATCGAGGCCAAGAGCCGCGGCATTTATGAAGCACCCGGGCTTGCTCTGTTGTTTATAGCTTATGAGCGTTTGGTCACAGGCATTCACAACGAAGACACCATCGAACAATACCGTGACAACGGCCGCAAGCTGGGCCGCCTGCTGTACCAAGGCCGCTGGTTTGACAGCCAGGCCATCATGCTGCGCGAAACCGCCCAACGCTGGGTGGCCAGCGCCATCACCGGCAGCGTCACGTTAGAACTGCGCCGTGGCAACGACTACAGCCTGCTCAACACCGAAAGCCCCAACCTGACCTACGCCGCCGAACGCCTGAGCATGGAAAAGGTTGAAGACGCGCCGTTTTCCCCCGCCGACCGCATTGGCCAGCTGACCATGCGCAACCTGGACATTGTCGACACCCGCGCCAAGCTCGGCATGTACGCCAAAAGCGGCCTGCTGTCGCTGGGCAAAGATGGCGACTTTTTGAAGCTGGGCGAAGGCAAATAGGTCGTCCGTCACCTGCGCACATGACGCACCCGCCGCACCACCTGCACGACTCAGGCTACAAATTTTTGTTCTCACACGCTGACCTGGTGCGTGAGCTGCTTGAAGTTTTTGCCCCGCCGGGGCTGACCGAACTGCTGGACTACAGCACCCTGCGCCCGCAGCCGGGCAGCTTCATCACCCCGGCCATGAAAAAGCGTGAGGACGACATCGTCTGGTCTATTGAACTCCAAGGCCAGCGCATCTACCTGTATCTGCTGCTTGAATTTCAGTCTTCCATTGACCACGGCATGCCGGTGCGCATGATGCAATACGTGGCCGCTTTGTACGACCACCTGGTGCGCAGCAAAGTGGTCAACCTGGCCGATGGCCTGCCCCCAGTGCTGCCCATCGTGCTCTACAACGGCAACGCCCGCTGGACTGGAAGCCCTGAAGTTTTTGAGCTGATACAGCCCCACCCCCAAGTGCTGACCGAATTCCAACCCCGCCTGAAATTCTGGCTGCTTGATGAAGGCCGATTCAGCGCTGACTACCTTGACGGCTTGCAGCGCGTCATGGCTGCCATCTTTCGCATGGAGCACAGCCAAGACACCGACGAAGTCATCGCTGCCATACGCTACCTGGGCCGTGCGGTGGCAAAATCACCTTTCAAACAAACCATAGACCGGGCGGTGATGCAGTGGATGCACTACCGCCTGAACGCCAAAATGCCTGGCTTGGTGATGCCCGGCATGGATGATCTACTCAAAGGAAGTGACATGATTGAAGAAAACGTAGACAAATGGCGTGCCAAGGCAATGGCAGAAGGCGCCTTGCTTGGCAGGCTTGAAGGGAAGCTTGAAGGCAAGCATGAAGCCAACGTCACGATGCTTGAAAAATTTTTAATGAAACGCTTTGGCCCACTCAGCCTCAGTACCCATGCTCGCTTGCGGGCAGCATCTGAAGAGCAACTGCAAACCTGGGCTGACCGCATTCTTGACGCCCACAGCCTGGCAGAAGTTTTCAGCGACCATTGACGGCGGCGGAACACCCAGCACGCGCCCCGATCAACGCCTTCATCAGCCTCTGCGCAATCACATGGCCCAGCGCAGCGGCCTTGGCCACCCACATCAGCCCTAAGTTTTCATCCGCAGCTACACCTTTGCCGTTGAGGTGGCAGTGCCCCAGCCATTGCATGGCGTCGGGGTGGTTTTGCTGGGCTGCCAGCCCGAACCAATAGACGGCCGCCGGGTATTTTTCTGACATCAAAAAAAGTTGCCCCAAGTCATCTTGTGCTTCGGCGTGGCCAGCATCAGCCAGCACGACCATTTGTTTGTCTTCTGGCGCAAGGCGCACACAGATGTGCGGTGCCACCTCAGACCATAAAAGCATGGCACGACCCCGTGCATCATCAGCCAACCGCGTGAATTCGCCTTTGGCAATGCGCCGACGCCAAGTGCTCTTGCTTGTTTCAGTGATGGCACAAACCGTGTCAAGGCTCAGGCGTGTGGGCTGGGTGTCAGTCATGACTGAAGGATAGCATTGCGCAGTGCTGCAAGGTGCCAGCGGCACTAGAAACCGAGTGTCAAATCACTTGTGGCACCTGAAACAGCGTGTCAACCAAAACACATTCAGGCTGTGACCACGGGAAATACCCCCCAAACAGGTGGAAAATCCTTGGGTGGTGGCTTTTTTAAGGCTGGCACGGAAACTGCTACTAATTTAACGGTTTCGTTGTTTTTATTCTTAACTTTTTGGAGCTCACTATGAAGCGTTCTATGCAAAAGGGTTTTACCCTGATCGAGTTGATGATCGTCGTGGCGATCATTGGTATTTTGGCCGCGGTGGCTTTGCCGGCTTATCAGGATTACACGGTGCGTGCAAAGGTTACCGAAGTTATTCTGGCTGCATCTGGTGGGAAAGTTGCTGTTGCTGAGTTTTACCAAGTAAATGGGGCGTTTCCAGCATCTACCTCATTGACAATAAACACTCAATCTACTACCAACGTAGCTAGTGTTACACAAGCTTCTGGTGTAATCACAGCTACTGCCTCTACTACAGGTATTTCTCAATTGACATCTTCTACCAATACGATAACGTTAACCCCAACTGATGCTGGCGGTGGTGTTTTGAATTGGGCTTGCTCGGGAACCATTTTAGAAAAATATCGGCCATCAAGCTGCAAGTAATATTCTAAATTCATACAATCCGACTATTGTCGGCTAAAAGAAAAAGCCTCTTTTATAAGAGGCTTTTTCTTTTATAAAATTCAATGTATACATATAAATATGAATAATAGATATATACGAGATTCAAAAAAAGCAACAAATATTTTTTTCTTGGCTTTAATATTTATTTCTATTAGTGCTTCTGTTGGCTTGACAAGTTGGCCTGGGCAGTTTTTGTATTCCTTTGCAGTTAATCCATCTCCAAAGGCATTTATTAATGCTTTTGGAGGCTATGCATTCCTGATTACCGTGATATTTTGGGGATCAATGCCAAGTATATTTGCGCAACGCGTAATCATGCTGACTTGGCCAATTTCGACTTATTTCTTATGGAAAACACTACATAATGACATAGACATAGGGTGGTTTAGTGATGCTGAATTTGGGGTTGTTACTTTTTTGGCCGTAAGTATGGCTACACCATCTTTAATTTATTTATTATGGAGAGTTTTTAACAATAAAATTAACTCAGCTTCACTCATTGAATCTAATCTTAGATGGTTATTACTTCTCATGGTAGTTTTTGCACTTGTGCCAAAATCTGCACTTGATTTAACAGTATCACTTCACCCATATACCTACGATATTTATGCCTTGAAATTTGATGCATCCGCTGGATTAAATATAATCCCAATTATAAATCATTTGGTAGAAACCATTCCTGGACTACGGGAACTACTGTGGCTTGCATATGGTACCACGCCGCTTGCTTTTCTTGCACTCTGTTTGAAACAACTTAAAGAACAAGAAAATTATCTCCCGAATGCATTATTGTTATGGGTTGTAATAACATTATGCGCAATAATTTCATATCATTTTTTCCCAATTACTGGGCCAAAATATATTTTTGGCCCAAGTGAATATATTTCTAAATTACGGGAACCTAACTTACTTCTTTTGGAGCTAACGACAGGTGTTGGCCCTAACCCACGTAACGGAATGCCATCGATGCACTTTGGCTGGATGTTTACTGCTACAGTTATATGGTTGCAGTCTAAGACTACTTTTTTTTCTAAAATTGTAATGATAGCAATGACTTTATGCGTGTCATTGGCTACCTTGTATCTAGGTGAACATTACGTCATAGATTTGATTGTTGCTGTGCCGTTCTCTCTTGCCGCAGTTGCATTAACAACCACTGGGGTAGCATTTTCAACATCTGAACGCTGGCGAACCGTGGCATTGGGATTTGGGTGCTGGCTAATCTGGGTGTTACTGTTACGCAACCAAATCACTTTTTTTATTGATTACCCATGGACCTGTTGGCTATTAATCGCGGGTACATTGTTAATTGTGGTGATGCAAACCAGTGCGATGTCCCGTTTCGATGTGTTGACAACAGACCTCATTGAACCGCACCACACACTGACAAAACAGCCGCAAGTCTTTGAATCACCCAGCTTGACTCAAAGAATGGGTCTGATGTTTTTTGCATCCGGCGCTGCTGCACTCATCTACCAAGTCCTTTTTGCCAAAGAGTTGGCGTTGGTATTTGGCAGTACCGCCACCGCCACTTTTACAGTCCTCGCAACCTTTTTGGGCGGTATGGCGATTGGTTCGCTACTTGGAGGGGTACTCGCAGCGCGTGTGACCCGCCCGATCGCTGCCTATGCCATGGTTGAACTGGCTATCGCGGGATTCTGCGTTTTGACCCCAACCCTGTTTGCAGCGTTACAAGGAGCTTATGTTTTTCTTGCCGCAGATGTACCACCGGCATCGCCGACTCTGGTGATGCTGCGAGTGGCCTTGGGTGCCAGCGTGTTGCTGGTACCGACGGTACTGATGGGTATCACATTGCCCTTGCTGGCACAGGCACTCAACCCGAGTGGCCACCATTTGGGTGGATCGGTCGCGTGGCTGTATGCATGCAATACAGCGGGCGCCGCCTTAGGTGCCATTTTGACCAGCTATCTGGTGATCCCATTGGTTGGTGCGCACTCCACAACGCTCATTGCAGCCATGATGAATCTGCTGGTGGCGTTGGGTGCACTGGAACTGGCCAAGCGCTCTGCGGTGATGCTTGAGTTGCCGACCGGCGTAACAGCCTTTGGCAACCATGAGATCAACCAGTCCACCCAGCTTGGTGGCCGCTGGGTGCTTGCTGGTGCCTGGCTGGCACTGGGCGTGGGCGGGGTTTTGTCACTGGGTCTGGAGGTGGTTTATGTGCATCTGTTGTCCATCGTGGCGGGCAACAGTGTTTATGCGTTTGGTTTGATGTTGGCGACTTTTTTGGTCGGGCTGGCATTAGGTGGTGAGGCAGGGCGCAGACTGCTGGCTTGCGCCAAGGCTGACCGCGCTGCCTGGCTGGCGCTGTCGCAATTGGGCTTGGCAGCAGCAGTGGCACTGGGGGCGTGGGGGTGGGACATGATTCCGGCTTACTTCGCCAGTTTTGCTGGCTATCCACTGGTGACCTCGTTTCAGTCGCGCGAAGCGGTGCGTGCCATCGTTTGTGCACTGGTCATGATTCCGCCCACGGTCTGCATCGGGCTGAGTTACACCCTGGCCATGGATTTGGCTACCACGGCTACCCGTCGGCGCGGTATCACCATGCTTGGGTGGAGTGCCGCGATCAACACCTTTGGCAATATCGTAGGGGTATTGTTGTTTGGTTTTGTGTTGTTGCCCTGGTTGGGTGGGCTGATCACGGCAAAAATCATTGCCGTGAGCGCGATGTGTATCGCAGCGGTGGTAGCAACATCAATTGCTTCAAGCCAGACACAACGCTGGGTTGGCATGAGTGCGGTTGTTGTCGCCTTGCTGGTCTGGCTGAGCCCGACACGCTTGGATTATGAGATGCTCAGCAGCGGTGCCAATGTGTACTTTGCGCCCCAAAACTGGGGCAAGGTGATTGACCACGCAGAAAGCATTGACGGTGGTTTGACCACAGTAACTCGCAGCGGAGATGGCGAGCAAAAGATAACAACGCTGCTGACCAATGGCAAGTTTCAGGGTAACGATGCCAGCAAGGGCGAGGTTCAGGCACAGATTGGGTTTGCCGCGCTGCCGCTGCTGCACCAAGATCACCGCGATAACGCCTTGGTCATTGGCTACGGTACGGGTGCCACCAGTAGAGTGTTTCACGACGCAGGTTTCGGACATATTGATATTGCTGAGCTAAGCCGGGATGTTGTCACACTCTCTGACACTTATTTTCCTGACATCAACAGGCGGGTGTCTGGCTTGCCGGGTGTCCAGACACATATTACGGATGGACGAAACTTTTTGCTCCTGACACGTAGAAACTACGATGTGATCAGCATTGAAATTACTTCCATTTGGTTTGCAGGGGCGGCATCACTTTACAACCGTGAGTTTTATCAGTTAGCACGATCCAAGTTACGGCATGATGGGGTGTTGCAGCAGTGGGTTCAATTGCACCATATGGCTCCAACTGACTTATTGACGATTATTGGCACATTGCGTAGCGAGTTTACTTACGTCTCGTTGTATGTTGTTGGGGGACAGGGTATATTGATTGCTACAAATGATGCGGCAAAAAATAAACCTTCATCACACACCATCACAGCGCTAGACACCTTAGTAAGGCTGCAGCCAGTGCGTGAACTGGCCGGGCGCACATTTGCCAATATTGCTGACGACTTGTTACTGACACCTGCGCAAGTGGACGTGTTTTTGAACCGGGTGGGTATCGACCAATCGCTGTGGATTTCGACTGACAATAATTTGAGACTGGAATATAGTAGGCCCAAGGCAAACGCCTCACCACCCGATAGATCATTTCAGATTAACATGAAATTATTAACATCAATAACAGATACTCCAGAATTGATTGGTAGTAAGTTAAAATAAGTAAAAACAATAAATTAGACATATATCCACAATCGGGACAGGTGAAACAGCTTTACGACCTGGCAAAACCATGAACTTAATTTGGAAAGACCGCTTCAAGGCCAGCGGTATACATTTAGGCCTTAGTATCGCCATTGCACTTTTTTCTGCAGCATTGGTGTTTGGACTTTGGTATCCCTACCCCTACCGCGAAATATCGGGTGGCCGTGAGTTGTTTCTGATTGTGGTCTCAGTGGATGTCATTCTTGGCCCTTTGATCACCTTGGCTGTTTTTAACCGCTCTAAGCCATTGCAGATATTGCGGCGCGATTTGGCTGTTGTCGTCCTGATCCAGCTAGGTGCACTGAGCTACGGAGTGTGGACAGTGGCGGTGGCGCGGCCAGTACATCTGGTGTTTGAGTATGACCGTTTTAGTGTCGTCCACGCGATTGATATTGCGCCCGAGTTGCTGGCCAAAGTACCTACCGGGATCGATGCCACGCCACTGCTTGGTCCGAGTTTGTTATCACTGCGGCCGTTCCGTGATTCTGGGGAGCAGGCAGATGCCACCCTGTTGGCGCTGAACGGCTTGTCGCTCAGTGCCCGTCCAGATTTATGGCAACCTTATGCGTCCGCCAAATCACAGGTGTTGCAGGCAGCCAAACCAGTAGCCAACTTGAAAACCCGTTTTGTCGGGCAGGCCGCGGCTATTGATGCAGCAGTAGCAAGTACCGGACGCCAAGCAGAGACGCTACGCTATGTGCCCTTGGTCGGGCGAAAGTCATTTTGGACAGTGTTTCTTGACCCGATAACTGCCGAGGTTGTAGCGTTCATGCCTTTGGATTCTTTCTGATAACTGGCCTTTTTTACACTTGGCATTTCCGGCAAATGACACCTTCAAAGGTGTCCCATCGGGCAGACATCAGGCGCAGCCAGACCGTCAATGCCGCGTTCTGCCGGCTGGCTGATGCAACCGTACTTTGCCTGACAGTCCTCCAAATTCCACGCCCGTTGCAAGTTGTCGTGAGGTAATCGGGGCAGATTCCAATTCCCCCCCTGAACTCAAAGCTGCGCCGCCAAAGAAGCATAAAAGCACGCGATTTCAGTATCCAAAGTCACTTGAATCCAGTGGCTTGGGGCTGTTGGTTTTATATATCATTTAGGCCACTATAGCTTACAGAATAAGCGTAAGCAGCTATTAATTTTATTTATCTGAAGTAGCATCACTTGCCACCCTGCAAGGTGGCGAAGGACAAGCTGCCAGACAACCAAACAACCAGCCCTCATCCCAGCCTTCCCCCAGCGGGGGAAGGAGCGATTCCCAAGCCAGCCTGACCCATGCGGCGCCGACATCAAGTGCATGGTATTTTGTACATCCATGTATTTACAATAAGCTTTGTTTTGCAGTACTTTGCATATTCTTCACTTCAAGGAGGGCGTATGGCAACTACAAAAATTTTTAAAAACGGCAACTCTCAGGCGGTGCGAATCCCGGCAGAGCTGGCTTACAGCACGTGGGACATCGACTTGGTGATTGAGCGCGACGGCGATGAATTGCGCATTCGCCCGGCGCATCGGCGTATGGGGGATGTTTTGGGTAAGCTCGCCCGGTTCTCACCCAACTTCATGGTCGAAGGTCGCGGCAGCAACATGGAAGGTGAGCGCGAAGCCCTATGAAACCCAAGTACATGCTTGACACCAACATCTGCATCTACTTGATGAAACATCAGCCGGTTGAGGTTAAAGAGCGGTTCGATCAATGTTTTGTTGGCGAAGTGGTGATTTCTGCCATTACCTTGGCCGAGCTTGAATACGCGGTGACTTGTTCTGGGGACAGGGCCGTATCCAACCGGGCGCAGTTGATCAGTTTTTTAGAAGATGTCCCGGTTGTGGCCTTTGAAGCCGCTGCAGCCAAAGCCTACGGTTCTGCCCGCTATGCCAATCAGGCGCGTAGCCGTGACGCATTGGACAAATTGATTGCCGCTCACGCCCTCTCACTGGGTGTGACGCTGGTGACCAACAACGAGGCCGATTTTGCTGCCTACCCTGGACTTGCAGTTGAGAATTGGGTTAACCGACACTGACACCTGGCTCTTTGGACAGCTTCAGCACCAGTTCCAGCCGGTTGGCAGCGCCATGAAAAGCCAGCACAGATGACACGTATTCTTTGACCGTGTGGTCTGACAGCCCCAGTTGCCTTGCCATCAATTTATTGGCGGTGCCGCGCAGCAGCAAGGCCTGCACTTGCTGCAAACGCGGCGACAAAGCACGGGAATCTGGAGCCGCGGTGTCATGCATCTGTGCAGCCAAAGCGGGGGGCACATAAAACTCGCCCGACAAAATGCGGGCAAAGCCATCCAGCACCAACGCTGGGTCGGCTGTTTTGGGAATAAAACCGCGCACCCCTGCCGCCAGCGCTTTGCGAATGAGCCGATGCTCTGGGTCAGCAGAGATCAGCACCGTGTGGTCTATCCACGTGGATTCGCACAAGCACTTGAACAGCTCGTGCTGTGGGTCGTCGGGCAAGTTGATGTCCAAAAAAATCCAATCCGGACGGGGTAATTTTTGCAGTGCCAAACGCGCTTGCTCAGCCGAATAGGCGCTTTGCACCTGCGCCCCAGCCTGCGTGGCGGCCAGCAAGGCAGCCAAACCTTGGCACGTGAGCGGGTGGTCATCCACAATCAAAATATTCATGGGTTTCTTTCTTCATGTCGGCGCTCAAGCAACGCCCCCAGGGTGTAAGCCAGCAAACTTGCATCCACGGGTTTTGACAGCAGCATGTAGCCCGCGTCTTCTGCGGCTTGTTGTACCGTGGGCACCATTTCACCCGAGAGCAACAGCCCGATGGCTGAGGGGAATGTTTGCTGCAAAAAGTCTAGCAGCTCAATGCCGTTCATGGCGCCTGGCAGCCGAAAATCGCACAGCACACATTCAGGCTGCCAGCCCGCTTCACAGACTTGCAGCACCGACGCATCGCCACACATGGCGGCGCGCACATCCAACTGCCACTCTTTCAACAGCGCCTGCATGGCCAGCTGAACCAGGGGGTCGTCATCAATCAGCAACACGCGCCGCCCTCGCAACCAGACCCCCGCCTGTACCAGGTTTTGGGCGTCAGTTGCCGTGGGGGGCGATGCCAGTTGTGGTTTGGCTTGCGCTAGCACCACAGCGCCGGGCAAGGTCAGCCGGAAGCGGGTGCCGCGTCCCGGCACCGAGGTCACCGTGACCTTGAAACCCAGTAAATCACAGGCATGGCGAACAATGGCCAGCCCCAACCCCAGCCCTTGGCTGCGGTCACGCTCCTTGTTGCCCATTTGCACATAGGGGTCAAAAATGCGCGTTTGATCTGCCTGCGCAATGCCTACCCCAGTGTCCCAAACTTCAAGCCACAGCCCTTGACTTGTCAATTCACCCATGGGGTGAGCCGGGCGCAGTGCCAGCAACACGCCACCATGCGGTGTGTAACGCACGGCATTGCTGAGCAAATTGGCCAAAATACGCTTGAAAAGCACCAAGTCGGTACAAAGCTGCACGTGCGTGAGCCATCGGCTCTGAAAACGGCGCAAGTGCAACCCCTTGGCCTGGGCTTCAGGCCTGATACGCGCCAGCACATCTTGCATGGCTGCGTGCAGATCAAATTCCGTCAAGGTAAGTTTTTCAATCCCACTCTCCAGACGTGACAGCTCCATCAGGGCGTTGAACAGGCTGTTGATCGATTGACCCGCTTGCGTGATGTGTTGCATCAGCGGGTGATCTGCCGCCGCTGGCAGTTGCTGCCGGTAGGCCTCTATCAGCAGCAGCAAGGCGTGCACCGGCTGACGCAAGTCATGGCTGGCTGCAGCCAAAAATTCTGATTTGTCGCGGTTGGCTTTTTCTGCGCGTGCCGCCTGCTCGGCATTGCTGATGGCCAGCGCTTTGTTTTCCAGCTGCAGGCGAATCGACTGGCGCAATGAGCGGTGGGTGTTTCCCAGCGACGAGATCAAGGCCACCACGTAAAGCATCAGCATCAGCACCAAAGGCAAGGCATCTTCACCAAAAATGGCCGGAATGTGCCAAACGAAAACCACCACCGTGGTGATGGCGCTGATGACCACACCCCTGAAGTCGTTGGCTGAATTGCCCGCCGCAGCATGCCCCACCACGCCAGTGAACACGGTCATCAAAACGGCGTTTTCAACTGTCGCGCCTGGCACCATCAACCACACCATGCTGCCCCACCCCACGGCGCTGATGAATTGCAAAGTGCGCCGGTAACGCTGCCAGCGCATGACCCCAGCCACATGGGGCGGAGGCAAACTCACATCATGGAGAAAGTGCTGGTAAAGCACCATGTAACTCACCCCTAACAACATCAAACACGCCAACCAAACGGTCAAAATCACCAGATTGGTCTGCTTGTACACCGCCAAAGCCACCAAAGCGGACAGCGCCAACTGGCTCCTACCGGTGGTCAACAAGTTGCGATGCCCAATTAAAAACAGGGCGTGATCGACCTCGGGTTCAAACTCAGGAAACCATTGACTTGGTGGCTTAACGCGCAGCTTCATGACACACCCGCTTGTCTGGAAGACTGCAGCACCATGCCCAGCGTGGCCGCCAAAACCGCAGGCGCCACGGGCTTGAACAGCACCAGGTAGCCCGCCTCTTCGGCACGCGCTTGTACGGTTTGCACCAACTCACCCGTTTGCAAAATGCCCACAGACTGCGGAAAGCAGTCTTGCAAATAGTCCAGCATTTCAATGCCGTCCATGGAACCTGGCAGGCGAAAGTCGCACAGCACGCATTCGGGCTGCCAATCTATGCCACACACTTGCACGGCACTGGCATCGCCCGTCAAAGCGCAACGCAGGTCTATGCCCCAGCTGCCCAGCAGCGCTTGCATGGCTTGCTGAATCATGGGGTCGTCATCCACCAGCAAAACACGCCGTCCAGTCAATGGCGTCACCATCAGAGCCTGGGTGAGTTGTTGAGCCGCATCCAGGCTGGGTGCCAGAGTGTGAACTTGCATGACACACAACGCAGCTGGCACGTGCAGCCTGAAACAACTGCCACGCCCTAAGCGCGAGCGCAGGGTCAACCCCAAACCTAGCAATTGGCTGGCATGGCGCACGATGGCCAGCCCCAAACCCAGGCCTTTGGTGCGGTCACGCTCGCGGTTGGCCACTTGCACATAGGGGTCAAAAATGCGGGTTTGGTCTTGCTGGGCAATGCCTAACCCGGTGTCCCACACCTCAAGCCAAAAGCCATCGCCCCCAGGCGCCGGGCGCAAGCTCAGCAGCACGCCACCGTGCGCCGAGTAGCGCACTGCGTTTGACACCAAATTGCCCAAGATGCGCTCCAACAACAGCTTGTCGGTGCACAACGTCAAGGGCATGGCACGTGGTGACACATGGCTGCGCAACGCCAGCCCCTTGCGCTCGGCCTCTGGCCGCGAGCGCGCCAAGATGCGGCTGATGGAATCAGTCAACTCAAATTCAGCCAGCACCGGTTGCTCCATGCCGCTCTCTAAGCGTGACAACTCCATGAGGGCGTTGAACAAGGTGCCAATCGACTGCCCTGCGGTGGCAATGTTGAGGATCAGGGGGTGCTGAGCAGCCTGTGGCTCTTGCTGGCAATAGGCTTCAATCAACAGCAGCAGGGCGTGCACGGGCTGGCGCAAGTCATGGCTAGCCGCCGCCAAAAATTCAGACTTATCACGGTTGGCCTGCTCGGCACGGGTGGCAATTTCGGCATTTTTTTGCGCCAGTCGTTCGTTGGCCAAGCGCAGTTGAATGGATTCGATCAAGGTCATGTGCGCATTGCGCGCGACCCAGGCCATGACGGACAAATACAGCAAACACATGCCAGCCACAGCCTCGGCATGGTCGCCAAAAGCTGCTGGAATTTGCGACAAAAGCAACACACTGGCCAGCGTCACACTGACCACAAAGCCACGCAAATCGTGCGCATTGCTGACTGCTGAGTAGGCCAGTGCTCCAGCAAACGAGGTCATGACCATCAGGTTGTTCACCTGTTCTCCAGGAACAAACAGAAAGCCAATGCTGCCCCACCCCAAGCCCGGCAAGGTCACCATCCACAAATGAGCGGTTTTCCAGCGCTGCAGCAAAGCGTGGGGGAAAGGTTGGGCATGGGGGAGTGCCTTGAACATCCATAACCCCATGAAAAAAATCATTGTCAAACCAAGCATCCAGCTCAGCCAGCCCAGCACCAGCGCATGCGGCGCCGCCATCCAGGCACCAGCCGCCACCAGCAAAGACAAGCACGTATGCCCCACTGCGTGCGCCCGCAGGTTGCGGTAGCCAAGCAAAAACAGCTCTTGCTCAACAGCGGGTGGGTAGGAGGGAAACCAAGGAATGTTCACAAAAGGATGGGGAATTTGGCGTGAGTATCCAGCAAACCTATCGGCTGGTCTTCCCCCTCCACGGGGGGGGTACACAAAACAGTTCCACAAAATTAAACTGAACTTGCCTCAGAAGTTTTTCACAGGTAAGTCATCAACTGGTTCTGTTCATCCCCTCGTATCAAAGGAGTTTCCATGCGTACTCATCTCGCTTTTACATTCTCAGCGCTATCAGCTGCCACCTTGCTGGTGGCCTGCGGTGGCGGTGATTCCGTTGCGACAACCCCCACAACACCTGCACCTGTCACCACAACAACTGTCTCTGGTTCGGCTGTCAAGGGTCCAGTGGACGGTGCAACCGTCACCATTAAAAAGGCCAGTGATGGCACCGTCGTCGCCACGACTAAAACGGGTGTGGGTGGTGCTTACACCGTCAGCGTGCCTTTTCAAGGCGACGTGATTGTGGAGGTCACGGGCGGCACCTACACCGATGAAGCAACGAATGTCACTACGCCGTTATCAGCCCCCATGAAATCGGTGCTGAATGTGAGTGGAACGGCTGTGACGGGGGTGGTAACCCCCTTGACCACGATGGCCTTCACCACGTCATTTCCAACAGGCACAGGCGTGACATCTGCAGCGTTCAAAACGGCTGCCAACAATTTGGCAACCCAGTTTCAACTCACTGGCGTTGATCTAACAACCACCACACCCGTTGTGACCGGGACAACCAATGCCTATGGCAATGCTTTGAAGGCAGTTTCACAGTACCTTAAAGACAACAACACAACCCTCGGTGCCATCACCAATCAAACCTTGACCCAGGCAGAGTGGACAAATTTCTCGGGTAAATACTCGGCGGCCTATCAAACAGCCAATGGCCAAACCGTGACCTACAGCATCGATGGCAACACCATTACATCCTCTGTCACTGGCGCTGGCGTGGGTGGCAGCACTGTGACCACCACCACCACAGGTAACAACACAACCGTGACTGGAACAGGTGTAGGTGGCGGCACCGGCACTTGCGGTGTGAATGCAACAGGCAACATTTCACAAACAATCCAAGGCCAAACCATCAACGCGCCAGTGAACTTGAACGTCTGTGTCACAGGCATTGCAACCGGCTCATGCACCGCAAGCAATGCCCAGTTGAATCAAACCTTGGCTGGCCAGCAAGGCTTGGCTGGCGCAGTCAATTTGACTTACACCTACTCTGCCGCTTGCGCCGCAGGCGCAATCAACGTTGCATTGCTGTGATATTTGACTGATCAACCTCTCCAAGGTGTTTCAAAGCCATTCCTTTCACGAGGGATGGCTTTTTTTCATCCCACACATTGATGAGTCCGAAAATTTCTTATCTGCTCAGGTGAGTATTTCAGCCCGCTGAGCAACGTATCCGTATCCGCCCCCAGCCTGGGCGGGTTCAGCCGCACGCCCAGGCGTTGCCCATCCATGGTGAACGGGAACAGCGTGGCCTTGCTGGTTTCACCTGCGTGCGCGCCGTCTGGCAACACCATATCCGCCAGCCCGCCGGTGGCCAGCAGGTGTTCGTCGTCAAACAGCTCCTCGGGTTTGCGAATCGGCGCGTAAGGCAGTTTGTTGGCTTCCATCAGGTGCGCCACTTGCGCAGCGCTGTAGGATGCCAAGCGCTCGCGCAAGATGGGCAGCAGCGTCGGACGCTCGCGCACGCGGTCGTTGTTTGACGCGTAGCGTGCATCTGTTTTCAGGTCGGCCAAGCCAAACACCGCGCAAAACGTGGCCCACTGGGCATCACTCACGGCCGAGATAAAAATCTGCTCGCCGTCTTTCACGGTAAATACGTCGTACACCCCCCAGGGGGAAATGCGCGCTGGCATGGGGGCTGCGGGCTGGCCGGTCATGGCGTACTGCAGCATGTGCTGGCCGACCAGAAACACGTTGTTCTCGAACAGCGCACTCTGCACCTCTTGCCCGCGGCCGGTGATGCCGCGCTGAATCAACGCCCCCAGCGCGCCAATGGCACCAAACATGCCGCCCATGATGTCGTTCACGCTGGTGCCCGCGCGCAGCGGGTCGCCGGGGCGGCCGGTCATGTAAGCCAGGCCACCCATCATCTGCACCACTTCGTCCAGCGCGGTGCGGTGCTCGTAGGGGCCTGGCAAAAAGCCCTTGTGGCTCACATAAATCAGCTTGGGGTTTTGGGCCGACAAGGCGGCGTAGTCCAGGCCATATTTGGCCATGGTGTCGGGCTTGAAGTTTTCCAGCACCACGTCGGCACTGAGCGCCAGCTTGCGTGCCACCTCGGCCCCTTCAGGCTGGTGCAGGTTGATGGCAATGCTTTTTTTGTTGCGGTTGAACATGGGGAAAAAGCCCGCACCCGCGCCCAGCAGGTAGCGTGTGCGGTCGCCTTCCAGCGGCTCCACTTTGATGACCTCTGCCCCCATGTCGGCCAGCACCATGCCACAGGTGGGGCCCATCACCATGTGGGTGAACTCCACCACGCGCAAACCCGCCAGAGGCAAGGGGCGCGCAGCGCTGGGGGAAGTGGCGTGAGCAGTCATGTGGTTCATCTCTCAAATACAGGGGGTGGTCATTATTTCCCATGCGCAGGGCACAGTGCATTACCTGCATGGCGGTCAAAGCTGTTGCTGCAAAGCGCCGGTGGATACACCGTTTGGGTTACGTAAAATCTGAGCATGAACCACACCCTCACTGCCTCGCACCAGCCCACTGCCACTGCCCCTGCCCCGCGTGCGGTGTTGTTTGATGCTTACGGCACCTTGTTTGACGTGTACAGCGTGGCTGAACTGGCTGAAGACTTGTTCCCCGGCCACGGGCAAGCACTGAGTGTGCTGTGGCGTGACAAGCAAATTGAATACACACGCCTGGTGACCACCTGCAACCACGGCGCGCATTACCGGCCGTTTTCTGAGCTGACCCGTGCCGCACTCGTGTATGCCATCAAAAAGATAGCTGCTCACGCTTATGAATCAAGCGCTACAGCCGAATTTGTGATAGAAAACGAGCCAGCCATTGAAATGCTGATGGCGCAATACCAGCACCTGGATGCATTTCCTGAAAACCTCTCGGTGTTGCAACAGCTCAAAACCATGGGCATTCCCACCGGGATTTTGAGCAATGGCGACCCTGCCATGTTGCGTGCGGCGGTGTATTCGGCGGGCATGGATGACCTGCTGGGCCACGTCATCAGCGTCGACGCTGCGCGCAAATTCAAAACCCACCCAGAGGCCTACGCACTGGGTGAGCAGGCTACCGGCTTGCCTGCCGCAAGCATTTTGTTTGTCAGCTCCAACGGCTGGGACGCACTGGGTGCCACCTGGTATGGCTTTCAAACCCTGTGGGTCAACCGCTCGCAGTTGCCGTTTGAAGAACTGGGCTGCCAACCCACCCGCACCGGCCACAACCTGACCGCCGTGCTGGACTTTTTTACCGCCTGACGCTTTCACTGCCCCCTTCGCTCCACCCCTTTCATTCACTCTGCCCTCCACCATCATGACCGAACGCATCACCAAAAATGGCCTGCAAGTTGCCACCAACCTCGCCCAATTCATCGACACCCAAGTCTTGCCTGGCACCGGCATCACACCGGCCAAGTTCTGGAAAGGCTTTGGCGCTTTGGTGGCTGATCTGGCGCCCAAAAACATCGCCTTGCTGGCCGAGCGCGACCGCCTGCAAACCGAGCTGGATGCCTGGCACACCGCCCACCCCGGCCCGATTGCCGACATGGCCGCCTACCGTGCCTTCCTTGAAAAAATCGGCTACCTGGTTGAACCACCCAAAAAGGCACGCATCACCACCACCCATGTCGATGCCGAGCTGGCCAAGCAAGCCGGCCCGCAGCTGGTGGTGCCCATTTTGAACGCCCGCTATGCCCTGAACGCGGCCAACGCACGCTGGGGCAGCTTGTACGACGCGCTTTACGGCACGGACGTGATTGACGAAACCAAAGGTTGCGAAAAGGTCAACAAAAAAGGCGGCTACAACCCCAAACGCGGCGCCAAGGTGATCGAATACGCCCGCCTGGTGCTTGACCGCTGCGCCCCACTCAAAAAAGGCTCGCACGTGGACTCGGTGGCCTACCTTGTGAAGGCTGACAAATTGGCCGTCAAACTGGCTGACGGCAGCACCACCAGCTTGCAAGACAACGCGCAGTTTGTCGGTTTTCAAGGCGAGGCAAAAGCCCCCAGCTCGGTGCTGTTTGAGCACAACGGCCTGCACCTTGACTTGATCATCAACCGCGCCACCACCATTGGCGCGGCAGATGCTGCAGGTGTGTCAGACCTGGTGGTTGAGGCGGCTCTCTCCACCATTCTTGACCTGGAAGACTCGGTGGCGGCAGTGGATGCCGATGACAAAGTACTGGCCTACAGCAACTGGCTGGGCATTTTGAAAGGCACCTTGACCGAAGAAGTGGCCAAGGGTGCCAAAACCTTCACCCGCGGCCTGAACGCAGACCGCCTGTACACCGCGCCAGACGGCAAGAAAACCGTGCGCCTGCACGGCCGCAGCTTGATGTTTGTGCGCAACGTGGGGCACCTGATGACCAACCCGGCCATTTTGTACACCGACAAAACCGGCACCGTGCGTGAAATTCCTGAAGGCATCATGGATGCCGTGGTCACCACAGCAATAGCCATGCACGACTTGGCCAAAACCAAAAAAGACGCCATTCGCAACTCGCGCAAAGGCTCGGTCTACATCGTCAAGCCCAAGATGCACGGCCCGGCAGAAGTGGCGTTTGCCAGCGAACTGTTTGGCCGCGTCGAGAAAATGCTGGGGCTGCCAGACAGCACGGTCAAACTCGGCATCATGGACGAAGAGCGCCGCACCAGCGTCAACCTGAAAGCCTGCATTGCCGCCGCTGCGAGCCGCGTGGCCTTCATCAACACCGGTTTCCTGGATCGCACCGGCGACGAGATGCACAGCGCCATGCAAGGCGGCCCCATGATCCGCAAGGGCGACATGAAAACCAGCGCCTGGATTGCCGCCTACGAGCGCAACAACGTGCTGGTGGGCTTGAAATGCGGCCTGCGCGGCAAAGCCCAAATTGGCAAGGGCATGTGGGCCATGCCTGACCTGATGAAAGCCATGCTGGAGCAAAAAATTGGCCACCCCAAGGCCGGTGCCAACACCGCTTGGGTGCCCAGCCCCACGGGTGCCACACTGCACGCCTTGCACTATCACCAGGTGCTGGTGAAAGACGTGCAAAAAGAGCTTGAAAAAATCAATGCCGACAAAGAGCGCGATGCCCTGCTGGCTGGCCTGCTGCAAGTGCCGGTGGCCGCCAGTGCCAACTGGAGCCCAGCCGAGAAGCAGCAAGAGCTTGACAACAACGCCCAAGGCATTTTGGGCTATGTGGTGCGCTGGGTCGACCAAGGTGTGGGCTGCTCCAAAGTGCCTGACATTCACAACATTGCCCTGATGGAAGACCGCGCCACGCTACGCATTTCCAGCCAGCACATGGCCAACTGGCTGCACCATGGTGTCGTGACTGAAGCCCAGGTGAAAGAAACCTTCGAGCGCATGGCCGCTGTGGTGGACGCACAAAACGCCGGTGACCCACTCTACAAACCCATGGCCGACCACTTTGACACCTCGATGGCCTACCAGGCGGCCTGCGATCTGGTGTTCAAGGGGCTGGCGCAACCCAGCGGCTACACCGAACCGCTGCTGCATGGCTGGCGGCTCAAGCTCAAAGCTGCAGCGCGTGCTGCATAAACGCCTTTTAACTACTTAATTCATAGCTGCTCGCGCTTGATTCATAAGCGCTAGCAGCTATTTTTTCATATAAAACAATGCAAGCCACTGAGCCCTATCCACCGCAAAACTGCCCCCTGTGTGGCCAACCCAACCAATGCGCCATGGAGATAGAGCGCGCCACCGGCATCAAACAACCCCCTTGCTGGTGCAGCCAAACCGTGTTCAGTGCCGACGCGTTGAACCAAATCCCTGATGCCGCACGCGGCAAAGCCTGCCTGTGTGCCGCCTGCGCCAGCGCAACGCCATGCGCTGGTTAGACCAGTTTCCGCTGGCAGTGCTGGTGGTGCTGGCGCTGTGGATGGCGGTTGCACCCATCACCCCCGAGCCGCATTTGATTGAAAAACTGCGCATGCTCAGCCAGGGGCAACTCAGTAGACCGCTGGATATGTTTGACCTGTGCCTGCACAGCGCGCCGCTGCTGCTGCTGGTGTGGCGACTCTGGCGGCAATTTGGTCGGCGAAGTGAATCGCCTTGATTATTTGGGTTTCTTTAACGCTGGCGCGCGCGCCCGGGTAGCGTAAGGTAATTTAGGCGCAGCAAGAGGTTCAGGGTCACGCTCTGCCAATGTGGCAGGGGGTGAGGGTTGCGCAGTCAAGGCCAAACTTGAAAAGTCCAAATCCAGCATCATGCTGGTGGGTGACTCTTCTGGGGGGGGTGTCAAAACTTCAATGTCAGGCAAACTTTCATTGGCACTGGCCGGCGCCGCGTCTGACACTGGGTTGGGCACCAAACTTAACTCAGTGTCTCCAACAGGCAAGGTAAGCGCTGGCATCACAGGCACTGGCAATGGCTGAGGTGGCATCAAGCTGGGTTCTGCTGAAGGAGCGGCGGTGGGCTCGGTCAAATCTTCAGCCAAGGCGTGCAGCAGCAGCAAATCACGGAAGGCAGTCAATTCAAACGTCGGGCGCACTTGCAGGGCTGGGTCATGAAAAATGCAGGCATCCAAAAACGCCAAGGCTTGCGGCCACACCGCCGACACCTTGGCCACGACCTCAGGGTAGTCTTCCAGGTCTTTACCGTCCAAGCTGAAGGCTGGGAAGTCAGGCATCAGCACGTTGAACTTCTCCAGCATGTGGGTGCGCACTTCGCGGTAATCCACCTTCATGCCCAGCATGTGATAGAGCCCAATCAAATCCAAATACACGGTTGGGTTGGGCTCTGCAGACTCTTCAATTTGCGCCTTCAGCAAGCGTAGGGCGCGATCACTTTGCCCCAAAGTCAAAAAGAAATCTGCCTGCTGGCGAATATCCAGGATGTCATCCGCGTGAATGCGGCGCGCTGTACGCGGCAACGGTGGCAACGCAGGTAATTGCGACAAAGGCTCCACTACAGGTGTCGGTGGTTGCGGGCTGGTTGCAACTGGCGCGGTGCTTGACTCAGCCAGCGAGGCCGCAGCAGGCGCGATGAAGTTGTCCAGATCAATGTCAAGGTCTACCTCTGGCAATTTGGCAACAGGTGGCGTTGGCCTTGGCGTTGGTGGTGGCGGTGTTTTAACAGGTGCGGGTGCCTGAGCTTGCGACATCAACACGGTGGGCGACACATCCTCATGCTGCCACCAATGCGCCTGGTCAAAGCGCTGTAGCTGCTGCTTGCGCCACAGCCAACCCAGCGCGGCCAGACACAGCACGACCAAGGCCAGCAACACATACACCAGCAGCGCGGGAAGTTGTTGCGCTTGAGCCTGCTCCAGGCGACTGGTCAGCTCCAACAATTGCGCATTGTTTTTGGCCGACAACTGGCGCATGGTTTTCAATTCATCTTGCAATGCAGCTATTTGCTTGGTTTGCTTCAATGCATCTTCGGTGGGCTCGAACAACATCCAGTTGTCCATGCTGTCCATGCGATCTGAAAACACCTCAAGCGGATCGAGTTTGAGCACAGAAGCGCCGCGAGCGGGTGCCGCAGTGGGGGCAGGCGCAGCTTTAGTGGCTTTGGATTTCTTGGCTGGGGTGGCCTTTTCGGCAGAAGTTGTGGAGCTGGATGCTCGCGCCTTGGCACGAGCGGCAGCTTGTGGCTTCTTTGGCGTTTTCAGCACCGCCGCTGCACCGGGCTTGGGCTGTTGGGCTGCTGGCAACACCAGCATGGGTGCCACGGTGGTGATGCTGGCACTTGGAGCCGTGGCGTTTGACACTGGGTTGGGCACCAAGGCGGCCTCTGGCGCCAAGGCTGCACTGGTTGGGAAATCTGCCAGCAACACATAGCGCCGTTGTATGCTTGAACCACAGGTGGAACGCACCAGCACACTTACCACCGGCTCATTGACCATGGCTGCAGACTGAACTCTGACCTCAAACTCCCCCGCCACGGTGGGCTGCACACTCACCACAGGCGCACGTTGCACCATGTCGGCATGAAACACATCGGCAGCCACGCAGCTGGTGGTGACGGGTTCTGAGGCGTCTGCCTGCACCTTGACCTTGACATCCAGCGCGCGCCCGAGCACCGCAACACCCGCCAAATCGCCCAAGGTCAAAGCCTGCGCGTGCGGCCACACCAGTGCCCCAAACAGCCACAACACACCCACCCAAAGACCAGCACGGTTCTTCAAAACAGCCTACCTCGTTGAACATCAAAAACGTGTTTCAGGTTTGAATTGTCGATCAAACCAAAAGATGCAACAGCATACCCTTGACACACACTTTTTTTCATGCAAATCACCACAAAGCGCATTTTTAAGCGGTTAAAGCATCTGGGCTTGAACGCAAAACAGGCAAACTCTGCTGATCAACATCCTTCTATCACCTCTATGTGCCAGCTTCTTGGAATGAACAGCCACTTGCCCGCCAGCTTGACCTTGAGCTTTACCGGCTTTTCGCAGCGCGGGGGCTGCACTGACCATCATGCCGACGGTTGGGGCATGGCATTTTTTGAGAGTGATGGCAGTACACCAGGCAAAGGGATTCGACACTTTGTCGACAAGCAAAGCGCGGCGCAGTCGCCCATTGCCCAAATGCTCAAGCACTACCCCATCAAAAGCCACAACGTGATTGCCCATGTGCGCAAAGCCACTGTGGGGCATGTCAGCCTGGAAAACACCCACCCGTTTGTGCGTGAGCTGTGGGGGCGCTACTGGGTGTTTGCCCACAATGGCGACCTGAAAAACTTTGCACCACGGCTGCATGGCCATTTCAAACCGGTGGGTAGCACCGACAGCGAACTGGCTTTTTGCTGGCTCATGCAAGAGCTGGCCAAATCACACGCCGATGTGCCTACGGTGGATGAACTCACCCGCACGCTGCAAGAGCTGGTTCCGCAGATTTCAAAGCACGGTACCTTCAATTTTTTGCTCAGCAACGGCCAGGCGCTGTGGGCGCACGCCACCACCAAGCTGTGCTACGTGTTGCGCGCGCATCCGTTTCACCAGGTGCACCTGAAAGATGAAGACATCACCGTGAACTTGGCGCAGTTCAATAGCCCACAAGACCGGTTGGCAGTGGTGGTGACTGAGCCCCTGACCACCGATGAAACCTGGACGGCCTTCGCTCCAGGTGAACTCAAGGTGTTTGTGGATGGCACGCTGGCGCAGTGCAGTTGCCAATGCGCCGCGCCGCCCAGACCGGCACCCGCCACAGATCCGCTGGAACCCGTGGCCGTCATGGACGCAGGCGCTGCGCCTCAGTGCGAGCGAACGTGCGCAGCTTCGAGCGCTTGCAAAAACATGGCGGCCACATCAAACCCGGTTTGCGCTGTGATTTCTTGAAAGCAGGTGGGGCTGGTGACGTTGATCTCAGTAAGGCAATCACCAATCACGTCCAACCCAATCAACAGCAAGCCACGTTGCGCCAACACCGGGCCAATGGTTTGGGCAATTTCAAGGTCGCGCGGACTCAAGGCTTGCGCCACACCCTTGCCACCCGCAGCCAGGTTGCCCCGCACTTCGTTGCCTTGCGGAATGCGCGCCAGACAGTACGGCACCACTTGCCCGTCAATCACCAAAATGCGTTTATCGCCCTGCGCAATGGCGGGCAAAAATTGCTGCACCATCACGGTCTGGGCGCCCCCCTGGTTCAGGGTTTCAATGATGCTGCCCAGGTTCAAGCCATCTTCCTTGACCCTGAAAATGCCCATGCCCCCCATGCCGTCCAGCGGCTTGAGGATGATGTCGCGGTGCTCGGCGTGAAAGCGCTTGATGTCTTGCGCGTCACGCGTGACCAGCGTGGGGCCGGTGAACTGCGGCCACTCCAAAATGGCCAGTTTCTCAGGGTGGTCACGCAGGGCACGTGGGTGGTTAAAGACTTTGGCGCCTTCACGCTGAGCTTGCTCCAGCAGGTGCGTGGTGTAGACGTACTCGCTGTCAAACGGCGGGTCTTTGCGCATCACCACGGCATCGAAGTTTTTCAGGGCTTGGGGGCGCTCATGGGGGGCGGTCTGCGCGGCGCTGAACCAGCGGTGGGGGTCACCGGTCAAGGTGATGTCCCGCACATACGCAGTGACTGGCTGGCCACGTTGCCACATGAGGTCTTTGGGCTCGCAAGCACTCAAGCTGTGGCCGCGGCGAGCTGCCTCGGCCATCATGGCGAAGGTGGTGTCTTTGTAAATTTTGAATGTCTCAAGTGCGTCAGCAACAAACAGCAGATTCATGGCGTGTTCCGTTTCAGAAAAAGGGGCTTGAAAGGGTGAGTTTCAAATTTCAATCTTGCTACCCAACTCCACCACGGCATTGCTTGGCAAGTTCAAGAAATCTGCCGCGCCACTGGCGTTGAGGTGCATTTGGGCAAACAATTTCTCACGCCACTGCGCCATGCCGCTGCCAATGGTTGGCACCACAGAGTCACGCGACAAAAAGAAACTGGTGGTCATGGGGTCAAGTTCGCAACCGCGACCTTTGAGATTGAGCAGCGCTTTGGGCAAATCAGGGTCATTTTTGAAACCATAGTTCACCACCACCTGCCAACAGTCATGCCCTAGCGACTCGATGCTCAGCCGTTTGTCCATGCCAATCCAGGGCACTTCATGGTTGACCACCGTCACAAACAAATTGATTTCATGCAACACCTTGTTGTGTTTGAGGTTGTGCAGCAAGGCATTGGGCACCGTGCCCGGCGCAGCGGTCAAAAAAACCGCACTGCCCGCCACCCGAACCGGCGGGCTGACAAACACCGCATCGAGAAAACTGCCCAAGTCAATGGCATCGGCTTGCAGCTTGTGGTTGAGCAGGCGTCGGCCATCTTTCCAGGTCAACATCAAGGTAAACACACCTGCAGCAATCAGCAAAGGAAACCAGCCACCTTCTGACAACTTGATCAAGTTGGATGTGAAAAACGCCATGTCTACCACAAAAAACACGGCTGTTGCAGCCACACACAAGGCCAGCGGGTAACGCCAGGCGTAGCGAATGACAAAAAACGTCAGCAGCGTGGTGATCAGCATGTCCAGCGTGACCGCAATACCGTAGGCAGCTGCCAAATTGCTGGAAGTTTTGAATAACATCACCGCCAGCACAATCAACACAAACAAGCCCCAATTGACGAACGGCATGAAAATTTGCCCCGTTTCCTTGACGTTGGTGTGCCAGACCTGAAAGCGGGGCAAATAACCCAGTTGAATCACCTGCTTGGTGACGGAAAACGCGCCGGTAATCAGCGCCTGCGAGGCAATCACCGTGGCCAGCGTGGCCAAGCCCACCAACGGTACCAGCGCCCACGCGGGCGACATCATGAAAAATGGATTTTTCACCGCAGCAGGGTTGCTCAACAGCAAGGCGCCTTGACCAAAATAGTTCAGCGTCAGCGCCGGCATGACCACACTGAACCAAGCCAACCGAATCGGCTTTTTGCCAAAGTGACCCATGTCGGCATACAGCGCCTCGCCGCCGGTCACACACAGCACCACTGCACCCAGAATAA
Source organism: Rhodoferax sp. (assembly GCF_028715765.1). GTDB lineage: Bacteria > Pseudomonadota > Gammaproteobacteria > Burkholderiales > Burkholderiaceae_C > Rhodoferax. Next base: position 24,762 of record NZ_JAQURE010000005.1, read on the forward strand.
TGAACGAGGTCAAAGGGTTCAGCCACATGAACCGCAGCGCGTAATGCGGGCTCAAGGCCCACAACACCTCGGGGTTATGCACAATGTGACTGACACCCAACACCGCAATCACCGCGAACCACACCAGAGTGATGGGGCCAAAAAACCTGCCAATGTCGGCGGTGCCACGTTTTTGCACCGCAAACAATGCAAACAAGATCAACAAGGTCAGCGGGATCACGGCTTTCTTGAAGGTGGGCGAAACCACCTCCAACCCCTCGACCGCTGACAGCACCGAAATCGCGGGCGTGATGACACCGTCGCCATAAAACAAACAGGTGCCAAAGATTCCCACAAACAGCAACAAACGGCGCAAACGTGGCTTGTCTTTGACCGACTGGGAAGCCAACGCCAGCATGGCCACCAAACCACCCTCACCGTTGTTGTCGGCCCGCAAAACCAGGGTGACGTATTTGAGTGAAATGATGACCGTCAAAGTCCAAAAGAAGATGGACAAAATGCCCATCACGTTGTCAGTGGTGAAGGGCACATGGCCTGAGCCAAACACCTCTTTGACGGCATACAGCACACTGGTACCAATGTCGCCATAAACCACGCCAATGGCACCCAAAGTGAGTGCGCGAAGTGAAGATTGAGATGTAGCCAAACAGCAGCCCATGCGCAACAGCGCGCACGCTCCAAATGAAAAGGAAGGGCTATTTTGCGTCAGAAACCGGCAGATTCAGGGCAAAGCATGCAGCACGCTTGCCTTGTTGGCATCTGCTCAATCGAAATCTTGCGCATCCGGGTCAGTGGCTTCCAGCTCATAGCTGGCGGCCAGCATGGCCAAACGCCCCACCACGCCATACATGTAAAAACGGTTGGGCAAACTAACCCCTGGTTTGACACCAGGTTGAGGCAACTGGGTGCTGTGCTCAAACGCCAGCGGCACATAGCTGGAACCCGGCGCATTGAGGTTTTCGTCCACGCCACGGCTGGCATGCACGCGGTAAAAGCCACCCACCACGTAGCGATCCATCATGTAGATCACTGGCTCAGCCACAGCGTCATTCACACGCTCTTGGGTGGACACACCTTCTTGCACCAAGAAATCCATGGCGGGTAGCGGAGTTTTACGCTCCACAGCCAACTTGCGCACCCGCTCTTTCAAGTCTTGCATGTCTTTGGCATCGCGCACCGTCACAATGCCCAGCGGATGCGTGCCATGGTCTGCCTTCACCACCACAAACGGTTTTTCTTTGATGCCGTACTCTTTGTATTTGCGCTTGACGCGTGTCAGCACCGCATCCACTTGGGCTTGCACCGCATCAAGCCCCTTGTCGGCGGCCAGCTCCACGTTTTCACAGCGGTCAAACAACGGGTAAATCAACCAGGGGTCAACCCCCAGCAGCTTGCCCAAGCGCTTGGCCACTTCTTCGTAGCACTTGAAATGTGTGCTTTTGCGCCGGGTCGGCCAGGCCGCGTGCAAGGGTGGCAGCAGATATTGCTCGTGAATGTCTTCCAAAATACCAGGCACACCGGCACTGAGGTCGTTGTTGAGCAAAATGGTGCAAGGGTCAAAGTCTTTCAAACCCAAACGGCGTTTGCCGCGCACCACCGGCTCAAGTGTCACGGTGTCACCGTTTTGCAACTCATACGTGGTGGTTTTCTTCAAGGCGGGGTCAATCGAGCCCAGTTTGACGTTCAAACCCGCCATATTGAACAAGCGCCTGAGCTGCGCCAAATTGGCCAAATAAAAGCTGCTTGGAGTGCCATTTTCAGGAATGACCAGCAAGTTGCGCGCCTCGGGGCATATCTTTTCTATAGCAGCCATGGCAGCTTGCACGCCCAGTGGCAGCATTTCAGGCGTGAGGTTGTTCCAACCCGAGGGAAACAGATTGGTGTCGACTGGTGCCAGTTTGAAACCCGCATTGCGCACATCCACTGAGCTGTAAAACGGCGGCGTGTGCTCCATCCACTCCAGCCGAAACCAGCGTTCAATGGCAGGCATAGAGTCCAGCACGCGCTGCTCCAGTTCGTTGATAGGCCCAGTCAGAGCGGTGATCAGATGCGGAACCATAAAAAACCTTGCAAAGTAGTGAAAAAAATTTCAACCAACGCAAACCCAAAAAACCATGTCTGGTGGCGCTCAAGCCATTGTGAGTCGAGTTTGCTTACAACATGAGCCTCTCAGAGCAAGAGGCCAAGCAAAAGTTCCTGTTCGAACAGCCTGAAACACGAAACTGCAAAGCCGACAGTGCCATATGCCGCTCAAATTTTTTGAAGATTACCTCATTTTCTGTGCAGGACTTCACAGTTGGGGCGACACACTGACACAGCTCACATGTTGCAGGCTTGTTACAAATTTAAAATATGCACACCTTACACATTTTTTGGAACGCTCATGAACGTCATTTTTTCTTACAAACAACTCATGCGCGGTGCGCTGGCTTGTGTGGTGTTGGCGGGTTCACAGCTTGCATTTGCCCAATCACTGCCCTCCGGTTTTGCAGCAGGCAGCGTGATCAAATTGAACAGTGGCAGCGGGCCTTTCAATGGCTCAGTGGTCTCAGGAGCAAGCACAGGCGCCTCGTTTGAGAGCTTTTGTCTTGAAAAACTTGAGTACATGAACATTGGCCAAAATTTGTACGTGCAAGGTGTCACGTTCGCCACCACCAATGCTTCAGGCACTTACCCGACGACCAGTGACCCACTTAGCTACCAAACAGCATGGCTGTTCACACAATACTCAAATGGTGCGTACAACGCCAACGCCAATGTCAAGACTGACATGCAAAACGCCTTCTGGCACCTTGAAGATGAAGTGGCGCTTTCTGCCCTGTCAAGCACAGCCCAGTCGTATGTTGCTGCTGCAAACACTGCGGTGACCAACGGTTACGCCAGCTACGGCAATGCACGGGTGTTGAATTTGTACAAAGATGCCAGCTACTCAATGCACTCTCAAGACCAGTTGGTGATGTTGGCGCCCGTGCCAGAACCCGAAACCTACGCCATGATGCTGGCTGGCTTGGGATTGATGGGTGCTGTGGCGCGCCGCCGCCAAACCAAAAAATCCGCCTGAAGCGCACTGGTTTTGAACCCCAAAAAAAGACCCGGGTGGGTCTTTTTTTGGCATTTCAACAGCACTCACCTCAAGTTTTAAAGCGCAGAAACCACACCACCGTAGCCAACACGCCCAGCACCACCACAACGTAAGGCCATTGGGCTGGTTTTTCCGCGTAGGGGTCTACCATAGAGCGCTCGGCATTGGCAGGCAATTGCGCCAGCTGGGTCAAAGACCTGCCAAACGGGATGTTGATGCGCGCGCGGGCATTGATGGCCCAGCCATTGGCGTCCAAAATGGGCCCGAGATTGCGGCTGCGCAATTTGAACCAGGCCAGCAGAACCGAAGGCCCAGAAATCAGCAGCATCAAACCCAGCAGCGCCAGTGGAATTTGCCACCACAGCAACGCAAACAAGCCCCCCACCAACGAAGCCGCCATGGTGCCAATGGCACCCACAGCCAACCCAATGGCGGCAAAAATACCGGCAAATTTACCCACATCGAATGGCGCTGGTGAGGCTGCAGGCGTTTTGGCAGCCGTGCCAGCAGCTCCTTTTTTAGAAGCATCTAGCGCAGTGCTTACCAGCTTGTCATCGGCTTCTTTGGCCTTGCTGGCGGCCATTTTTTGAAACTGCGCCCCAACCATGCGCACCAAGTTTTTGTAGGGTGCCCAAAACGCCTGGCGCAGGCTGATGGGGTTGTCAATGATTTTGCTGATGGTGGCTTGCCAGTCACGCCCCTGGCGGTCGTAAAACACGCCGTTGCGCCCCACCATCAACTGGTCAGAGTCGCCGTCGGTGAAAGCCGCAGCCACGCTGAGTTTTTCAGCACCGCGCACGCAATCGCAATACACCAAGCACATGCGCGACAAACCGGCCATGGCGGCATGCTTGGCCGCATCATTGACAGCCACACACAGCTCGCACGAACGGCCATCCAGGTACAAAGTGCCGACCTGAAACGTGGCCTTGCCCTGGCGTGTGTAAAAGTCTTTGAACGACGCAAAATTGTTGGCGAGCTGCTGCAAATCGCGCACAAAGCGCGCCAATTTTTCCAGGTCACGCAGACCATCGCCCTCTGCCAGGGGGTCGGGTTTGGCGGCCAGCCAGGCGGCGTAGGGAGCCAGCTTGTCGGTGATCGCTTGCCAGTCTGCGGCGTTGAGCGTGTTCACCTCACCCAACAGCGGCCGCACCACGGTGGCTTGCAAACTGGCCAAGCGCGCGCACCAGGCCGGGTTCACGCCCACAGTCAGTGGCAACACACCGGCGGCCGACACCTGCGCCAAAGGCATGTCAGCAATGGCTTGCGCGTTGGCCTGCAAAGCCGCAGGCGCCATGGCTTTCAAGGCGTCTTCAGACACATTGAGCGCTGCCACCGCACGCGCATCAAACGCGGCCAACTGGCAACGGGTAAAGAAGTCTTGCACCTTGGCATTGAGCTCGGTCACCAGCGCATGCGCTGCCGCGGTGGCGTCGCCCAGGGGCAGCGCATGTGCACCCGCAGCTTCCCATGCGGCCAAAGCACGCGCTGCATGTCCGGCTTGGGCGGCACTGGTTTCATCCACTGTCAGCACATCCGTCTCGGTTTTACCCAACTCTGCCGCCAGCGCCAGCGCCGCAGTTTTGATGAGCTGGCCGGGGGCGTCATCGCTGCGAATCTGGCTGATGGGCACGCCACTGAGCGACTGCACCAGCACCTCTGGCTGCAGCAAGCGCTCAAAAGCCCAGGCAATGGCAGCATTGAGCTCAGGCACGCGCACCTGGCCATCGTTGTCGCTGTCAATGAATTGCAGACTGCGCGCATCAAACTCAATGCCTTTGACAGGGCACGACAAAGCCACCCAAAGTTTTTGATCCAGCTGTGCCAGCGCTTGCAAATCTTGCGCGGTATCAATGCGAACCTGATCAAAACCACCGGCTCGAAAAAAACGCCAAGTGTGCGGAACTTCAGCCATCAATCTCTCCTAAAAATAAAGCGATTGGATGTTAGCTGCTCGCGCCCCAACGCTTGGCTCAGGGTGATCAACGCCAACTGAAATAAACCATCAAACCGTGAAATTCAATCCAGTCCGACGCCTCGACCAATCTCTGGCCAACGCTTGTGCAAGCCCAGCCAGGCCAGCAGACCAATCATCAGCATGACCACCGAAGCGCCCGCCAACGCAACTGCAGAATGCATCACCACCGGCGCAATCAGCCCGGCCACCATGCCATTGGCACTTGAGCCAATGAACGCCTGCAGGCTCGACGCCATGCCACGCCGGTCAGGGTGCAAATCCAGCACCAGCAGCGTTACCACTGGCACCATCATGGCCCAACCAAAAGCAAAAATAGCCACCGGAAGCATGGCCCAAGACACATGTGCCTTGAACACCAGGTTGGCTAGCACATTCACCAGCCCAATGCCCAGCATGATGGCAAAGCCATACTTGATTTGCTGCTTGGGTGCCAGCCGTCCCGCCATGCGCCCGCTGACCCAGGCTCCGCCCATGATGCCGCTGATGGTCAACACAAAAAACCAGAAAAACTGCGTGGGCAACAGCGCCAGGTGCTCACCCAAAAAAGCCGGGGCGGACAGCACATACAAAAACATGCCATTAAAAGGCACGCCACTGGCCAGCGCCAGCAGCAAAAAGCGTGGGTCGCGCCCCAACTGCCAGTAACCTTGCAGCAAGTTGCTCAACTTCAGTGGCTGACGCTGCGACACATGCAAAGTCTCCGGCAGCAACTTGAAATTGGCCACAAACAGCACCACCCCGACCGCCGTCAAAAACCAAAACACGCTGTGCCAACCCAAGTGTGCAAACAGCACACCGCCCACCATGGGCGCCACCGCTGGTGCCACGCCAAAGTAAATGGTGATCTGGCTCATGACCTTTTGCGCCTGCGCCGGGGCAAACATGTCCCGCACCACCGCGCGCGACACCACAATGCCCGCGCCTGTGGTCAAGCCCTGCAACGCCCTGAAAAACACCAGTTGACCAATGCTTTGCGACAGCGCGCAGCCCACCGACGCCAAGGTAAACGCGGCCAACCCCCACAACACCACGGGGCGGCGCCCGACACTGTCAGACAGCGCCCCATGAAACAGGCTCATGAAGGCAAAACCAAACAGGTAGGCCGACAAGGTTTGCTGCATTTGCAGCGGCGTGGCCTGCAGCGACGTGGCAATGCCAGCAAACGCCGGAATATAGGTATCAATGGAAAACGGGCCCAGCATGCCCAACGTGGCCAGCAGCACGGCCAGCGCCCAGCTTGGCGCGCGCCAGAGGTGGTGTGCGTCGGGGTTCATGGCTTAGCGCGGAATGCCCATCACCGTGACCAGCACAATCAGTCCGCCCAGCACCATGTTCACCCCCACCCACAGCCGGATCTGCCCCAGCGCTGCGGCACCGGCAGGCCAATCCACCGAAGTCACTGCGGTGCTCAGCCGCTTGTAAAGCGCAAACCGGATATGGCCAAAAATCAGCACCATCACCAGCCCCAGTGTGGCCATCACCGTCCACTCCAGCGGCATGTGAAACTTGGCCTCTGACTGCGCCATCTGCCGGGCCGTGCTGACGATCATCCAGCTGCCTGTGACCAAAGTGAGCGTGGCCAGCACCAGCACGGCATTGAAAAACCGACCCAACACCGCGTGCATCAAGCGCACCCGTGCGCCAGGCTCCAGCACCGTCAGCGCGGGGCGCAAAAAGAAATGAGCAAACACCATGCCGCCAATCCACACCAGGATAGACAACACATGCACGGTTTTCAACAAGGCATACAACATCAAAATTACTCCAAATGGCTAACCTCCGAGTTTGCCTGAACGCCACGCCCATCAGGCCGAAGGCGCGTATGCCCTTATGCAGTTCAGATATTCATGAAAAACCATGTGACATCAGTCACAGACGGTAGGGGCTGGCCTCCGTTCCAATATGCACTTTTTAAAATCAAAGGTTGTCATGAATTCAAAGCTTTTCAAATGGGGTCAAACAGGTTGCGCCGTGCTCGGCATGGTGATGCTCATGAACGGCACAGTGCAGGCACAAGATGATGCGTTGTTGAATCAAGCACGCAATGTGGCAGGGGCAGTGCCGCCCAAGCTGCTGGAAATGCTTAACACCCAAATCGCCAAAGATGGCCCGGCCTCTGCCGTGGCTGTGTGCAACGAAAAAGCCCCCCAAATGGCCAAAGCCGCCTCTGAAAAAACCGGCTGGGCCATTCGCCGTGTGAGCCTGAAAAACCGCAACCCCAAAGCTGTGCCCGATGCTTGGGAGTTGTCAGCCTTACAAGACTTTGACCAACGTGCCGCCGCAGGTGAAAAACCTGCCACCTTAGAAAAATTTGGTGTAGTGGAAGCCAACGGCGTCAAAGAATACCGCTACATGAAAGCCCTGCCAGTGCAACAGGTGTGCACCGCTTGCCATGGGGTCACTGAAAAAATCAGCCCTGAAGTGGCTCAACAACTCCACACCCTATACCCGGCAGACAAAGCCACCGGCTACACAGTGGGTCAGATCCGCGGTGCCATCACCATCCGCAAAGCACTTTGATTTTTTAAGTCAAATTGGCCTCTAGCCCTTGATACGCTTGCACAAGCAGCTATTGAATTATTTAATCATTGAAACGGAAACAGCTGATATGAAAACTGCTCACGATCTGGTATGGGCGGCCAAAGACCGCATCACCGAAGTTGCTTTGGCAGAGGTGGATGCAGCCATCCGCGCCGCTGATGTGTTGGTGGATGTGCGCGAGGCCGACGAATTTGCCGCGGGTCATTTACCGGGCGCTGTGCACATTTCACGTGGCATGCTGGAGTTCAAATTCACCGCCAACCCCAGCCTGCAAGCGCGTGACCTGAACGTGCTGCTGTATTGCAAAACCAGCGGTCGTGCAGCGCTGGCCGCCGCTGCCTTGCATGACATGGGTTACTTGAATGTGAAATCCATTGCCGGTGGCTTTGACGCCTGGGTCGCAGCGGGCAAACCCGTAGCCACGCCCGAAGTGCCATCGTTTGAGTAGGCCACCAGGCCGCAATCCCACCTCATTGCCGTGAGGTGGCTTGTTGTCCCAAAACCAACGAAGACATTCTGAACAGCGTCCTTAATTCAAGGGTGTCAGCGCCTCGCCATGCAGCAGGAAGCCCACCAGGTTATCGGCGGCCAGTTGTGCCATGGCCATGCGCGTAGGCCGCGTGGCGCTGGCAATGTGCGGGGTCAACACCACGTTGGGCACGCTCAGCAACGCCGGGTGAACCGCAGGCTCACCCTCGTACACGTCCAACCCGGCGGCGGCGATCACCCGGTTCTTGAGCGCCTGCGCCAGCGCCGCGTCGTCCACAATGCCACCCCGCGCAAGGTTCACCAGCGTGGCGGTAGGCTTCATCTGCGCCAGCTCAGGCGCGCCAATGGTGTGGTGCGCCTCGGGCGAATAGGGCAGCACCAAAATCAGATGGTCAGCCTGCTTTAACAAATCGGCCTTACTGACATAGGTGGCGCCGCAGGCAGACTCTGCAGCCGCGTCCAGCCGTGAGCGGTTGTGGTAGATGACCTTCATGCCAAAGCCATGCGCGCCGCGCTTTGCAATACCCTGGCCAATGCGGCCCATGCCCAGAATGCCCAGCGTGCTGCCGTGCACATCAGAGCCAGCAAACATGTCATAGCGCCAGCGCTGCCACAGCCCAGCACGCAGAAAATGCTCGCTCTCAGCCATGCGCCTGGCAGTGGCCATGAGCAGCGCAAAACCAAAGTCGGCCGTGGTCTCGGTCAACACGTCGGGGGTGTTGGTGGCCTTGACGCCGGCTGCAGTCATGGCGGGCAGGTCAAAGTTGTTGTAGCCCACTGCCATGTTGGCGCAGATTTTCAGCTCTGGGCAAGCCACCAGCAACGCGGCATCAATGCGCTGGCTACCGGTAGTGAAAGCTCCTTGCTTGCCTTGCAACTGGGCAATCAACTCGGCGGGTGTCCACGCCACGTCCTCCTGGTTAGAGGTGACTTCAAAATGCTGCTGTAGCTGAGTCAACACTTCAGGGAAAACAGCGCACGCGACCAAAATGGCAGGTTTTTTCATATTAAGGTTTGCACGTCGGTAATCAGGCATTGGACTAAAGCGCACATCTCGGCCACGGTGGTTTCTTCAATGTCGAGGTAGCCTTCGTACTCAGCCAGGTTCCGTTTTTGGTGCGCGGTGTCCAACACCCGCCAGCGATTGGCTGGCCAGCCCAAGGTGTGTGTCAGACACTGAAAAACGGTGTAGCGATTTTCGCTGCGGTAGCCGTGCCAGCGTAATGCCGCCAAGGCTGCAGCGTGGGCTGCGTTGTAGGCACTGGTAAAGCGGCCTTCCAGCGACAGCTTATTCAGTTTGGCATCGCTCAGTCGGGTCTGCGCCATGGCGAGCATGCGGGTGACTTCCCTATCGTTGCGCGGCTCGGCTTTGAGTTGGCCGATGCGCACCAGGTTGTCCAGCTCAGGCAGACTCATGGGCATCCCCTATCAGTGGCAGTGTGGGCTGTGACAACACCCGGTTAACAAACGAGTCTGGCTCGGCGCGGCGACGCGCAAACTCTTGGGGTGAATAGCAACTTGGGTTGATTTTTCGACCCAATTGAGCCTCAGCGGGCTCTAGGGCAGTCAAGACCTGGCTGAGCAGCAAGTCGCACCCCACCAGCATCACGTCAATATCGCTACGGGCAGTATCGGTTTGTTTGGCTACCGAACCATAAACCCAGGCCGACTGCAGATCAGGCTGCAAGGGCTGCAAGGCATCTCGCAACACTGGCACCGTGCCCAGCGTTTTACGGGTCAAAGCGACGAGTTCAGCGTACACGGGAGAATGTGGGTTAGCTTGAAAGCGGCGCAGGTTGCCCACAGCTTTCGCATCGACCAGGCCTGCTGCAGCCAAGCGGTTGAGCTCCCGCTGAAGCGAGGCACTGCCTAGGCCAGAAAGGCGACGTAGCTCATTGAGGTGATAGGCTCGGTCAGGTTGACCAAACAGCCACACAAAGAGTCGTGATTGGCTATCGGTAAAAAGTGCAGAACTTATGCCCATGCCAAATATTAGCATAATAAAGCTATTTTTTAGCACAATTTCCATCGGTGTCTTGCGTGACATCGCCACCGGGGTCAAAGAAATCAGGCGGTTCTGAGACAAAACGGCTCTGAGACGGATTTTTAGTCTTTTCGGTGAATTCCATAGTCAGCAGCTCAAAGCAAAAACCCCGCACGAGGCGGGGTTTTTGACAACTGGCGGAAACGGAGGGATTCGAACCCTCGATGAGGCTCTACACCCCATACTCCCTTAGCAGGGGAGCACCTTCGGCCACTCGGTCACGTTTCCTGAAAATCAGAGTCGCGATTATGTCACGACTTGTCGGTGTTTTTAGGCCGCTGGCTGATCTAGTTCAAAAGCCTTGTGCAGCGCCTTGACCGCCAGCTCCATGTATTTTTCATCCACCACCACCGAGGTTTTGATTTCGCTGGTGGAAATCATCTGGATGTTGATGCCCTCTTCGCTCAATACGCGGAACATGGTGCTGGCCACGCCCACATGGCTGCGCATGCCAATGCCCACAATGGAGACCTTGCAAATCTTGGTGTCGCCCACCACCTCTTGCGCGCCCAGCTTGGGCACCACCACGGTTTTCAGCAAGTCCATGGTTTTGGCATAGTCGCCATGGTTCACGGTGAAGCTGAAATCGGTCTTGCCTTCTTTGCTGACGTTTTGGATGATCATGTCGACTTCAACATTGGCATCGGCCACGGCACCCAGAATTTGGTAGGCAATGCCGGGTTTGTCGGGCACGCCCAAGACAGAAATTTTGGTTTCATCACGGGTGAACGCGATGCCTGAAACGATGGCTTGCTCCATGTTTTCGTCTTCCTCAAAAGTGATCAGGGTGCCAGATGCGGCTTCTTCATTGATGTCGATGTCCCACGGCGTGAAGCTGGAGAGCACACGCAGTTTGACCTTGTATTTGCCAGCAAACTCGACCGAGCGAATTTGCAGCACTTTGGAGCCCATCGAGGCCATCTCCAGCATTTCTTCAAAGCTCACCGTCTGCAGGCGGCGTGCCGCTGGCACCACGCGCGGGTCGGTGGTGTAGACGCCATCGACATCGGTGTAGATCAGGCATTCGTCCGCTTTCATGGCCGCTGCCACAGCCACGGCAGACGTGTCTGAGCCGCCACGACCCAGCGTGGTGATGTTGCCCACGTCGTCCAGGCCCTGGAAACCCGTAACGATGACCACCCGGCCGGCTTGCAGGTCGGCGCGGACTTTTTGGTCGTCAATCGACTCAATGCGGGCCTTGGTGTAGGCGCTGTTGGTGCGAATGGGCACTTGCCAGCCAGCGTAGCTGACCGACTCGATGCCTTGCGCCTGCAGTGCAATGGCCAGCAAGGCGCTAGAGGCCTGCTCGCCGGTGGCGGCAAGCATGTCGAGCTCGCGGCAGTAGGCGGCGGTTTGGGTCGACGGGGCCAACTCTTTGGCCAAGGCCAGCAAGCGGTTAGTTTCACCGCTCATGGCGCTGGGCACTACCACCATTTGGTGACCCGCGCGCGCCCATTTGGCCACGCGTTTGGCCACATTGCTGATGCGCTCGGTGGAGCCCATCGAAGTGCCGCCGTATTTATGAACAATCAAGGACATGAATGGCTTTTTGAAGGGTTAAAAAAGGGTTGGATTGTACCAATCGAGGGCTTTCCCGCGTCTGACACAAAAGCCCTGCCCCACCTTCAGCTGCAGCTGGTGCCCCCGGGTTTGGCAAGCTGCAATTTGCCTCATCAGTTCCTCAAGCTGGGCGGTGCTGGGCGTGGTGTGGTGCACCGTCAGCAGCCAATGACGCAGCAAGTTGGCCAAGCGCGCGGGTCTGAGGGTTTGCAAATCAGCCAATAGCGGTGGCGCGCCCACGCGCGCCAAGTCAGCCTCAGCCACCTCTTGCAATACAAGCTGGGCCTGCGCGGCGTGGCGGCTGCTGCGGGCAAAGGTGTCAAGAAACTGCGGAAAACACCGCTGCAAGGCTGGCAGCAGTTGCGCCCGAATGCGGTTGCGGGTGAAGCGCTCATCGGTGTTGCTGGGGTCTTCAATAAAGCTGCTGCCTTGGGCACTGAGCCAGGCGCGCAAGCTGACACGGCTGACCTGCAGCAGCGGGCGGCAATAGGTCAGCCCAGCGCGTTGCCACTGTGCCGCCATGGCGCTCAGGCCTGGCAAACCTGCGCCCCGGCTTAAAGCGAGCAACAGGGTTTCGATTTGGTCGTCGGCATGTTGCGCAATAGCTATTGTTTGTATAGCTGACTTCGCTTTATTGTCAAGCGCTAGAGCCTCAAAAGCCTTGTAACGTGCATGGCGTGCGGCAGCCTCTGGGCTTTGCCCTGGGGCATGACGAGCGTCCACATGTTGGCACCACAGCGGCACCCCAAGCGCGGCACACACGGTGTAGCAATGGCGCTCAAAGTCGTCACCGGCGGCTTGCAAGCCGTGGTGCACATGCAGCGCCACCACTTGCCCGGGCCAGCGTTGGGCACACGCCAGCAGCAGTGCGGTGGAATCTGCCCCACCACTGAAGGCCACGCCCAACGGCAAGGCAGGCGCAAATGCGGCCATGGCCTGCTCGAACGGGCGCGTCACAGACGGATCACAGGCGGGAAAAAATCAAGCGCTTAAATGCTTACTTGCCTGTGGCTTTGGTGTCAGTAAAGCGGCCGTAGCTTTGCAGGCGCTCAAAACGGCGATCCAGCAGCTCTTTGGATTTCAAATCGCTGACCTGGCGGTAGGCGTCGGTCAGGGCGCGCTTGAGAAAAGCGCACATTTGCTTGGGGTCGCGGTGCGCGCCGCCCACTGGCTCGTTGACAATTTTGTCAATCACTCCCAGCGCTTTGAGGCGGTGGGCGGTAATGCCCAGGGCATCGGCTGCATCTTGGGCTTTGTCAGCGGTCTTCCAGAGGATCGAGGCACAGCCTTCGGGGCTGATGACAGAGTAAATAGAGTATTGCAACATCAGTAACTGGTCACCCACCGAAATGGCCAGCGCACCGCCCGAGCCACCTTCGCCAATGATGGTGACGATGATGGGCACCTCCAGCTGCGCCATCTCGAAGATGTTGCGGCCAATGGCCTCGGCCTGGCCGCGCTCTTCGGCATCAATGCCAGGGTAAGCGCCAGGGGTGTCGACAAAGGTGAACACCGGCAGCTTGAATTTTTCAGCGGTTTTCATCAGCCGCAGGGCTTTGCGGTAGCCCTCGGGCTTGCTCATGCCAAAGTTGCGCATGGCGCGCTCTTTGGTGTCGCGGCCTTTTTGCTGGCCAATCACCATGCACGGCGTGCCATTGAAGCGCGCCAGACCGCCCACTATGCTTAAGTCGTCTGAAAAATGCCGGTCACCATGCAACTCCACAAAATGCGTGAACAGCTCGTTCACATAATCCATGGTGTAGGGGCGCTCGCAATGGCGGGCAATTTTGGTGATCTGCCAGGGGGTCAGGTCGCTGTAAATGTCTTTGGTGAGTTGCTGGCTTTTTTTGGCCAGCTGGTTGATTTCAGCTGAAATATCAACGGCTGACTCGGTTTGCACATAGCGCAATTCTTCAATTTTGTTTTCCAACTCGGCAATTGGGGACTCAAAGTCGAGAAAATTCTTTTTGGCCATGAAGGCTCCTTTTCATCAGTAATTGACCGGTAAAGGGTCCAAAGACCGCCAAATATACCAAGTTGCCACCGTGCGATACGGTGCCCAAGCTTGCGACACCTCGCGGGCGTCGCTGCGGCTGACCGCTTCGCCTGAAAAATAACTTTTGCTGATGCCGTTGATCAGCCCCACGTCGTCCAGCGGCAGCACGTTCGGGCGCATCAGGTGAAAGATCAAAAACATCTCGGCCGTCCAGCGGCCAATGCCGCGAATGGCCACCAGTTCGGTGATGATGGCCTCGTCGTCCATGCCCGCCCAAGCATCGGCATGCACCATGCCATTGTCAAAGTGCAGTGCCAAGTCAACCAGATACTCCACCTTGCGCACGCTCAAGCCAGCGGCGCGCATGTCGTCAATTTTGAGTTTCAGCACCTGCGCCGGGGTGACTTGTTCGGGCAACTGGGCAAACCGATCCCACACCGTTTGGGCCGCCTTGACCGAGATTTGCTGCCCCACCACGCTGCGTGCCAGGGTGGCAAACGCATCGCCGCGGCTTTGCAAGCTCACGCTGCCATGCTGCGGAATCAGCCGCTTCATGACCCGGTCTTTTTTCATCAGATGCTTGCAAGCGTCTGCCCAGTAAGCTGGGGCAGACGCATCAAACACTATTTTTTTAGTAGCTGCTTGCGCTTTATTCATAAGCGCTAGAGGCATAAAACACCATTAAAAACTGGGGTGTGGCAGGTGACTGACATCACTTGACCGCCTCCCAGGTGGTGCCGCTGGCTGAATCTTTCAGCACAATGCCCTGCGCCAGCAGGTCTTGGCGAATGCGGTCGGCCTCGGCAAAGTTTTTGGCCGCTTTGGCGGCAGCGCGCTCGGCAATGCGGGAGGCAATGGTGGCCTCGTCCACGCTGCTGCCTGACTGCAAATAGGTGTCGGGGTCTTCCTGCAGCAATCCCAGTACGCCGCCCAGCGCTTTGAGCAACCCAGCCAATGCGCCCGACTGGCTGCGATTGACCTCACCGGCCAGCTCAAACAACACCGCCACTGCTTCGGGGGTGCCAAAGTCTTCGTCCATGGCCGCTTTGAAGCGTGCTGCATGGCCTTGCGTCCAGTCAATCTCCACCGCTTGCGCGGGCACCCGTGCCAGCGTGGTGTAGAGGCGTTTGAGCGATTGACGGGCGTCTTCCAGGTGCACGTCGCTGTAATTCAAGGCACTGCGGTAATGCGCACGCACAATGAAAAAGCGCAGGGTTTGGGCATCAAATTTGGCCAAAATTTCCCGGATGGTGAAAAAGTTGCCCAGGCTTTTGGACATTTTCTCGAAATCGCGGGTGACAAAGCCGTTGTGCATCCACACCTGTGCCAGAGGCTGGTGGTAGGCACCCTCGCTTTGGGCAATTTCGTTTTCGTGGTGCGGAAACTGCAGGTCAGCGCCGCCACCATGAATATCCACGGTGTGCCCCAACAGCTCGCCGCACATGGCCGAGCACTCAATGTGCCAGCCTGGGCGACCCGCCCCAAAAGGGCTGGCCCACTGGGCATCGGCAGGCTCGCTGGGTTTGGCTGATTTCCACAACACAAAATCCAGCGGGTCGGTTTTGCCGTCTTGCACCGCCACCCGTTCACCGGCGCGCAGTTCGTCCAAAGACTTGCCGCTGAGCTTGCCATAACCCAAAAACTTGCGCACCGCGTAATTGACATCGCCATCCGCACTTTGGTAGGCCAGGCCTTGGTCTTTGAGCTGGCCAATGAGTTTGAGCATGGACGGCACGTGGTCAGTGGCACGCGGCTCCAAAGTGGGTCGCAAAATGCCCAAGGCATCGGCATCTTGGTGCAGCTCAGCCACCATGCGCTCGGTCAGGGCGCGAATCGGCTCACCGTTTTCCAGCGCGCGCTTGATGATTTTGTCGTCAATGTCCGTGACGTTGCGCACATGGGTCACTTGCAGCCCACTGGCTTCCAGCCAGCGGCGCACCACGTCAAACGCCATCATGGAGCGGGCATGCCCGAGGTGGCACAGGTCATAGACCGTCATGCCGCACACGTACATGCGCACCTGGCCAGGCACAAGGGGGGTAAAGGCTTGCACATCGCGGCTAAGCGTGTTGAAAATACGCAAACTCATGGGTCAAATCAATCTGGTGTTGGGGTGAAACGTAGCAGGGTCTTGGGGGCGATCGCCCTGAAACCGATGCCGCTGCACGGCACGCCAGGAGCCGAAAAAAAGCCCGCTCAGCTACAATGTGTGCCAGTATAAAGCCCTGCGCCAACCTGTTCTTTGGCGCCAGAACCCCCCGCAATCACCACCACCCGCCATGAAGCACAACCGTTCTGTTCTCCTTAAAACCCTGCGTTTGCTCACCTTGGTGGGGGCGTGCACCGCGCAGTTTGGCCATGCCGACGAGTACACCGATGTCAGCCAACTGGTGCGTGCCAACAAGTTCTCTGAAGCTTTGACGCAGGTTGACAGCCATCTGACAGCCAAGCCTGCCGACCCGCAAATGCGCTTTCTCAAAGGTGTGATTCAACGCAACCTGAACAAAACCGCAGACGCCATCACCACTTTCACCAAGCTCACCGAAGATTACCCCGAGCTGCCTGAGCCCTACAACAACCTGGCGGTGCTGTACGCAGGCCAAGGCCAGTATGACAAAGCTCGGTTGGCGCTTGAAATGGCCATTCGCACCAACCCCAGCTACGCCACGGCGCATGAAAACTTGGGCGATGTCTATGCCCGCCTGGCCAGTCAGGCTTACAACAAAGCCTTGCAACTTGACAGTGGCAACATGGTTGTGCCACCCAAGCTGGCATTGATCAGAGAAGTGTTCAAACCCAACCTGACCAACGCACGACCCGGGGCAGGCACCACGGTGGTCGCAGCGGCTGCGCCGATCGCCACGCCCGCCCCAGCCGTGAGCGTGCCCAGCGCCAAGCCCACCCAGGCATTGACCCCAGCGGCCGCTTTGCCCACCCCGACCGCTGTGGCTGTGCCCGCCAAACCCGTGCCACCCGTGGCTGTTGCTGCCACCCCAACGGCCAAGCCTGCACCCGCACCGGCCACAGCCGATGCCGAGAAAACGGTTGAGGCCGCCGTCATAGCCTGGGCGCAAGCTTGGTCAGGCAAAGACATGGCGGGTTATTTGGCCGCCTACAGCCCCGACTTTGACACCCCCGGCAAACAATCACGCAGCGCTTGGGAAAAAGACCGCACCGACCGCATCACGGGCAAGTCGCGCATCAGCGTCAAATTGACCGAACTCAACATCAAAGTCACGGGTGACGAGGCTGTGGCACGTTTCCGTCAGGCCTACAAGGCCGACAGCTTGTCTGTGTCGAGCCGCAAAACCTTGCACCTGAAAAAGCAGGGTGCGGGTTGGCTGATCACCCGCGAAGCCACGGGCAATTGACCTGCAGGTTGCCAGCCACCAGGCGTGCGTTGGGCGGCTTTGGCCGCCTTCGTTTTCATCACCCATGAGCCGTTTTCTTACCCACTTGCTGCCGCTTGCCGTGCTGACTCTCAGCCTCGGGCTGGGGAGCGGGCATGCTTGGGGCAAGCCAGCCAAGACCGCCAAAGCGCACACCAACACCCGAGTCAAACCATCCGCTAAACCTACTCCGCCTCCCGTGAAAGCACCTCAAGACGGTGTGGCCGAGGCGCGTTTGATCGAGGTCTACCGCCTCATTGGCAAGGCCGACACCCACAACGCTCTGCAAAAAGCAGAGCGACTGGTCAAAGACTTCCCCACCTTTGCCTTGGCGCAGCTGGTCTATGGCGACTTGCTGACAGCGCGCAGCCGCCCGCTGACCCAGTTTGGCGACGTGCCTGCCGAGCTGCAAAAAAGCAGTGGCAACGCCTTGACCGAGCTCAAAGACGAGTCGCACATGCGGCTCAAAGCCTTGCGTGCGCGCCCACCCGCGGGCACAGTGCCGGCTGAATTTGTACAGCTTGCGCCCCAAAACAAACACGCCATAGCCATCGACGCCAGCCATTCGCGCCTGTATTTGTTTGAAAACAAGGGCAATGGGCTGAGTTTGGTGGCCGACTACTACATTTCTGTGGGCAAGCTGGGCATTGAGAAAAAGGTTGAAGGTGACCAGCGCACGCCCTTGGGCATTTATTTCATCACCAGCCAGCTCGACCCCAAGAACCTCAAAGACTTTTACGGCGCCGGGGCGCTGCCCATCAATTACCCCAACGTACTTGATCTCAAACGTGGCAAAACCGGCAGTGGCATTTGGTTGCACGGCACGCCCCCGGGTGAGTTTTCGCGCCGCCCCTTGGCCAGCGATGGCTGTGTGGTGCTGGCCAACCCCGATCTTGAAAAACTCTTGCGCACGGTGCAAATTCGCTCCACCCCGGTGCTGATTTCACGCAGCCTGAAGTGGGTGCCACCACAAAGTTTGCGCCCACGCTCGCAAGAATTCACCGCGCAGCTCAACGCCTGGCTCAAAGCCAAGTCTGAGGGCAACATCCATCAAGTCAGCCAGTTTTATGCGCCCGACTTCAACAACGGCAAACCACTGACCGAATGGTTGCCCAAACTGCGCCAAGAGGTGGCCGCCACACAAGGGCGCACGCTCGCCATCAAAGACCTTTCGCTGCTGCATTGGGTTGACACCAGTGAGACCATGGTGGTCACGTTTGGTGAAGTCGCCGAAGGCCAGCGCACCGGTAACACGCGGCGCCAGTACTGGAGCCGCCAGCACAACCAATGGAAAATCATTTACGAAGGAGTGAACGGATGAAATACAAGTCTTTTACCGCCCTGGCACGCACTGCTGTTGCGTGCATAGCTCTTTATTCAGTAGCAAGTCTGGCGCAGGCTGAAGCGGTACGCCAGGTCAAGCTGGCCACCAGCCAAGGCGACATTGTGCTGGAGCTGTACCCCGAGAGGGCACCGCAAACGGTGGAAAACTTTGTCCAGTATGTCAAAGACAAACACTACGACGGCACCATTTTCCACCGTGTCATTGGCAGCTTCATGATCCAAGGCGGGGGGTTTGATGCCAATTACGTTCAAAAACCAACCCGTGCGCCGGTGGTGCATGAAGGCCGTGCAGCCATGGCCAAAGGCTTGCACAACGTGGCTGGCACTGTGGCCATGGCGCGCACATCAGACCCGCAGTCGGCCAGCGCCCAGTTTTTCATCAACGTGGCCGACAACCGCCGCCTGGACCCCACCTTCATTCCCCCCGGCGACCCGGTGCCCGAATTTGAATACAACGGCGAAGTGTTCAAAAACACGCCCCGCGCCGAGTTGCTCAATGCCCGCAAGCTGTTTGGTTACACGGTCTTTGGTAAAGTGATCTCCGGCATGGACGTGGTCGACAAAATCAAAGCCACGCCCACTGGCGCAGGCGGCCCATTTGGCACCGATGTGCCCAAAACTCCCATTCTTATCAACTCTGCAACCCTGGTGAAATAAATCATGAGCAACCCCCAAGTCGAACTGCACGTTAAAAATTACGGCACCATCACCCTTGAACTGGACGCCGACAAAGCGCCCAAGTGCACCGCCAATTTCTTGGCCTATGTGGCCAAAGGCCATTACGACAACACCATTTTTCACCGCGTCATTCCCGGTTTTATGGTGCAAGGCGGCGGCATGGAGCCCGGCATGGCACAAAAGCCGTGCGATGCGCCGATTCAAAACGAAGCCAACAACGGCCTGAAAAATCTACACTACACCGTGGCCATGGCGCGCACCGGCGACCCCCATTCCGCCACCGCCCAGTTTTTCATCAACGTGGCTGACAACGGCTTCCTGAACCACACCGCCCCCAGCCAGCAAGGTTGGGGCTACGCCGTGTTTGGCAAAGTGGTGGCCGGCACCGAAGTGGTTGACAAAATCAAGGCCGTGAAAACCGGCCGCAAGGGCTACCACGACGACGTGCCACTGGAAGATGTGGTGATTGAAAAGGCTGTGGCGCTCTGAGCCTTTTGCTTTGCCCCCAGGTCGATGCCGCCCCCAGCTGGCGCACCATCGACCTGATGTCTGACCTGCATTTGCAGGCCAACCAGCCCGCCACATTTGCGGCCTGGCAACACCACATGGCGCACACGCCGGCAGATGCGGTATTCATATTAGGTGACTTGTTTGAGGTCTGGGTGGGTGACGACATCTGCCACAGCCCCAACACCCCGGAGGGTGCTTTTGCCCAGCAGTGCTTGACTGTGCTGCAAGCTGCCGCCCAGCGACTGGCGCTGTTTGTGATGCACGGCAACCGAGATTTTTTACTGAGTGCTGACTTTGCCAAGCAAAGTGGCTGCACCCTGCTGGCCGACCCCTGTGTGCTGAACTTTGACGGCCAGCGCCTGCTGCTCTCGCACGGTGACGCACTGTGCCTGGGAGATGTGGACTACCAACACTTTCGCCGCCAAGTGCGTGGGGCGGCATGGCGCACCGCTTTTTTGGCCAAACCCCTGGCACAGCGCATTGCGGTGGCCAAAGGCTTGCGTGAGCAAAGTGAGTCTTTGAAAGCCGATGGCGCCAGCTACGCCGATGCCGACCCAGCCATGGTGGCGCAGTGGCTGCAGGCCGCCCAAGCCACCACCCTGATTCACGGCCACACCCACCAACCGGCCGACCACAGCTTCACCACCTCAACTGGGTTGACGCTGCAGCGAAGGGTGTTGAGTGATTGGGATGCCAGCGCCACCCCACCCAGAGGCGAGGTCCTGCGTTGGACCAAAGGCAATGAGCCTGTCAGGCATCGCCCTCTGTAGCGTCACACTCAAGGTTTGAGCAACACCTTCAGCACGTTTTGCACCCGGCGAACTTGCGCCGCGTCAAACGCTGCAGACCACACGGTGGCGGCGTCTTGCGTCCAGGTTTGCGCCGGTGCGGGGTCGTTGCGCTTGGTCAGCAATTGCAGTTGCAGCATGC
Source organism: Rhodoferax sp. (assembly GCF_028715765.1). Classification (GTDB taxonomy): domain Bacteria; phylum Pseudomonadota; class Gammaproteobacteria; order Burkholderiales; family Burkholderiaceae_C; genus Rhodoferax. Next base: position 45,303 of record NZ_JAQURE010000005.1, read on the forward strand.
GCCGCGCGCTCAGGTGCTCAGCCGGGGTGGGCACTTCGGCCGCCATTTCCAGCCGCAACAAGGCCGTGCTGGCATCGCCGCTGGCGGGTTGTGACACGGCTTTGATCCAGGCGCTGCGCACGCTTGGGTTCACGCGGCTGCCCAATTCTTGGGCGCTGGGTACATGCGTGGCATCGCGTGTTTCCCAGGCCGTCAGCAACTGGGTCAAGGCCTCGCCGTGGGCTTGAGCGGCCAGTTTGCGCAGCGCCATTTGTGCTTGCTCCAAGGCATCTCGTTGAGCCCGGAAAGCAGCATCGCCCAAACGTGGGGCATCGGCACGGTCGCCAAAAGCCGGGCGCTCAAAGCGGCCAAATTCACGCGGTCCACGGGCATCACGTGCACCGTCTCGGGAGCCTGAAGGTCGGCTGTCTTTGCGGTCGCCAAATTTGCCAGGGCGTCCAGCCACAGCAGGCTCTTCTTTCTTCTGGCCTGGGCGGTCGTCGCCGCGCATGGCCACGACACGTTTGGGTGCCGACGCAGGGGCCACCGCAGGGGTGCTGTCAGCCTCGGCGGCGTTGGCCGTAGACGCGTCTGATACGGCCTCAACTGCTTCGTTTTCAGTAGCTGCTTGCGCAGTATCTGCCTGCGCTACAGCCTTATTTTCTTCTGAAGTGGCAACATCCACCGCAGCTTGCGCCTGGCGCTGACCGCTGAGCGCGGCATCCAGCGCAGCCATGGCGGTGCGAATGCTTTGGGCGTCGCCGCTGGCGTTGGCCGCTTGCAGGGCTTTGGAGGCTTCCAGCACAATGCGGTCGCGCTCGCTCAAGGCGCTTTGGGCTTTTTCGCGCTCGGCTGTTTTGCGGTTGAAAGCCTCATCAATCGGCTTGCGGAAGGCATCCCACAGCTTTTGCTCATGGCGGCGGTCAATCGGCACCCGGTGTGCCTCGGCTTGCCAGCGCTGTTGCAAGGTTTTGACTGCGTCAATGCGCAAATTGACCTCAGCCCCCAGCGCTTTGGCATCGTCAATCATGTCGTGACGGGCTTGCAGGCTGAGTTTTTGCAAGGCTTCCAATGGCGCTGCAGCGTGGTCGATGGCAGCCTTCCACAGCGGCTGCAGTTCGGCAAACATTTTTTCGCCCACATGCCCCGACTCGCGCCAGCGGTCACCAAATTGGTGCAACACGCGGTGAAAGCCTTTCCAGTCGTCATCAAGTGCCACCCGGTTGGCTTCGGCCCAGGCCGTGACTTCATCGATCAGCGCCAGCCGTTGGGCGCGGTGTTCGGCAGACTCGGCTTTGACTTTTTCCAGCCAAGCCTCCACCACTTTGTGCGCCTCGTTGCAGGCATCGTCAAAGCGTTTCCACAGCGCATGGTTGGGCACACCACCTTGGTCGGTGGTTTTCCATTGCTCGCGCAATTGGCGCAAGGTGTCTTGCATCTTGCGTCCACCCACGGCTTGACCTTCAGGGCGATTGAGCAGGCCTTGCGCCTTGGCCAACAGTTCTTCGCGCAACTGGTCGGCACGCCAACGCTGCCAGCCTTCGAGCTCACCCGCAGCGGTCAAGGCGGTGTGCGCCTGGGCTTCGAGTTTGTCGTCAATCAGACGGGCGTTTTCTTTCAAGGCCTGGCGCAGGGCATTGGCCACGCCAGCCGTTGCCTTGCCATGGCCTTGCGCCATTTCTTGCTCTAATTTAGTGAGCGTTTCACGCACCAAGCTGGAGGCTTTGGCACGCAATTCAGGGTCAACCTTGGGTTTGGCGGGGGTCACTGGCACTTCAAGGGGAATGCCGCGCGCCACACGCAGTTCATCAGCCCACACCGGCACTTGTGGCAGCGGTGCGCTGGCATCCAGGGCGGCTGCCACGGTGAGTTGCAGCGCTTCAGAGAAAGCTTCCCAGACCAGCAGCAGTTGGGCTTGGGAGTCTTGCAACTGGGGCACAAAACGGGCGTCTACGCTGGGCCAATTGGCATCGCCAGAGAGCGTTTGCGCTTCGCTTTGCCAGTGCGCCACATCGGTGACCAAGGCCGCTTGGGCGGCTTGGGCATCGGCCCAGGGTTTGGTGGAAAGCACTTCAATGCGTTGCGCCAGCAGCACCGCAGCTTCACGCTGCACTTGCACCCGGTGTTGCAGGTCTTCAATGGCACGCACGCGCTCAACCAATTGGGCTTTGAGTCCAGCCAGCGGCTCTTTGCTCAGCGGTGCGCCAGCTTTGGCGGCATCGCGTTGCCAAGCCAGGGCATCGGCTAGGTTGAGTTTGGACAAGGCCAACAGGGCTTGGGCTTTGTCGGCCCATTCGAGCGCAATGGTGGCTTGGGTTTTGCTGCGTTTGATGTCGTCAAGTTTTTCACGCACCAGTTTGGCGGCACCCTTGTCTTTGACGCTGAGTTCTTTGAACACCTGCTGCAATTGCTCGCCGCTGGGGCTGCTGGCCAACCACTCGCGAATGCAAGCCATGCGCTCGCCCGAGGTGTGGGCTGAAAACGCGCCATGGGTCAGGGCATCCAGCGGGTGCGCTTCATGGCTTTTGGCAGTGACGACGGGCGCGTCAGGGGTGGGGGTGGCTGGCTTGGATTTGGAGAAGGAAAACATCGACATCGCGCACTGAAGTGAAGGGCTACCCGCTGTGGAGTGCAGCGGGACGAAAACGTGTATTTTCGCCGGGTTTTTTGCTATTGACTGGAAACGGCGGTAAATAGGGCGCGAATCAAACTGCTGTGGCAGCGCTGCTGATGCGCGGGCGGCTTATTTTGTTGAGGTTTTATCTGGGTTGGCATGGTTTGAGACTTGTGTTTTGCCGTGGGGGCGTCTCTGGTGCTGGCTTGGTGTTTTGGCGCGCTGGCTGATGTAGTGCCTCTGGCTTACTACTGCTTTGGTGGCTCTGGCACGGCGCGGCGGATGGGTCAGGTGCGTGCGGTTTTGGGGGCAAAACACACGCGGGGCTGTGGGTGCAGTTCGCCCAACACCGCTTGCGCGCGCCTTTGTCCCCAAAGCCCGGTCACCTGACCCAACCACCACGCCTTATCTGTGTGGATATTGCGTTGTCAAATTACCAAAATTCATAGCTATTAACGCTTATTGAATATGGCCTACAGGATTTTTTCTTATAAATCTTCGAGTTCCAACCACGCAAGGCAGGGTGATTGGGTTAGGCGACCGGGCTTTGGGGTGAAATGCGCGCGAAAAAGGTATTCGCACACTGAACCGCCAGCCCCGCGCGTGCTTTCACCTCAAAACCGCACGCGCCTGACCCAGTCGCCCTGCCGGGTTCCACCTTGACTGTCAATCCACCTCAGGCTGGTCATCTCGGCATTGCCGCAGGTCAGCAGATGTCACACAGCCAAGCCAATGCGCTGCAGCAGTTGCGCCGTTTCAAACAAAGGCAATCCCATGATGCCGGAATAGCTGCCGCTCATGTGCGAAATGTAGGCCGCTGCCCTGCCCTGCACGCCATAAGCGCCGGCTTTGCCCATGGGCTCGCCCGTGGCCACATAGGCCGCCAATTGCGCCGCTGACAGGGGGGCAAAAGTGACCCGCGAGACCGACACCGTCTGCACCCTTTGATGCCCAGTGCCCAATGCCACTGCCGTCAGCACCCGGTGCGTTCGGCCTGAGAGTCGGGTCAATAGCTGCACCGCGTCTGCCGCATCAACGGGTTTGCCCAAAATGTCACGCCCCAACGCCACCGTGGTGTCTGAGCACAGCACCGGCGCAGCTGGCAGCCCCAAACGCTGGCGTCGCGCCAAGGCGGCATCCAGCTTGAGCTGCGTCACCCGCTGCACATAGGCCAACGGGCTTTCGCGCGGCAGCACCACTTCTAGCGCTTCGGCATCTTCATGCGGCTCAGGCAACAACAGCTGATAAGCCACACCGAGTTGCTCCAGCAACTGTCGACGGCGCGGGCTTTGCGAAGCCAGGTAAATGAACATTTTTTTCATGCGTTGGATGTGGCATCACTCGCGGTGGTAGGGGTGGTTGGCATTGATCGACCAGGCGCGGTAAAGCTGCTCAATCAACAACACCCGCGCAAAAGCATGCGGCAAGGTCAGGTCTGACAGGCGAATGCGCTCGTGCGCGGCTTGTTTGAACGCTGGGTCCAGCCCGTCTGGCCCGCCAATCACCAGCGCCACATCGGTGCCGCCCAGTTGCCAGTCTTTGAGCTTGCCTGCCAGCGCCATGGTGCTGAGGTTGCTGCCGCGTTCGTCAAGTGCCACGATGCGGCACCCCTTGGGAATGGCGGCTTCAATGCGGCTGCGCTCGGCGGCGAAAAGCGTGTCCAGCGTTTTGGACGCGCGTGGCTCGGTTTTGACGGCTTTGAGTTCGACCTTGATCTCAAAGGGAAAGCGCTTGGCGTAGTCGTCCCAGGCGGTTTGCGCCCAGTCGGGCACCCGCTGCCCCACGGCCACGATCAACACCCGCACGGCTAGGCTTTGCGGGCGGGGGCTCGTTTGGCTGGTGCCGACTTGGCAGCGACCTTTTTGGCAGCTGGTTTGCCAGGTGCATTCACCACCAGGGTCTTGATCCTGGGTTTAGCCACAGATTCAGCATCTTTTAGGCCTGCAGCCCTTTTAGATATTGCGCTGGCAGCTACTTTTTTAGCAGTAGCCGCTTTGGCATCTTGGACTTTTTTCAATTGAGCTTTGGAGGGGAAGGCTTCTTCAACGCCCTTTTTCGCAGCGCTGGAGCGGCGCAGGCTGGACTCGGGCTTGGCCGCGCGCGATGGTTGCGTGGGCGCTGCAGGCAACTTGGCTGCCTTGGCCACCACAGGTTTGGCGGCACCCAGTTTCAGGCGCACCGGCTTGTCGCCCCACAACTCTTCCAAGTTGTAGTAGGTGCGGATGTTGGGTTGCATCACATGCAGCACGGCCTGACCACAGTCCACAATGATCCATTCGCCATTGGCTTCGCCTTCCATGCGCGGCTTGGGAAACCCGGCTTCGCGCACGGCATCCATCACACTGGCGGCCAGGGCTTTGGTTTGACGGTTAGAGGTGCCGCTGGCCACAATCACCCGCTCAAACAGCGAAGACAGGTGCTCGGTGTCAAACACCATGATGTCTTGGGCTTTGACGTCCTCCAAGCCGTCCACAATGGCGCGCTGCAACTTTTGCACATCTTTTTTGGCTGCCGTGCTGGTTTCAGGTGCCGCAGCGGCTGGCTTGGCGCGGGGTTTGACCAGCGCTTGAGCGGCTTCGACAGGCGGCTGCGTAGCAGGCTTGACAGCTGCTTTCACAGCAGTTTTGGCAGTGGTTTTGACAGCGGCTTTGCGTGCCGGTTTGGACGCAGGCTGGGCGACAGTTTGAGCAGAGTTTTCAGTAGTCATCAATGTGAGTGGTAAAGGTGATGGTCGGCAATATAACGCGCAACGGCCTCAGTGACCAGCCCATCGGCGCTTTGGCCGGCGCCAAGGGTGGCACGAATCTGGGTGGCGCTAAGGGGCATGGCGGGCATGTTCAGCTGCAAAAACCGCTCGGGAAACAATTTTTGAGCCTCAAAAACGGTGTGAGCGCTTGTTGAATCTGCACGAAAAGCTACACATATTGTAGCAAGTTGCACAATCTCTTGCCACTCACGCCAAGTCGTCAGGGCGCTGGCCTGGTCTGCGCCCATGATCAAAAACCACTCTACCTGCGGGTACAAACGCCCCAACTCGCGCAAAGTGTCAACGGTATAGCTGACACCGGGGCGGTTGATTTCCAGGTCATCGACCTTGACTTGCGACCAAGGTGCAAACGCCAATCGGGCCATGGCCAAGCGGTGTGCGGCAGCTGTCAGGTGGCGCGGTTTGTGCCAGGCTTGCCCGGTGGGTACCACATGCAACTGATCGAGTGAGAGCTCGGTGAGGGCACTGGCAACCAAGGCCTGATGCGCCCGATGCGGCGGGTCAAACGCGCCGCCAAACACGCCGATGCGATGCCTTTTTGTGGAAAGAGGCAAAGTCATCAGAATTGGTAGTAAATGAAGGTGCTAATACGGTCGATGTGGCTGATTGAGATCAACATCAGGGCAGCCACAGCCAAGCCACGTAGTGCCATCACCCAAGAGGTCTTGGCTTGGCTCCAACGCTCGGCAATGCGCTGACTTGAAGGTGCAAACCACACTAACAAGGCACATATCAGCAACAAGCGCCCCACCGTACTGGCATTGAAGTCGCGCATGGCAGAGGTCAACTCAAACACGCCTTCAAAACCCACAGGCAGCCCTGCCCACCGAAACAGGGTGATCAATGACTGCGTGAACCACCCCTGCGTAGGTGAAATAGACAGGCCATTCAACCCCAAGCAGCCCTGAACGATCAACATCGCGCTTGCTAACGAATCTGCCCTAAAAAACACCCATGCCAACACCACCAGCATGAATGTCAGCAGCACTGACAAGCCTTTCACTAGCCACACCAGCGGCTGTGGAGTGGCAGGAAACTTCAACCCATTATGCACACCACGCCAGGCATGGTGCAGCACCAAAAACAAACCATGTAAACCACCCCAGATCACAAAAGTCCAGTTGGCACCGTGCCACAGACCACCCAGCAACATGGTCAAAGCCAAATTAATTAGTCGCCTGAAAGTACCATGGCGGTTGCCCCCTAAGGGAATGTAAAGATAGTCACGCAAAAACTGCGACAGTGTCATGTGCCAGCGGCGCCAAAACTCTGAAATGGTTTGAGACTTGTAGGGCGAGGCAAAATTCAGCGGCAACTTCACACCAAACATGCGTGACACGCCAATTGCCATGTCAGAGTAGCCTGAGAAATCAAAATAAAGCTGAAAAGTAAATGCCAACGCCGCTGTCCATGCCAATAAAAATTTCGGTGCAACACCCAGGGTTGCTTGGTCAAACACAGGAGTCACCTGGTTCGCCAAATCGTCAGCCAACATGACTTTTTTAAACAAACCTATGGCAAAAATCAACAAACCAATACTTAGATTTTCAAAACTGAAACGGTAAGTTTGAGGGTCTTCAAACTGAGGCATGATTTGTCTATGGTGCAGCACAGGCCCAGCAATCAAATGCGGAAAGTAAGTGACAAACAGCAGATAGCGCAAAAAATCAAAGTCTTTAGCTTCGCCACGCGAAGAGTCCACTAAAAACGCAATTTGAGTAAATGTAAAAAACGAAATACCCAGCGGTAACACCACCTCTTGCAACACCCATACCTGTCCATCCAAGCTCGCAACGCTACTGATGAAAAAATTCAGGTATTTGAAATACCCAAGCAACAGCAAATTAGCCGCCACACCGAACACCAGCCACCGATGTCGTGAGGTTGCCGAAAAAGCACTGGCATCATAAGGAGCCAAGTGCCTTCCTAGCAAAAAATTGAACCCAATTGATACAAGCAGCAACAGTAAAAATTCGGGATTCCACCAGCCGTAAAAAAACAGCGATGCAAGGCACAGCCAAGCCGTACTGAGCCTGACCGAGGTTTTGGCCAGCGCAAAAAAACCCAACCAAACCAATGGCAAAAAAGCAAAAATAAAAACGTAAGAGTTAAAAATCATGGCTGTCTGCTTTGCACACCTGCAAACACCCCAGTAGCCACCAGCGCCTGAGCCAATGCACGATGCCCGTTGGGGCCCAAGTGATCATCATTGGGCATGTAAACATCTTTGGCTTTGTAAATGCTTTTCTTCATGACAGATAACACATCTGGTGCATTCACACCCGCAGCACGCAGACTTTGTGCCAGATCACTGGCTGCGTGGCTGGGCAGAGGATTGAGCAACTCCTCTTCATAGGCGTGTAACTTATCTGGAACGATCAGCATGGCAAATTGAAAACCCGCCGCTTCAAGCCGGGTTTTCACAGCTTTTAAAGTAGCAACTGCCAGTTCAATGTCAGCCTGTGTCCATTGCAACCGGTATTCATCCACGTCGGCATACAGCAGGCGGTTAGACTGAATATTAGAGAACAAATCACCCCGCTTAAGTGGTGCACTCTTCACCCATTCGCCTGCCACTTTGCCTGGTTGTGCAGCCACTTGCGCCATGTGCATCAGTGTTTGAAATTGACGGGCAATGTCAATTTGGGTATGCACTGAGCTGGTGGGCCAATGCCACACGCCTTGTCCAATGGGACGCACGCGAAACAGCGAGTCTGCCGCACAGCGCTCGGGATATCGAATACGTTCCATAAACTGATGCTCAATCGACTCAATCATCACCAACCGATTACCGGCTTTTGCATACCCTTCCAAGCCACTGGCCAGACGCTCAATCCAGGGCAAAAAACAATTGTTGTTGTCTTTGTAGTTGTATGTTTTAAATCGCAAACCCGTCTTCGACGCCACCACCGACTGCCAAACATTACCAACCGAGAACGAATCACCCATCACCAGCACATCAGCCACTTGTATGGTGTTGTCATTGGCCATGACCTCAATGCCCTCAGGGGTGAGCTGCTGGACGTAATCACGCTCAGGCCAGGCGCCTCGACGAGAGATCCCGCCAATGGGTGGACCAAAATAAAGTGAGGCCGGGTAGGCTATCGCCATCACTACAATCAACGGCACAAAAGCCGCCACAAACATCACCCGAAACGGTTGACTCATACCTGTTATGAGCGAGCAGAGTTACACCCAGTCCCGAGGAACCAGATAGGTGCGGTACAGCTCGGCCTCAGGTGTGCCAGCCTCTGGCACTTGCTGGTAGGCCCAGCTCACCAGCGGCGGCATGGACAGCAAAATAGATTCCGAGCGCCCGCCGGACTGCAGCCCAAAATGCGTGCCCCGATCCCAAACCAGGTTGAACTCCACATAGCGGCCACGCCGGTAGAGCTGAAAAGCACGTTCGCGCTCGCCATAAGGCGTGTCTTTGCGGCGCAACACAATGGGCAAGTAAGCGTCAAGAAACGCATTGCCCACGGCCTGCATCATGGCCTGGCTTTGCGCTTGCCCCAGCTCTGAGAAATCATCAAAAAAAACGCCGCCCACGCCGCGCTGCTCGTTGCGGTGCTTGAGGAAAAAATACGTGTCGCACCAGGTTTTGAAGCGCGGGTATTTGTCGTCGCCAAAGGGCTGCAAAGCCGTTTTGCAGGTTTGGTGGAAATGCACGGCATCGGCTTCAAAGCCATAGTAAGGCGTCAAGTCCATGCCGCCGCCAAACCAGCAGACCTCGCGCCCGTCGGGTGCCGTGGCGGAAATCATGCGCACATTCATGTGAACGGTAGGCACGTAGGGGTTGCGCGGGTGAAACACCAGCGACACGCCCATGGCCTCAAACGGCGCACCCGCCAGCTCCGGGCGGTGCTGTGTGGCTGATGGCGGCAGCTTGGGGCCCGTCACATGCGAAAACCCGCACCCGGCGCGCTCAAACAGGGGACCACCTTCCAGAATTTGAGTGATGCCGAGGCCTTGCAGCGGCTCACCGGCCGGTTTTTCCCAGGCATCGGTCAAAAACGGCGTGCCATCGAGCTCAGTCACGGCGGTGGTGATGCGCGCTTGCAGCCCCTTCAAATACGCGCTGACATCTTGCGCTGCAGTGGCTGTGCTGCTCATGCAGCGGCACCCTTGACAGCGCGGTAACCAATGTCGGTGCGGTATTGCATGCCGTCGAAGTGAATGCCTGCGGCCACTTCATAGGCGCGCTGTTGCGCCAGCCGCACACTGTCGGCCAGCACCGTGACGCACAACACACGCCCGCCAGAAGTCAGCACATCAGCGTCTTGCAGCGTGGTGCCCGCATGGAACACACAAGCGTCTTCCGTTTCTTTGGGGATGCCGGTGATGGCATCGCCCTTGCGCGGGTTGGCCGGGTAGCCGTGGGCAGCCAGCACCACACCCAGCGCGGTGCGACGATCCCATTGCAGTTCAATTTGATCCAGCTTGCCATGCGCGCCGGGCTCGGTGGCGGCCAGCATCACATCAACCAGGTCGGTTTTCAGCCGCATCATGATGGGCTGGGTTTCGGGGTCGCCCATGCGGCAATTGAATTCAAGGGTTTTGGGCTTGCCTTGGGCGTCGATCATCAACCCGGCGTACAAAAAGCCGGTGAACGGAATGCCGTCTTTTTCCATGCCGCGCACGGTGGGAAGGATGATGTCGCGCATGGCGCGGGCATGCACATCGGGGGTGACCACGGGCGCGGGAGAATAGGCGCCCATGCCGCCGGTGTTGGGGCCCAAGTCACCGGTTTGCAGGCGTTTGTGGTCTTGGCTGGTGGCCAGTGGCAACACGTTTTTGCCGTCCACCATGACGATGAAGCTGGCTTCTTCGCCCTGTAAAAACTCTTCAATGACAACGCGAGCACCGCCTTGGTTGTGGCTCACGCCCAAGGTGTTGTCCAGCAGCATGAAGTCAACCGCCTCATGCGCCTCGGCCAGTGTCATGGCCACCACCACACCCTTGCCGGCGGCCAGGCCGTCGGCCTTGACCACAATGGGCGCGCCTTTTTGGTCGATGTAAGCATGCGCCAGCACCGGGTCTGAAAACGTGTCGTACTCCGCGGTGGGAATGCCATGGCGTTTCATGAAGGCTTTGGAAAACGCCTTGGAGCTTTCCAATTGCGCCGCGGCTTGGGTCGGGCCAAAAATGCGCAGGCCATGCTTGCGGAAAATGTCCACCACGCCAGCGGCCAAAGGCACTTCGGGGCCGACCACGGTGAGGGCAATTTTTTGATCTGCCGCCCACAAGGCCAAGGCCTGCACATCGCTGCCGGGCACGTTCTCAAAACGCGGATCGGTGGCGGTGCCACCGTTGCCGGGGGCGACATAGATTTTGTGGGTTTTGGGTGATTGCGACAGCTTCCAGGCCAGCGCATGTTCACGGCCACCGCCGCCAATGACGAGGATTTTCATAAGTCTTCGGTGTCGAGTTCAGCGTTGTGATAGACCTCTTGCACATCGTCAAGGTCTTCAATGGCATCAAGCAGTTTTTGCATGCGGGCGGCATCGTCACCGGTGACTTCGATGGGGTTTTCGGCGCGCATGGTCACTTGGGCATCGTCAGGGGTCAGGCCAGCGGCTTCCAGGGCATTTTTGACGGCTTCAAAGTCGGCCACCGAGGTGATGACTTCGATGGCGCCATCGTCATCGGTCACCACGTCGTCGGCTCCGGACTCCAATGCGATTTCCATCACCTTGTCTTCGCTTTGACCCGGAGCAAAAATGATTTGGCCACAGTGTTTGAACTGGAACGCCACCGAGCCTTCGGTGCCCATGTTGCCGCCAAACTTGGCAAACGCGTGGCGCACTTCAGCCACAGTGCGCACCTTGTTGTCGGTCATGGTGTCAACAATGATGGCGGCGCCGCCAATGCCATAGCCTTCGTAGCGGATTTCTTCGTAGGTGATGCCCTCCACACTGCCGGTGGCCTTGTCAATGTTGTACTTGACGCGATCGGCGGGCATGTTGGCGGCCTTGGCGCGGTCTACGGCCAAACGCAGGCGCGGGTTGGTTGACAAATCGCCACCCCCGGCGCGCGCCGCCACCGTGATTTCACGGATGATGCGGGTCCAAATTTTTCCGCGCTTTTCGTCTTGACGGCCTTTGCGGTGCTGAATATTGGCCCATTTGCTGTGTCCTGCCACGTGAAATCCTTTAAAAATTCGTTACGCTACTGATCCGATTGTACTTTTTGAGGTTGACATGCCCGAACCCATTTTGATAGCCCAACATGGCCAAACCCAATGCCTGTTGCACCCTGACAAGGCCAACCGGCATGGCCTGATCACCGGCGCCACCGGCACCGGCAAAACCATCACCTTGCAAACCATGGCCGAGGGGTTTTCCAAGCTGGGCGTGCCGGTGTTCATGGCCGACATCAAGGGCGACCTCACCGGTCTCTCGCAGGCCGGCAGCTCTACGCCTAAACTGGCCAAAGTGCTTACTGAACGTGCGCTACCTGCTCCTGAATACGCAGCATTTCCAACCACCTTGTGGGACGTGTTTGGCGAACAAGGCCACCCGGTGCGCGCCACCGTGAGCGACCTCGGGCCACTGCTGCTGGCGCGCATGCTCAACCTCAACGACACCCAGGCGGGCGTGCTGCAACTGGTGTTCAAAATTGCCGACGATGCCGGTTTGCTGATTCTTGACATGAAAGACCTGCGCGCCATGTGCCAGCATGTGGGTGACAACGCATCCACCTTCACCACCGAGTACGGCAACATCAGCGCCGCCAGCATTGGCGCCATTCAGCGCGGATTGATGCAAATTGAAAGTCAGGGCGGCGACAAATTTTTTGGCGAGCCAATGCTCAACATCGCTGATTTGATGCAAACCGATGGCACCGGGCGCGGCATGATCAACATTTTGGCGGCTGACAAACTGATGGCCTCACCCCGCCTGTACAGCACCTTTTTGCTGTGGATGCTGAGCGAGCTGTTTGAAAACCTGCCCGAGGTAGGCGACCTGGATAAACCCAAACTGGTGTTCTTTTTTGACGAGGCTCACCTGTTGTTTGCCGATGCCCCCAAAGTACTGGTTGAGCGCATTGAGCTGGTGGTGCGGCTGGTGCGCTCCAAAGGCGTGGGCGTGTATTTTGTGACGCAAAACCCGCTTGACATCCCCGACACGGTGCTGGCGCAGTTGGGCAACCGGGTGCAGCACGCCCTGCGCGCCTTCACGCCGCGTGACCAAAAAGCCGTGAAAAGCGCCGCCGATACCATGCGCCCCAACCCTGGGCTGGACGTGGGTGCAGCCATCACCGAACTGGCCGTGGGCGAAGCGTTGGTGAGTTTTCTGGACGAAAAAGGTCGTCCCAGCCCGACCGAGCGGGTTTACGTGCTGCCACCGGCAGGGCAAATTGGCCCGATCAGCGCGGCGCAGCGCCAAACCCTGCTGACCGAGTCGATCGTGGCTGGGGTTTATGAGAAAACGCTAGACCGTGAGTCGGCCTATGAAAAAATCAAAGGCCGCACAGCCACCGCCACGGCACCAGCCAACCAGCCCGGCGTGGCCAGCCGTGACGCAGCCCCGGCAGACTCGGGCGGCTTGCTCGACAGCCTGGGTGCCGGGCTGGGCAACTTGCTGGGCGGGGGCAGTGGCAGGCGCACCAGCGCCGGTGAGCAGTTGTTCAAAAGTGCCGCCAGCTCGATTGGCCGAGAAGTAGGTCGCCAGATCATTCGCGGCGTGTTGGGTGGTATTTTTGGCGGAAAACGCTAGTCCAGTCTGCGTCAGTTGCTCTCAAAAGTAAAGCTAACACCGCTCTAGGAAAAGCTGAGAAATCCGTCTTTTTTACCAAAATTCATAGCTGCTAACGCTTATTTAACCTGGGCTACAGGCTGTTTTCTTATAAATCATCGAGTCCAAACCATGTGAGGCAGGGTGATTGGGTCAGGGGACCGGGCTTTGGGGTGAAATGCGCGCGAAAGAGGTTTTCGCTAACTGAACCGCTAGCCCCGCGCGTGCTTTCACCCCAAAACCGCACGCCCCTGACCCAGTCGCCCTGCTGGGTTCCACCTCAAGCACCCCGACTGAACACACCATCCAAAGCGCTTTGTCTAAACCCAAGTGCTCAGCGCAAGTGTTTGAACATCTTGGCTTTGAAGCTCTCGGGCACACCCAAGCGCCGCTGGCCGGGGATCAGCTCAAACGTCTCACCAGCCTGCAGCGTGCCAGGCTCGTCTACCGCCAGGTAAAAACCACAACACCCCTGCAGCGCCATCAGCTTGGCAGCCAGGCCAAAGCCCATGGCCGCATTGAATTTGTAGCAGGGCTCGCGCGGCTGCGTGACGCGCAAGGCGCAATGGGCAAAACGCAGCACGTCGCCCACCCAGACATCGGTTTCCAACACGCCTGCCAGGCTCAGGTTTTCACCCATGCTGCCCCAAGGCAATGCGTCGTCGATGTCGCCAAGCCCCGCTTTTGCCCGCGCCTCACGCCAAAAAGGGTAGTGCTCGCTGGGGTAGGCATACACCGCCTTGTCCAGCCCGCCATGCACCGACAAATCGGCCTGCTCGTCGCCCATCAGCCCCAGCGGCAACACCGGCACGGGGTCGGCCACGGCCTGTTTGTGGATGGCGGTGAGCACGCTGCGGCCATGAATCATGGCGCGGCGTGCGGGAGCGGTTTGCAGGCTGAGCAGGTGTGGCATGGTGATCAACTCCCAAAGAAAAGGACAAGAAAAAAATGAGGCGACCCTCTTGTACTTAAAACGTCATCGGATCAATCCGTCAAAAAAACAACCCGTCCAGATTGTCCACGCACCACCGCCTCAAGGCCAAGGCATACTTGATTCCCTGACGCCGAAGGAAACCCGCCATGCTTGCCCGCTTTTTACGCTTTGCCTACCTGTTCCAGTTCTTGACCGGCACACTTCTGGGCACGTGGGGTGCCATGAATTTGGCTGCCGACTGGGGGGGCTGGGCTTTGGCCCTGGTGCTGTTGGGTGGCGTGGGTTGGATTTTGGTATGGCAAGCGCTGGGGATTGGCTGGACCATGTGGAGAGCGCGGGTGCATGGGGCTGGCTGGCTGAACGCGGTGTGGGGCGAATTTGTCGCGGCGGTGCAAGTTTTTGCCCTGCGCCAGCCCTGGGTCACGCGCAACCCTGGCCTTTTGCTGCCCACCAAGCCGCCTGCGCCGGGTCAAGCCGCGCTGCCCGTGCTGCTGGTGCACGGTTTCATTTGCAACCACCGGTTGTGGGACAAAGTGGCGCCCGCGCTGCGCCAGGCCGGACACCCGGTGTTGGCGGTGGATCTGGAGCCACTGTTCACCTCGATTGACGATTACGCCCCCTTGATTGAGCACGCGGGGCAACAGCTGCGCCAGCAAACCGGCGCCCACCAAGTGGTGCTGGTGGGGCACAGCATGGGTGGCTTGGTGCTGCGCGCCTGGCTGCGCACCTATGGCGCCAACCACGTGGCACGCTTGATCACCCTGGGCACCCCGCACCAGGGTACGCAAACGCCGCAATGGGTCAGCACCCCCAATGGCCAACAAATGGCCTGGCACAGCCCCTGGCTGGCACAGCTTGCCGCCAGCGAAACACCGGCCAAGCGCCAACTCATGCGCCTAGCCTACACGCAGCACGACAACGTAGTCTTTCCCCAGCAAGCCCAACTGCTCGATGGCGCGCCTGTCACCGTTTTTCAAGGCATGGGGCATGTGCAAATGTGTCTGGACGACAGCGTGATCCGCTGGCTGCTGCAACAAGCCCGTGACGCTAATCAGTAAGTTTCATGGACATGGCGCCCCCTCCGGCATGACGCTTACGCTGTGGGCACAACGTGTGGGCTGCCCTCCATAATGGCGCATGGCTTCAACCCCTGCTGAACTTACCCCAGTGACACCCCCACCCCAACCTCGCCCGCACAGCTTGCCCGAGCTGTTTTGGGCTTTCACAGCACTCGCCTTGCAGGGCTTTGGCGGCGTACTGGCCATCACCCAGCGCGAGTTGGTGGACAAGCGGCAATGGCTCACACCGGCGCAGTTCATTGAAGACTGGGCCGTTGCACAGGTACTGCCCGGCCCCAATGTGGTGAATTTGGCGCTGATGGTGGGCGACCGCTACTTTGGCGTGCGCGGCGGCATGGTGGCGCTGGCCGGCATGTTGGGCTTTCCGCTGCTGATGGTGCTGGCGCTGGCAGCGCTGTTTGCCAGCGTGGCGGACTCGCCTCAGGTGCAGGGTGCATTGCGCGGCATGGGTGCGGTAGCCGCCGGCATGATTGTGGCCACGGGTCTGAAACTGTTTGCAGCTTTAAAACAAAATGTGCTTGGAGTGCTTGTATGTAATGCGCTGGCAGCTATAACTTTCATATCAATTGCGGTCTTGCGCTGGCCGCTGCCCTGGGTCTTGCTGGGGCTGGGTAGCCTGGGCAGTGTGTGGGCTTACCGCCAGCTGGGGCAGCTTGACCGCCGGGCGAAAGGCGCGCCATGACTGCCGCATGGGGTGCGCTGTGGCAGGCGCTGGACTGGCTGGCGCTACTGGGGCAGTTTTTGCTGCTCTCGCTGTTGTCGGTGGGTGGTGCCATCACCACCGTGCCCGACATGCACCGCACGCTGGTCAACCAGCACCAGTGGCTGACCGATGCCCAGTTCAATGCCTCGATTGCCCTGGCGCAAGCCGCACCGGGTCCCAACGTGCTGTTTGTGGCGCTGCTGGGCTGGCACATTGGCTTGAACGCGGCCGCCGGGCTGGGCTCGGCTGGTTTGAGCGGGGTCAGCGCGCTGCTGGGGGTGGCGGTCACGATGTTGGGCATTTTGCTGCCCAGCACCACACTGACCTTTGTGGCTTCGCGCTGGTGTCATCAAAACCGGGAACGGCGCGGCGTGCGCGCCTTCAAACAAGGCCTGGCGCCGGTGGTGGTGGCGCTGATGCTGGCCACCGGCTGGATTTTGACCGCAGCCCAGGGCAGCCAGCTGCGCCACTGGCCGCTGTGGCTGCTGACCGGGGTAGCCGCGCTGCTGGTGTGGCAAACCCGTGTGCATTTGTTGTGGCTGCTCAGTGCCGGCGCGCTGCTGGGGTGGTTTAATTTGATCTGATTTTTCTTTCTGAGCACTTCACCATGAATTTCCCGCTTTTGAGCCGACTTTTCATCACTTTGGGGCTGCTGCTGGCCACGCCCCTGCTGACCTGGGCACAAGCCAGCCCGCCCGAGCTGCTGCTGCACTGCGGCATCACCATGGTGCGCCCCATGACCGAGATTGCCAAACAGTTTGAGGCGCAAGAAAACGTCGTCATTCGCATCGTCCAGGGGGGCTCTGAAGACCTGTACCAGGGTGCCAAACTCAGCGGCCAAGGCGACTGGTATTTGCCTGGCGAGCCTTCTTACCATGCCAAGCACCTCAAAGAGGGCCTGTTCGGCAACTTTGTCACCGTGGGTTACAACCAAATGGCATTGATCGTACAAAAAGGCAACCCTAAAAAACTCAAAGCCGACCCGCGTGAGCTGCTGCGCAAAGACTTGACCGTGATTTTGGGCAACGCCGAGTCCGGCAGCGTGGGCCAAGAAGCCAAAACCGTGCTGGACGGTTTGGGCATTTACCCCAAGGTGGTGAAATCCGCCGCCTTTTTGTCACCCGACTCGCGTGGCCTGATGAACGCCATGAAAAAAGGTGATGCCGATGCCACCTTGAGCTGGCGCGCCACCGGCTTGTTTGCCGACAACGCCGTCAAACTTGACGTGATTGACCTCAGCGCCCAGTTTGCCAAGCCGCAAGCGCTGCTGCTGATCCAGCTCAAAAGCAGCCAACACCCCGAACTGGCCACCAAATTCATGCAGTGGGCAGCGGGTGCGCAAGGGCAAGCCATTTTTGTCAAGCATGGCTTTTTGGACAACACCACTCCAGTCACCCGCTGAGATGCATGGCCTCATGAGCGCACCATGATTTCACCTTCTCTCCCCGACCCACCACGCAAGTCCGCCAGTCTGTCGCTGAGGCGGCTGGATCGGCCACTGGAGTGGCTTTTTGGCATTTTCTTGCTGTGCCTGGTGCTGGTGTTTGCGCTGCGCGGCTACTTCAACAGCCAAGAGGCCACCATCAACCAACTCGGCGCCAATGAGCGTGCGCGGCTGTTTGTGGGTGAAGAAGTGGTGCGCAGCATTGGGCTGCTGGAAAAAGACATTTACAGCATGGCGCTGACCCAAAACCCGCGCAGTTTTGAGCGGGTGAACCAATCCATTGCGAACCATCTGAGCAAGCTTCAAAATGACCTGGATGTGTTGCAAATGGGTGGGGTGTCGCGCCGTCAGTTGCAGCTCAATCTGGATGGCAAAGAGCAAATGGTGCGCGAAGCCAGCTACCTGCCGCCCCCAGACGAAACCGGCGTGGTGCTGGAGCTGGTTGAAATTGCCCCGCAGCTTGCAACCATCCGGCGCAAAGCAGATGACCTGAACCAACTGCTGCAACAGCGCTGGGCCAGCGTGGCGCAAGAGGATGCCAAGGCCTTCTACCTGTCTTCAGAAGCCTTGGCGCTGCAGCTTAAAACCATTCCGCCGCTGTTTGAGCGACTCAACGAAAACGCCAATCGGCTTTTTCTGGAAGGTGACCAGCGCCTCAAACTGAAAGAGGCCGAGCTGCAAGGCAAAAGCCAAGAACTCAAGCACATTGAAACCGGCCTGATCTCGCTGGTGGTGCTGTTGGGGGGCTTGTCTGGGGTGCTGTTCATGCGTCGCCTCACCGCCGCGCTGCGCGCTGCCGAGGTGGCACAAAAAGACACCGAGCAACAACGTGCCCAAAATGTCACCATGCTCAACACCTTGGGCGATGGCGTGTACGCCACCGACATGCAGGGCAAGGTGACCTTTCTCAACACCTCGGGCGAGCGCATCTTGGGCTGGTCGGCCGAGCAGCTGCTCGGGCAATCGGCACATGTGGCCGTGCACCACACCCGCCCAGATGGCAGTGCCTTCCCAATGGAACACTGCCCGTTGCTCAAAGTGTTCACCGAAAGCCTGTCCATTGAGGGCGAAGAGCATTTTGTCGCCCGCAATGGCCGTTTTGTGCCGGTGTCTTACCGCTCCAGCCCGCTGCTCGATGGCGGCGTGGCGGTGGGCTCGCTGGTGTCTTTCACTGACATCAGTGAACGCATCGAGAGTGAAGCCCGCATTCGCCTGCAACAGGCCGCGCTGGACGCAGCGGCCAACATGATCGTCATCACCAACCACGACGGCATCATTGAATATGTCAACCCGGCGTTTTGCAGCATCACCGGCTACGCCGCCCATGAAGTGGTGGGGCAGCACACCCGCAAACTCAGCTCAGGCCTGCACGACGAAGGCTTTTACCAAAAGATGTGGCAAGCCCTGCTGGCTGGTCAATCCTGGGAGGGCGAGCTCTCTAACCGGCGCAAAAATGGCGAGGTCTACACCGAGCAAATGACCATCACGCCCATCATCGAGGGCCGCGATATTGCCCACTTTGTGGCCATCAAACGCGACATTTCTGAAGAAATACGCACCCGCACCCAGCTCAAGCTGATCGAAGCCGCCATCCAGGACACCAACCAGGGCATTCACATCATGGAGGCCGCACCACACGCGCAAGGCCCCATCATCCAGTACATCAACGCCGGTTTTACCCGTATCACCGGTTACAGCGCGCCCGAGGTGCTGGGCCGGCGCGCCGGTTTCATGCGCGGGCCAGACACCGACCCCGCCAAACTGGCGCTGATTCAAGACACCATGCGTGACGGTGGCAGCCTGACGGTAGAAATGAGTTACCAGCGCAAAGACGGCACACCGTTTGTGGGCGAGTTGCACCTGTCGCCGGTACACACTGACAGTGGCCAGGTCAGCCACTATGTGGGGCTGTTGTCAGACATTGAACTGCGCAAACAAGCCGAGGCTGCACTGCGCGATGCGCGCGACCAGGCGCTGGAAAACTCGCGCCTGAAGTCTGAGTTTTTGTCCACCATGAGCCATGAAATTCGCACGCCCATGAACGGCATCATTGGCATGACCGACCTGCTGCTTGACACCCGGCTGGACGCGCAGCAGCAAGACTTTGCCAACATCGTGCGCGAGTCAGCCCATGCGCTGCTGGTGATCATCAACGACATTCTGGATTTCTCCAAAATTGAAGCTGGCAAGCTTGACATTGACATCACCGACTACGCCATCACGCAGCTGGTGCAAGGCAGCATGGAACTGCTGGGCGCGCGTGCCAAAGAAAAATCGCTTCAGTTCCAAAGCTGGGTAGACCCCAGCCTGCCAGCGCTGCTGCGCGGCGACCCCACCCGGGTGCGCCAGGTGCTGCTGAACCTGCTCACCAACGCCATCAAGTTCACAGCGCAAGGCCAAGTCGATTTGAAGGTTTCGCGCGTGCCTGGCAACCCAGAGATGATGCGGTTTGAGGTGCGCGACACCGGCATTGGCATCACCCCAGCCACACAAGCCCGGTTGTTTCAGTCTTTCACCCAGGCCGACAGCTCCACCACCCGCAAATTTGGCGGCACTGGGCTGGGGCTGGCCATTTGCAAGCGCTTGGTCGAGTTGATGGGAGGTGACATTGGCATCCTCAGCGCCGAGGGCGAAGGCTCTACCTTCTGGTTCACTCTGCCATTAGAAGCCAGCGAACACGCCGTGCCGTCCACCTTGCCCAACGCCCAAGCGTCTGGCACCAACAACATTCCTCACGAAGCACGCCCGGTCGAGCCTGTAGCCGCCCCGGCCAGCGCAGCCGCCAGCGCCACGCGGGGCTTGATCTTGCTGGCTGAGGACAACCTGATCAACCAAAAAGTAGCGCAACTCCAGGTGACCAAAATGGGCTATGCGCTGCACATTGTCAACAACGGCCATGAAGCCGTGCAAGCAGTTGAGGCTGCCCTGGCCGGACGTGCCCCAAGTTACGCCGCTGTGCTGATGGACTGCCAGATGCCGGTGCTCGACGGCTTTGAAGCCACCGCCCTGATTCGCGAAGCCGAGCACCAAGGCGCCCGCGCCCGCCTGCCCATCATTGCCATGACGGCCAACGCCATGCAAGGCGACCGTGAACGCTGCCTGGCGTCCGGCATGGACGACTATCTGAGCAAACCGATTCAACCTGATGAACTGCGACGCCTGCTCACGCAATGGGCACTCATGCCCACCGATGCGCCTGCCGCTGTTGTCAGCGTGGTGACCGAGCTGGTGCAGCCTGAAGCCTTCGCGCTGATCAACATGCCCCACCTCAACGACATTTTTGGCGATGACCCAGAATCACTCCAACGCCTGCTGACGCTGTTCAAACATTCCACCAAGGCAGCACTGAAAAAGCTTCAGTCTGCGGTGGCGCAAAACAATGCCACCGAGGTGGCCAGCCTGTCGCACGAGCTCAAAGGCTCTTGCGGCAACATGGGCATGGCACGCATGGCGCATCTGGCCAGCGCGCTAGAGCAAGCGGCCACGCAAAGCAACTGGGCAGAAGCCGCCAGCTTGAACCAGCTGCTGGTTCAGGCTTTTTCCGACACGCTGGCGGCCTGCAGCTTTTTCCAGGCCTGAAACCCCCCCGCCACTGAAAGCGCCTTGGGGTAACCCAGTGACCGCAACAGGGCGGCAGCGGTCAAGCTGCGTTTGCCGCTGTTGCACACGCACAGCAACAGGTGGTCGCGGTCGTTATGCAACTGATTGATGAGGGTGAAAAACGTTTTGGCGTCCATTTCTTTGGGCTGACCGGCGTCCAGAATGTCTTGCTCATCTTCGGTCAGGGCATGCCCCAGCATCACTTTGACCTCAAACAGCGGAATGTGCAGAGTGCCCGGAATGGCACCTTTCATCTCAAGCTCAAAGGTCTGCCGAATGTCAATCAAGGTGGCCAACCCCAAGCGGGCAAGCTCCAGCGCGGTGGGCAGCGTCATTTCAAGCAAGGCTGGGTCTTCTGGCAGGTTTTCGGGGGCAGTGGTCATGGGGCAATCTCAATCCAAAAGGTTTCAAAAAAGGTCTCATACGTGAGGTGTTGAGCAGGATTATCTGTGGAGACTGAGAGCGCCTTCATATGCATTTTTAAACATAAAGTAATCACAAAAAAGTAGTTTGATATCTAACGCATGGGCTTTACAGTCCCCATCCATGCATGACATCGCTTTCATTTTTGCTGGTTTTTTTGTAGGCACCGTGGTCGGTCTGACCGGCGTTGGCGGTGGTTCGCTGATGACGCCGATCCTGATCTTCGTGTTTGGCGTGAAGCCCTACATGGCAGTCGGCACCGACCTGCTGTTTGCCGCCTTCACCAAGCTTGGCGGCACGGTGAAGATGGCGCGCTCAGGCCTGGTGCCGTGGCGCGTGGTGTTGCAATTGAGCGCCGGCAGCATTCCGGCCGCACTCATCACCCTGTGGATTCTTAAAACCGTCGGCCCGGCCGATGCCGCCATCGGGCACCTGATGACCACCACCCTGGGTGTGGCCCTGCTGCTGACTGCGGCGGCCACCCTGTACAAGGCGCTGCGCGGCAAAGCCGCCCCCACACGCATTGCCGTCGGGCAAGAGGCGCAGGCGTTGACCCCGCGCCACTGGAGCCTGCCGCTGCTGTTTGGCGCGCTGATTGGCACGCTGGTGTCACTCACCTCGGTGGGTGCCGGGGCCATTGGTGTCACGGTGCTGATGGTGTTGTTTCCGCTGCTGCCGCTGCCGCGCATCATTGCCGCCGACATTGCTTACGCCGTGCCCTTGACCTTGGTCGCCGGGGCCGGGCACGCCACGCTGGGCTCGGTCAACTGGTCGATGTTGAGCTTGTTGCTTGCCGGGTCGCTCCCCGGCATCTGGCTGGGCTCCCACTTCATGACCCGCGTGCCTGAGCGCGTGATTCGCTCCCTGTTGTCGCTGCTGCTGGCTTATGCCGGTACCAAATTGATTGCCATTTGAAAAGAACCGCCATGTACCAATACACCGACTTTGACCGCCAATTCATCCAAAGCCGCGCCGCCCAATACCGCGACCAGCTGGAACGCAACTTGAGCGGTGAGCTCAAAGACGACGAATTCCGCCCGTTGCGCCTGCAAAACGGCTGGTACGTGCAGCGCTACGCCCCGATGCTGCGCGTGGCCGTGCCCTACGGTGAGTTGTCCAGCCGCCAACTGCGCGTGTTGTCCAAAATTGCCCGCGACTTCGACCAGCCCAGTGCAGCGGTGTACCACCACGCCAGCGCCACCCAGGCCGAGCTTGGCACACCCCACCTGCCAGTGGGCTACGGCCACTTCAGCACCCGGCAAAACGTGCAGTTCAACTGGATTCCCCTGGATAAAAGCGCCGACGTGATGGACTTGCTGGCCAAGGTGGACATGCACGGCATCCAGACCAGCGGCAACTGCATTCGCAACATCACCAGCGACGCGCTGGCCGGTATTGCGCCTGACGAGTCCATCGACCCGCGCCCCTATGCCGAAATCATGCGCCAGTGGAGCACGCTGCACCCCGAGTTTGCGCACCTGCCGCGCAAATTCAAGATTGCCATCACCGGCGCCGCTGAGGACCGCGCCGCCACCGCCTGGCACGACGTGGGCCTGCACCTGCGCCGCAATGCGCTCGGTCACATTGGCTTCAAGGTGCTGGTGGGCGGTGGCATGGGCCGCACCCCGGTGATTGCCAGCACCTTGCGCGAATTCTTGCCTTGGGATCAGATCCTGAACTATCTGGAGGCCGTGGTGCGCGTCTACAACCGCTTTGGCCGCCGCGACAACCTGTACAAGGCACGCATCAAGATTTTGGTCAAAGCCGAAGGCCAGCGCTTCGTCGATGAAGTCGAGGCCGAATACGCCGACATCCTCAGCCACGACGGCGCCGCGCACACCATCCCGCCAGCCGAGCTGCACCGGGTTTCCAAGCATTTTGAGCCTCCAGCCCTTATAGAACAATCGCAGGAAGCTACTCATAAAATAGCATCAGATTTCACCCCCAAAGAAGCCGCCGAGTACCAACGCTGGCTGGCGCAAAACGTACGTGCGCACAAAAACCCGGCCCTGCGCGCCGTCACCCTGTCGTTCAAGCGCCTGGGCCATGCACCAGGGGACGCCACCGCCGACCAGCTGTGCGCCGCCGCTGACCTGGCTGACGCTTTTAGCGCGGGCGAGGTGCGCGTGATGCACGAACAAAACCTGCTGCTGCCCTGGGTGCAAGCCGTTGACCTGCCCGCCTTGTGGCTGGCTGCCCGCAACCTGGGTGTGGCCAAAGCCAATATTGGCTTGCTCACCGACATGATCACCTGCCCCGGTGGTGACCTGTGCGCGCTGGCCAACGCCCGCTCCTTGCCGCTGGCGGCCGCCATTGCCGAGCGCTATCAGGACCTGGACGAGCTGTTTGACATTGGTCCGATTGACCTGCACATCAGCGGCTGCATGAACTCCTGCGGCCACCACCACACCGGCCACATCGGTGTGCTGGGCGTCGACAAAGACGGGCGCGAGTGGTACCAGGTGTCGCTCGGTGGCTCGGACGGCAGCCTGCTCAGTGGTGACGCCGTGCCGGGCAAAGTGATCGGCCCGTCGTTTGCGGCCAGTGAAGTCAGCGACGTGGTCGAAGCTTTGCTCGACACCTACCGCGCCCAGCGCCAGCCCGGCGAAACGTTCATTGCCAGCGTGCGCCGCCTGGGGCTGACGCCTTTCAAAGATGCTGCCAACGCGGTGCGCCACGAAACCCGTGACGGCGGCAAAACGCTGCATGTGCACCTGGCCAGCGCTGAAGCAGCCACCGATTGAGACCCTCCCACCATGACAAACACAATTAATTTAATAGCGGAAAGTGCTTATTCCATAAGCGCTACAGGTCAAAAAACCTTAAAAATTGCGAACGATGCCGATGTCAGCACCGTGGCTTGGCAAGGTGTGGATTGCATTGAATTGCAGTTTCCCAAATTCACCGATGGCCGCGCCTACAGCCAGGCCTACTTGCTGCGCCGCCGCCTGGGATTCAAGGGCGACATTCGCGCCACCGGCGATGTGCTGGTAGACCAGGTGCTGCAGATGCAGCGCAGTGGTTTCAGCTCTGCGGTACTGCGCGGTGACCAAAGCCTGGCCCATGCGCAACGCCAACTGACCCAATTTGACCATTTTTATCAAGGCGACGCCGCCCACCCGCAACCCCTGTTCACCCCTGAAGGAGCCGCCGCATGAGCGCCATTGACCTGAACGCCCGCGCCTCTGTTGATTTTGCGCAAAAACTGGCCCAAACCCAAGCCCTGCTGCAACAAGCCGCGCTGAACTACGCGCCGCTCAAGCCCAATGACGAACCCCGCATCACCCTGGCCTGCAGCCTGGGCGCTGAAGACATGGTGCTGGCCCACCTGATCAACAGCCTGCAACTCAACATCGGCATTTTTGTGCTGGAAACCGGGCAACTGCACGCCGAAACCCTGGCCTTACTAGACCGGCTCAAAGCCACCTCAAGCGCCAAAGTGGCGGTGTTCAAGCCGGTCGAGCAAGCCACGATCCAATTTGTGGCGCGCGAGGGTGCAGACGCCATGTACAAGAGCATTGAACTGCGCAAAGCCTGCTGCCAGATTCGCAAGATGGAGCCGCTGGGCCGCGCACTCAAGGGCAAGGATGCCTGGGTCACCGGCCTGCGCCGCGAGCAATCCGGCGCACGCGCCGAGGTGCCGTTGATCGACACCAGCGACGCCAGCCGCGTCAAGCTCAACCCCCTGGCCAACTGGACCTGGGGCGACGTGTGGCACTACATTGCCCAAAACCAGGTCGACTACAACCCGCTGCACGACCAGTTCTACCCCAGCATTGGCTGCGCCCCCTGCACCCGTGCCATCAGCCTGGGCGAAGACTTCCGCGCCGGACGCTGGTGGTGGGAAGACGAAGCCGCCAAGGAATGCGGCCTGCACGTCAAAGCCAGCGCCCTGCCCAGCGCACAACACAACCCTACCGAGGCTACCGCATGAACGCCCCTATTCACTCCAACCTGCTGCACCCCATGACACACCACCGCCCTGACCACTTAAGCAACGCCCACCTGGACGCGCTGGAAGAAGAAACCATCTTCATCCTGCGCGAAGTGGCCGCCGCCTTTGAGCGCCCGACCCTGCTGTTCTCGGGCGGCAAAGACTCGCTGGTGATGCTCAAATGCGCCGAAAAGGCCTTTGGCACGCCAGCCACTGGCGGCAAAATCCCCTACCCGCTGCTGATGATCGACACCGGCCACAACTTCCACGAGGTCACTGATTTCCGCGACTCGCGCGCCAAAGAACTGGGTGCCGAGCTGATCGTGCGCAGCGTCGAAGACTCCATGGCCCGCGGCACCGTGCGCCTGGCGCACCCCGGCGAGAGTCGCAACGTGCACCAGTCGGTGACGCTGCTGGAAGCGATTGAAGAATTCCGCTTTGACGCACTGATTGGCGGCGCCCGCCGCGACGAGGAAAAGGCCCGCGCCAAAGAGCGCATCTTCAGCCACCGCGACAGTTTTGGCCAGTGGCAACCCAAAGACCAGCGCCCTGAGCTGTGGAATTTGTTCAACACCAAGCTGCAACCGGGTGAACACTTTCGCGTGTTTCCCATCAGCAACTGGACCGAGCTGGACGTGTGGCAATACATTGCCCGCGAACACATCGCCCTGCCCTCGCTTTACTACAGCCACAAACGCGAAGTGGTGGAGCGCAAAGGCCTGCTGGTGCCGGTGACCCCACTGACCCCGTTGAAGTCGGGCGAAGTGGCTGAACTGCGCGACGTGCGTTTTCGTACTGTGGGCGACATCACCTGCACCTGCCCGGTGGAGAGCCTGGCCGCCACCGCCGATGCCATCGTGCTGGAGACCCTTGCCGCAGACGTGTCTGAGCGCGGGGCCACCCGCATGGACGACAAAACCTCTGAGGCTTCGATGGAGAAGCGCAAGAAAGACGGGTATTTTTGATGAAACCGGCGCAGCCTTGCTTTGAAGTTGGCGAAGTGATGGGTTTGACCCGGCGCGGCGACTGGGGCATGTGCATGCGGTTTTGGGGTGAAAGCACGCGCGAGACGGAGCGCACAGCACGCCACCAGCCATTTACGCGCGCCTTCCACCCCAAAGCCCGGTCACATGCCCCAATCACCACGCCTAGCGCTATCGGTGAAATGCACTCAACGCGAACGCCAAAAACGTCCAGCAGCGTGCGTTGGGTATCTGACGTAGCGGAATCAAGGAGGAGGATTGGGCAGTGCCCAATCCGGGGGACATCCGCGTAGTCAGATACCCAGCGCGCGCTGCGGGTCAAAACCACATCACCCCCAGTCCCAATAAGTCCACACCAAAAACACAAGACATTCAAAGTCAAACCAAACACCAGGCCAAACACCATGAGCACCACAGAAACCATAGCTAGTCACGCAACAACCACAAGCGCTACAAGCCAATTTGACACAAAATCTGCACTCAAATTCATCACCTGCGGTAGCGTGGACGACGGCAAGAGCACCCTCATCGGCCGCCTGCTCATCGACAGCCGCAGCGTGCTGCAAGACCAGCTGGCCAACGTCTCCAAAAGCGGCGAAGCTGATCTGGCCCAGTTCACTGACGGCCTCAGCGCCGAACGCGAACAAGGCATCACCATCGACGTGGCCTACCGCTACTTCAACACCGCCGAGCGCAAATTCATCATTGGCGACGCCCCCGGCCACGAGCAATACACCCGCAACATGGTCACCGCCGCCAGCAGCGCAGATGCCGCTGTGGTGCTGGTCGATGCCACCAAACTGCAATGGCAAGACCCGACTTTGAGCCTGCTGCCGCAAACCCGCCGCCACAGCCTGCTGTGCCACCTGCTGCGCGTGCCCAGCATCGTGTTTGCCGTCAACAAGCTCGACGCCCTGGGCGAGGATGCCAGCACCGCGTTTGCCCACATCGAAGGCGCACTCACACAGTTTGCCCAAGCCGCAGGCATTGAAGTGGCCGCCATCGTGCCCATTTCTGCGCTCAAAGGCCACAACGTGGTCGAGTCCGTGGCGAACTGGTGCGGCTATACGGGTCCGAGCCTGCTCGACATTTTGGAAAACTTGCCAGTGACTCCGGCAGACACCGCGCTACCACTGGGTTTTCCGGTGCAATGGGTGGAAAAATTTTCATCCAGCAGCGACACCACCCAAGGGCGGCGCATCTTCTGGGGGCGCGTGGCTGCTGGCGTGGCCCAGGTCGGGCAACGCATCAAAGTGCTGCCCAGTGGCCAAACCGCTACCGTGGCGCAAGTGCTCAACACCACGCGCCTGCCAGGCACGGTACCAGCCGGACACAGCGCGGGGATCATCCTTGACAGAGAAGTCGATGTATCTCGGGGCGATTGGCTGCTAGCCCTTGACCCACTTGCACCAAGCGCTCCTGTTTCTGATGATGACTTCAGCGACACACCCAGCCCCAGCAGCCTGGCCGCCAGCCGCGAAATCAGCGCCACGGTGGCCTGGATGGACGACGAACCGCTGGTGGCCGGACGGGTCTACTGGGCGCTACACGGCCACCGCTGGGTCAAAGCGCGGGTCAAACGCGTGGTGCACCGGCTCGACATCAACACCCTGGCCGAAGAAACCGCCGACACCCTGCCCGCCAACAGCATTGGCCACATTGAGCTGCTGCTGCAAGACGGCATTGCCGCGCTGCCGTTTGCCCAGTCACGGGTGCAAGGCGCGCTGGTGCTGGTAGACACCGCCAGCCACCGTACCGCCGGTGCGGTGATGATCCACGCAGGCGCACAGTGAACCACCGTTGACGCAAATCAAGGCCTTTTTAGAGGCATCTGGCTATGCTGTAGGGTTGTTGACCAGAGCCTTTAAAATCACCTTTTTGCACCTAACCTAAGAGACATCACCATGACCCATACCGTCACCGAAGCCTGTATCAAATGCAAGTACACCGACTGTGTCGATGTTTGCCCGGTGGACTGTTTCCGCGAAGGCCCCAACTTTTTGACCATCGACCCCGATGAATGCATTGACTGCGCAGTCTGCATCCCAGAGTGCCCGGTGAACGCCATTTATGCCGAAGAAGATGTACCAAAAAACCAGCGCCACATGACCAAGCTCAATGCCGAGTTGGCCAAGCTGCCTACCTGGAAAAGCATCACCAAGCGCAAAGCCCCGCTGCCCGAAGCTGAAGAGTGGAAAGACAAAACCGGCAAGCTCTCTGAGCTGATCCGCTGATTGACATACAACATCCAACCTGGCGCTTGCCGTACCTACCTTGTGCGGCAACCCAGGTTTTTTTGCGCCCCATGAGCGCCTGGAGTCTGCCCCATGAACACTGCCCCTATACAGACTGACGCCCTGGTCATTGGCGCAGGCCCAGTGGGCTTGTACACGGTGTTTCAGCTCGGGCTGCAAGGCGTGGCGGCGCAGGTGGTGGACGTGTTGCCACAAGCTGGTGGCCAGTGCATTGAGCTCTACCCCGACAAACCCATTTTTGACATCCCTGGCATCCCACGCTGCAGCGGGCGCGAACTGGCGCAGCGCTTGCTGGCGCAGGTGGCACCCTTCAAGCCCCACTTTCACTTCAACCGCCAAGTCAGCAGCCTGGCGCTGCAAGCCGATGGGCGCTGGCTGGTCAGCACGGCCAGCGGCATCGCCCCGGCAGCACATTTCATGGCGCGCACGGTCTTCATTGCGGCGGGGGTTGGTGCGTTTGTGCCCAAAGAACTCAAGCTTGAAGGGTTGGCCACGTGGTTGGGCAGCCAGCTGTTTTACCGCCAAGCACCAGCACCAGCCACGCAGGGGCAACGGGTGCTGGTGGTGGGCGGCGAAGACGAAGCTGTGGCCAGCGCCGTGGCGCTGGCGCAAGGCGGCGCGCAGAGTGTGACGCTGGTGCACCGCCGCGACGTGCTGCAAGCCCCGCCCGCGACACTGGCGCAGTTCAACACACTGCGTGCCGCCGGAAAAATCAAGTTCCTGACCGGCCAGCTCACAGGCTTGAGCGCGTCTGCTGAGCGCTTGCAACAGGTGCAGCTGACCACGCCCGAAGACCACACCGTGGCCGTGCCACTCGACACCTTGGTGGTGTGCCAGGGCGTCAGCCCCAAGCTGGGCCCGATGGCCGATTGGGGCTTGGACATGGCGCGCAAGCAACTGCGCGTGAGCACCGAAACCTTTGCCACCAGCGCGCCCGGCATTTACGCCGTGGGCGACGTCATCACCTACCCCGGCAAGAAAAAACTCATCGTGTGCGGTTTTCACGAAGCCACGCTGGCGGTGTTTGCCGCCGCCCAAACCCTGTGCCCTGACGCCTCGGGCGTGCTGCAATACACCACCAGCAGCGCGCTGCTGCAGCAACGGCTGGGCGTGGCTGGCACGCCAGCGCGCTGCTGAATTTATTTCGGCGCGCGCAAGGGCTTGAGCAGGTCGCTCAGGCCGTTGTGGTCAATCTCGTGCATCAGGGCAATCAAGCGCCCCAACTCGCCTTTGGGCACGCCTTCACGCACAAACCAACGCAAATAGTCGCCCGGCAAGTCGGCAATCAAACGGCCTTTGTGTTTGCCAAAGGGCATGGCCAGCGTGACCAGGCGTTGCAAGTCTTCAGGGTTCATGGTTATACCTAGCCGCCAGCGCGCTTGGCATGAATGCCTTGCGTGGCCAGCAGCGCCAGCACGCGCTCGCAGTGGTCGCCTTGCACTTCGATCGCGCCATCTTTCACCGTGCCGCCCGAGCCACAGGCGGTTTTGAGTTGCTTGCCCAACGTGGCAAGCGCAGCCGCATCCAGCGCCAGGCCTTTGACCAGCGTGACCCCTTTGCCGGCGCGGCCTTTGGTCTCGCGCCAGACCCGCACCACACCATCGCCCACCGCAGCGGGCTTGGCCTGGCGGCAGGTGCAGGCACTGCTGGGCTGGCGACAATCAGGGCAGATGCGGCCAAGGTCGGTGCTGTACACCAAGCCGCTGCTGAGAAGTTTAGATTTCATGCGCTAGGGTCTCTGAAATGCTCTATTTTTAATAGCTGTTTGCGCTTATTTGATGGGCGCTGTATGCCAAAATACCTGAAAATTTTTGAACAAAGGAAAAGCATGTCACGTCAAACCGTTTGGGCCAGCAAAGTGCTGGCTTTGATCCGAGGTGGCAACAGCACGGCAGCCATTGCGCAGATCAAGGTGGCTCCCACAGTGCGCGATTTGCAAGACCTGCGCAAACTGCTGACCGCCGCCAACCTGCTCAAAGCCCACCCGAATGTGGACGACGCCACCCGCGACATGGTGGCCGCCCTGTCGGCACCCCGGCTGCACCGCGCGCCCTGAGCCACAAGCCTGGCTCAAGGCATGTCATCTAATGCCTGCATGTAGGCGGGCTGCACCATCAGCGTGTCCCAATCGGTGGCTGGGGCGGCGGGCAGCAAGGCGCGGCGGCGGGCTTCGCTGGCCTCTGACGCCAGCCACTGGCCTTTGAGTTGCGCTTCGGTCAGGCCGTCAATCAGGGCATCAAGCTCGCTGCCGTCATCAAGCGACTGGTTGCACAGCAGCACCATGTCGCAGCCGGCGTTGAGAGCGGCCACCGCGGCCTCGGTGGGGCTGACCGGCTGGCCGTCCAGCATGCGCGCACCAGCCATGGACAAATCGTCGCTGAACACCGCCCCGGTAAAGCCCAGTTGCCCGCGCAACACCGCCCCCAGCCACTTGGCAGAAAAACCCGCCGGGCGCGCATCCACCTTGGGGTAGATCACGTGCGCGGGCATGACGCTGGTCAACGCCTGCCCGAGCCAGCTGTAAGGCTGGGCGTCGGCTGCCAAAATGGTTTTCAAGGGGCGTGGGTCAACCGGCACATCGGTATGCGAGTCTGCCGCCACAGCGCCATGTCCCGGAAAATGCTTGCCACAGTTGGCCATGCCGCTGAGTTGCAGGCCGTGCATCAGGCTTTTGGCCAGCAGCGTGACCACCCGTGGGTCTGCGGCAAAAGCGCGGTCGCCAATCACACTGCTTTTGGAGCTGGCCACCCCCCCTTTGGCGGGCAGTTCGGCCGGGTAATCAAGGTCCAGCACCGGGGTAAAGCTGAGATCAACCCCACACGCGCGCAGCTCGGCGCCCAGCACGTAGCCGCAGGCGGTGGCGGCACGGGTGGCGCGCATGGCGCCACTGCCTTCGCCCGCAGCGCCGTCTTGCAGCCAGAGCTGCCCCAAGGCGCGCATGGGCGGCAAGTGGGTGAAGCCATCGGTCTTGAAACGCTGCACGCGGCCGCCTTCGTGGTCTACGGCAATCAGCAGGTCAGAGCGCACTTTTTTGATCCGTCGGCAGAGCTTGGTGAGTTGGGCGCGGTCGGTGAAGTTGCGGGCAAACAAAATCAGCCCGCCCACCAGGGGGTGGCTGAGGCGCTTTTTGTCTACCTTGCGCAAGCGGGTGCCGGCAATGTCGATGATGAGGGGGGCATGAAAATGCATGATTTGCTCTCTTTTAAATAGCTGTTTACACTTATTTTATAAGCTCTATAGCCCATTTTTATCTAAAGTCTCGACCACGCAAAAGCTGCTGGCGTAGTCGCTCTCGTCACTCAGGCTCACGTGGGCGCGCAAGCCTTTGGCCTCAAACCAGGTTTTCAGCTCGCCGTGCAGCACGATGCTGGGCTGGCCGCTGGGCAGTTTGGCAATTTCGCAGGCGCGCCAGGTCATGGGCATGCGCATGCCCAGCCCAATGGCTTTGCTGAAGGCCTCTTTGGCACTGAAGCGCGTGGCAAGAAAACGCACGCCGCGCTCAGGCCAGCGCTGGCTGCGGGCGTGCCAGGTGGCCAGCTCGCCCGGGCTGAGAATTTTTTCAGCAAAGCGCTCACCATAGCGCGCCACGCTGTGCGCGATGCGCCGGATGTCGCAAATGTCGGTGCCAATGCCGTAGATCATGGGCGCTTACTTATTCAACCCACAGCCACCGAGCCTTGCGCCAGCTGCTGCCCCACGGTCAGACAACGCAGGTAGTTGTGCACGGTGGCGCTGTAGCCTTGCTCCAGCGCATCGGCGATCAAGGCGTGGCCAATGGAGACTTCGCTGACCTGGGGCATATGGGCAATGAAGGCGGTGAGGTTGTCCAGGTTCAGGTCGTGCCCGGCATTCACTTGCAAGCCCGCCGCCAGCGCGGCTTGGGCGGCAGCGGCAAAGCGCGCCAGTTGCTCGGTTTGCGCGGCAGTGCCCCAGGCCGCGGCATAGGGCTCGGTGTAGAGCTCCACCCGGTCTGCGCCGAGTGCTTTGGCGGCCGCCATGGGGTCGGTTTCAGCGTCCATGAACAGGCTCACGCGCAGCCCCCAGGCGTGGGCTTGGTCGATCAAGGGTTTGAGGGCGGCGGCATCTTCTGGCAAACGCCAGCCGTGGTCGCTGGTGAATTGGCCTTCCGCGTCGGGCACAAAGGTCACCTGGTGCACCGGTAGCTTGGCGGCCACCAGCTGGCCGACCACGTCCATCAAGTTGTGAAACGGGTTGCCTTCAATGTTGAATTCGCGCCCCGGCCAGGCCTGCAGCAGCGTGGCCAGCTCGGGCACGTCGCTGGCGCGAATGTGGCGCTCGTCCGGGCGCGGGTGCACCGTGATGCCGTGGGCACCCGCTTGCAAACACAGCGTGGCGGCCCGCGTGACGCTGGGAATGCCCAGGTGACGGGTGTTGCGCACCAGCGCCACTTTATTGAGGTTGACCGACAGGGCGGTGGTGATGAAGCTCATGGGACTGAATCCTTTCAACAGATAAGGCACAACCAGCGCACGGGCGACATGGCGCGAGTGCTATAAATTTTGCAAATCAACCATCATTTGCCGGGTGCGCAAGGTGGTGACGCCGCAATGGTAATTGAGCAGCGTGCGCAATTGTGGCTTGAGCGCGGTGGCCACTTCAGCGCAGGTGCGCAGCACGCTGGTAAAGGGCACGTGTTCGTCCAGCACTTGCTGCAATGCCGCCCACTGCGCACCACTGAGGCTGGCACGGTCTGCAGCGCTGGCCTGGCGCAGGCCGCCTTCAGGCACCAGGCTGTAACGCTCTTGCGGATGCAAGGCCATCAGGGTCAGGGTTTGGGCGTCGAGCAGCGGCAGCAGGCCAATTTCGCGCAGCAGCAGCAGCTCAAAAGCACGCAGGGCGGACTCCAGCACCTCACCGTGCTCGCTGGCAATGATTTGCACCACACTGGCATAGACCTCAAACAGCAGCGGGTGCGGGTCTTCGCGCGCCAGCAGGTGCAACAGCAGCTCGTTGAGGTACAGGCCCGACATCAGCGCGTCGCCCGTGGGCATGACGTGGCCGCCTTGCCATTCGGCCGCTTTGAGGGTTTTGATTTCCGCATCGCCGCCAAATGCCAGGTGCAAGGGCTGCAGCGGCAACAAGATGGGGCGAAAACTGGAGCTGGGTCGCTTCACGCCTTTGGCCACCAAGGCCATGCGACCATGGTTGCGGGTGAAGACCTCCAAAATCAGACTGGTCTCGCTCCAGTCGTGGCGGTGCAGCACAAAAGCGGGTTCATTTGAGATGCGAGAAGTGGCCATGCTTGGAGTTTAGTGGCGTGGTCATTCCTGCTCGGCCAGCCACCCCAGAAACCGGCACCTTGCGCGGGTTGGATAGCCCGTCGCAGATGGCCTTGGCTCAACGCATTGCGAGCGCGAGCAGCTAAACCAAAAGTGCCTCGACGCCTTTGGCCTCCACCATTTGCAATAACTTTGCCGAGGTGCCGCTGGGGCGCTTGTTGGCAGCGGGCGACTCCCACTTTTGCACGGTTGACACGCTCACATTGAGCATCGTTGCGAAAACCGCTTGGCTGGCTTTCACAATCGTTGTGCGGATGGCCATCACGCGCTCTGGTGTGTAGGTCGGCGGCACTTCGCAAAGCGCCCGAATGCGCGCCATGTCTGTTTTAGACATGACACCGTAGCTGCTCATGTCTGCCGCTGTATCCAGCAGTTCCTGAAGCATGCGCGCTTCTTCACTGGTTTTTTTGGGCATGGCATATCTCCTTTAAAAGTCTGCCTCAAACAAGCATTGCTCTATCTCACGTGCAGCCCGGCACAATACGTCGTCAGCCAGTAATTTCTTTGCCCAACGGTCAAAGGTCTTGGTCTTGAAAACGCGTTTCGGTACTGCCATAAGATCAAACTGTAGCACTTATTGCTATAGAAATGAGGCTATCGATCAAAATCACTTTCAGACACCTACACAGGGCGGTGAAAGAACTGATCTGGGGTAGGTTCGGGTGTTTGGGACATGCTGGCTTCTGCTGAAATTATTGTGAATTATCAACATTTATCAAAAATTATCAAAACGTTCATGTGGATTCAGGAATGGAGTGAACAATCAGCCTGTAGCGCTTTATATGCATGCGCTATTAGCTATAAATAAAATAGCAAATTGAATGCCAATTTGACTACTACACCATTGCGTTTGGTGGCGAAGTCAACGTGAAAGGCAAGTGATGAAAGAGTTGATGAACACAGTTTCAACACAGGGCAATGACCTGATTCAGTCTGCAAAGCCCAGTTGCTGACAGCCTACTTTCCAGACAGTGGCAAGCAGTTAAAGCCGAGCCACCCAATAGCCTGGCTGACGGCGATGATAGGCAATGGCTAGCATTTGAACCAACCCATCGACTTCGCGGTAAATGAGGTCAAAGTGAAAAACTTTGAACATGGCGCGCCGAATGTCTGGCGCAAGAACAATGCGTGGTCGGTCAGGCGCTGCACAAACAAAAGCCAAGACATTCAGAAATTCCGTGTGATACCGCCTACCCAATCCTGCTTGTATTTCTTCATAGTGAGCGACCTGCTTTTTGTGCTCTTCAGACTTGAATCCGCCAAATCAAGAATTGAAATTTCCTGGGCTTGCAACTCACTCGTAGCCAAACGACCGCACACGTGCCTCATCATCGGCCCAGCCGGAGCGCACCTTGACCCACATCTCAATGAACACCTTGCAGTCCAGCAATTTTTCTAGCTCTACCCGGGTTTCCATGCCAATGCGCTTGATACGCTCGCCTTTGTCACCAATCACCATGGCTTTGTGGCCGTCGCGCTCGACCACAATGGTGGCGGCAATGCGTAGCAGGCGTTTTTGGCCTTTTTTCTGGGGTGGTTCTTCGTCAAACTTGTCAATGATGACGGTCGAGGTGTAGGGCAACTCGTCACCAGTGAGGCGAAACAGTTTTTCACGCACCATCTCGGCGGCCATGAAGCGTTCGCTGCGGTCGGTCAGCTCATCTGCGGCGTACCACCAGGCTTGCTCGGGCAAATACTTGGCACAAATATCCAGCAGTCGCTCAATGTCTTTGGCGTTTTTGGCTGACATGGGCACAAATTCGGCAAAGGCGTGCTTGTCTTGCATGGTTTGCAGCCAGGGCGCAATGTCGCCACGGCGGTGCACGTTGTCAAGCTTGTTGGCAATCAACAAGGTAGGGATGGACTTGCCCAGCAAGGCCAGCACACGAGCGTCGGCCGGGGTGAAGCTGCCCGCCTCGACCACAAACAAGATCAGGTCAACGTCTGTGACCGCGCCTTGCACGGTTTTGTTGAGCGATTTGTTGAGCGCATTGCCGTGGATGGTTTGAAAACCGGGGGTGTCAACAAACACAAATTGGTTGGCGCCCACGGTGTGCATGCCGGTGATGCGGTGGCGCGTGGTTTGCGCTTTGCGCGAGGTGATGCTGATTTTTTGCCCCACCAGGGCGTTGAGCAACGTGGACTTGCCCACGTTGGGCTTGCCCACAATGGCAATCAAGCCGCAGTGTTGACCTGCCACAGGCGCCTCTGCGGCACCGGCTGGGCGCATGTTGCGGTGCATGCCGACCAACAATTCTTCCAGGTTATTTTGCACTGCAGCGCCCGTGGATTCTGCCTGAGTAGCTATTTTTTTTGATGAGTTCATGGTTTTTCCCGGGTTTGAAGTGTGTGCAGCATGGTGGTGGCTGCGGCCTGCTCGCCGGCGCGGCGCGTGCCGCCTGTGCCGCGCTCAGTCAGATGGAGTTCAGCCACAGTGCATTCCACGTCAAAGGTTTGTTGGTGGGCGGCACCCAGGGTGGCCACCACGCGGTAGCTGGGCACGTTCATGCGGCGCGCTTGCAGCCATTCTTGCAGGGCGGTTTTGGGGTCTTTGCCGATGGCTTGCATGTCGGGGTTGATTTCAACCTCTTTGTACAAGCGCTGCACCAGGGCTTGGGCGGCGGCAAAACCGGCATCCAGGTACACAGCGCCGATCACCGCCTCCAGCACATCGGCCAAGATGGACGGGCGCTTTTGCCCACCTGAGCGCATTTCACCTTCGCCCAAGCGCAGCACGGCGGGCAAGCCCAAAGAAACCGACAACCGGTGCAAGGTGTCTTGTTTGACCAGATTAGCCCGCACACGAGACAAATCGCCTTCAGGCAGGCTTTGCAGCTGGCGGTAAAGCATGTCGGCCACCACCATGCCCAGCACCGAGTCGCCCAAAAACTCCAGGCGCTCGTTGTGGTCGGCGCTGAAACTGCGATGCGTGAGCGCCTGCACCAGCAAGGCGGGGTTGGCAAAGGTGTGTTGCAAGCGCTTTTGCAGCGCCACTAAAGCTTGCTTCAATCAGACCTCGGGTTAGCGTGAACTGCCAACGTATTTCAACGTCAGGTAAGCCGGGCCAGCCAAATGGATTTCGCGCTGGTAGGCAAAGTTGACGACCACTTTGTCATTGACTTTGGTCACTTCCAGGTCTTTGCCGCTGATGGATGCGATGTTGTCGATGCTGGCAGCCTTGTCAAAGATGGATCGCACTTCTGGCACGGTGGTACCCGCACTGGCTTTGGTGGCCGCTTTGAGAACGGCCTGGTATTCAATCACCGTGGGCACGGCTTGCGCCACCACCACACCCGTGGCGGCCAGCACTGCGGCCACAAACAGCAAGCTGATGAAAGACATGCCGCGCTGACGAAGCGTTTGAACTTGAGTCATGTTGCTGCTCCTTGGGGGTCAGTTGAAAGAACCAATGCGTTTGAGGTTGCCGAAATTCATCCAGACAAAAAAGGCTTTGCCAACAATGTTTTTGTCAGGCACAAAACCCCAGTAGCGCGAATCCAGCGAATTGTCGCGGTTGTCGCCCATCATGAAGTAGTGGCCTTCTGGCACTTTGCAGACCACGCCCTCAATGCTGTAGGTGCAGTTGTCCTTGAACGCAAAGTCGTCCGCGCCTGGAATGTAGGCTGGGCGCGCTGGGTCGTTGAGCAGGCGGTGGGGTTGGTCGGCCAACTGCTCTTCAAACTGCGGAAAGTAGCGCA
This sequence comes from Rhodoferax sp., assembly GCF_028715765.1. Lineage (GTDB taxonomy): Bacteria > Pseudomonadota > Gammaproteobacteria > Burkholderiales > Burkholderiaceae_C > Rhodoferax. Next base: position 82,752 of record NZ_JAQURE010000005.1, read on the forward strand.
TGGTGTCTTCGTCAAAAAACTCAGGCAATGCGTTGGTGGTGAGCGGTTTGCCATTGATGGTCAAGCGCTTGTTGAGGTAAGCCACTTCGTCACCCGGCACACCGACCACGCGTTTGATGTAGTCCAAGCTGGGTTTGGGTGGGTAGCGAAACACCATGACGTCGCCGCGCTGCGGTGGCGTGCCTTCAGTCACCTTGGTGTTGAGCACCGGCAGGCGCAGGCCATAGTGAAATTTGTTCACCAAAATCAGGTCGCCCACCCACAAGGTGGGAATCATCGAGCCTGAGGGGATTTTGAACGGCTCGAACAAAAACGAGCGCAAGATGAACACGCCAATGATCACCGGGAACAAGCCGGCCGTCCAATCCAGCCACCAGGGTTGGGCGAGGATTTTGCGCTGGGCTTCAGAGACATCGCTGTCGACCTTGGCAATGCCCAATTTGGCCAAATCTTCCTGGCGCTGTAGTGCATTTGCCTCTAGCTCGGCAGCAGCCTTTTGGCGCTGTGGCAAAAAGTAAAAACGCTCGGCCAGCCAATAGAGGCCGGTGACCAGCGTGGCCAAAAACAGCAGCAGAGCAAAGTTACCTTCCAGCGCGCCGAAATACCACGCCCCCACATAAGCGGCAAAGGCCGCCAAGATGACACCTGTGACAGCTTGCATCATGCGTCCACCTTCAAAATAGCCAGGAATGCCTCTTGGGGAACCTCGACCGAACCAATTTGCTTCATGCGTTTTTTACCTTCTTTTTGTTTCTCAAGGAGTTTGCGTTTGCGTGAGATGTCACCGCCATAGCATTTGGCAATGACGTTTTTGCGCAGTGCCTTGATGGATTCGCGCGCAATCACATTCGAGCCAATGGCGGCTTGAATGGCCACGTCGTACATCTGGCGTGAGATGACTTCGCGCATTTTGGAAACCACGGCGCGACCACGAAACACCGACTGCGAGCGGTGCACGATGATCGACAGGGCGTCGACTTTTTCACCATTGAGCAAAATGTCGACCTTGACCACGTCTGAGGTGCGGTACTCTTTGAATTCGTAGTCCATGGAGGCGTAACCGCGCGAGACACTTTTGAGCTTGTCAAAAAAGTCCATCACAATTTCGCCCAGCGGCAGGTCATAGGTCAGCACCACCTGGCGGCCTTTGTAGGCCATGTTCATTTGCACACCACGCTTGAGGTTGCACAGGGTCATGACCGGCCCCACGTACTCTTGCGGCATGTACAGGTGCACGGTGACGATGGGCTCGCGAATTTCTTCCAACCGACCCTGGTCTGGCATTTTGGATGGGTTCTCAACCATCTTGACGGTGCCGTCAGCCTGTACCACTTGGTAGACCACGCTGGGGGCGGTGGTGATGAGGTCTTGGTCAAACTCGCGCTCCAGACGTTCTTGCACAATTTCCATGTGCAGCAAGCCCAGAAAGCCGCATCTAAAACCAAAACCCAGCGCTTGCGACACTTCAGGCTCGTAGTGCAGCGAGGCATCGTTCAGTTTGAGTTTTTCCAGACTGTCGCGCAGGCCTTCGTATTGGTTGGCTTCGGTCGGGTAAAGCCCGGCAAACACCTGCGGTTGGATTTCCTTGAACCCTGGCAATGGCTCGGTGGCGGTCAACGCCGCACCACCGGTGCCAGGTTTGATGAGGGTGATGGTGTCACCCACTTTGGCGGCTTGGAGTTCGCGGATACCGGCAATGATGTAGCCCACCTCGCCCGCTTCCAACGACTGGCGGGGCGAATTGGCGGGGGTAAAGACCCCCAGGTTATCGGCGTTGTAGGTGGTGTCTGTGGCCATCATCTTGATGCGCTCACCTTTGGCCAGGCGGCCATCGACCACACGCACCAGCATCACCACACCGACATAACTGTCAAACCAGCTGTCAATGATCATGGCGCGCAGGGGGCCATTGGGGTTGCCCTTGGGGGCGGGGATGCGTGCCACCACAGCTTCCAGAATGTCGTCCACACCCATGCCACTTTTGGCCGAACAGGCAATGGCGTCAGAGGCATCAATGCCAATCACGTCTTCAATTTCGCTGCGGGCGTTGTCGGGATCGGCGTTGGGCAAATCCATTTTGTTGAGCACCGGCACCACCTCCACGCCCAAGTCAAGCGCGGTGTAACAGTTGGCCACAGTTTGTGCTTCCACGCCTTGGCTGGCATCCACCACCAACAACGCTCCCTCGCAGGCCGACAAAGAGCGGCTGACTTCATAAGAAAAGTCGACATGGCCCGGGGTGTCGATCAAATTCAGGTTGTAAACCTTGCCGTCTTTGGCTTTGTAGTGCAAAGCCGCAGTCTGGGCTTTGATGGTGATGCCACGCTCTTTTTCGATGTCCATCGAGTCCAGCACCTGGGCTTGCATTTCGCGCTCTTGCAGACCACCACAGCGCTGGATCAAGCGGTCAGCCAGGGTTGACTTGCCGTGGTCAATGTGGGCAATGATCGAAAAATTTCGGATGTGATTCATCAGGGAGCGTGCAAAAGGTGAGTGAGAAGACACAAATAGAAAAAAGGGCGCGGTCGGATGAGACGCGCCCTGTGCCTGCAGGTTTAACCCAGGCTAGACTGGGGGTTGTATTGTAGGCAAGTTCAACGGTTTGGCCGAATCACCGTGTACTGCGCCCATTCACCACGGCGGAACAACACATTGATGGCTTTGACACTTTTGAGCCGCGCCAAGATCGACTCCAGTTCGTTGACACTGCCCACTGTCACGTTGGCCACAGACAAAATCACATCGCCTTCACGCAAGCCAGCTCTGGCTGCCACATCTGCTGCGGCGTCTACCTGCACACCGCCCTTGATGCCAAGCTGCTTTTTAGCCGCATCCGACAAATCACTGACCATCAAGCCCAAGGCTTGCGCTTGCGCTTGGTTGGCTTCTTGCGATTTACTGGGTTTGTCTTCCGCTTTGGCCACGGGTTTCTCTGGTTCAATTTCGGCAATCACCACCGTCAGGTCTTTGTTGCTGCCACGTCGAAACACCGTCAGCGTGCTTTTGGTGCCCGGTTTGGTGGCGCCCACCATGCGCGGCAGGTCGCTTGATTTTTCAACCGGCTTGCCATCAAATTTGACGATGATGTCACCAGCCTCCACCCCCGCTTTGTCTGCAGGCGCACCCCTTTCAACGCCACGCACCAAGGCGCCATGGGGCTTGCCCAAGCCCAGCGATTCAGCCACGTCTTTGGAAACTTGGTCAATTTGCACACCAATGCGCCCGCGCGTTACCCGGCCTGTGGCACGCAGTTGCTCACTCACACGCACCGCCTCATCCATGGGAATGGAAAACGAAATACCCATTGACCCACCTGAGCGGGAATAGATTTGGCTGTTGATGCCCACCACTTCACCGCGCATGTTGATGAGCGGGCCGCCTGAGTTGCCGGGGTTGATGGCCACGTCCGTCTGAATGAACGGCAGGTAGTCACCGGTGTCGCGCTGTTTGGCGCTCACAATGCCGGCGGTCACGGTGTTTTCAAGGCCAAATGGGGAGCCAATGGCCATCACCCACTCGCCCACTTTGAGTCGGCTGACATCCCCCACCTTGACGGCGGGCAGACCGGTAGCTTCAATCTTGACCACCGCCACGTCACTGCGTTTGTCAGCACCAATGATTTTGGCTTTGAACTCACGCTTGTCTGGCAACGTGACTAGCACCTCATCAGCACCGTCAACCACATGGGCGTTGGTCATGATCATGCCGTCTGCGGTCAAGATGAAGCCTGAACCCACGCCACGCGGCTGCGCATCTTCAGGCTGCTGCTGGCCATGTCCGGGCGGGGCTTGACGCTGACCACCGGGGCCATTGGGCATGTTGGGAATAGGCAAGCCAAAGCGCCTGAAAAATTCCAACATATTGGGGTCTAGCCCGCCCCCTTGGGCAGGGTTGTTGGCGGCTTTTTCCATGGTGCGGATGTTCACCACCGAGGGGCCGACCTGGTCGACCAGGTCGGTAAAGTCAGGCAGCGCGCGCACCTGCGCCATTGCCGACGAGACCGGCAACACCGTGCTGGCCGCAGTGACCCAAAGCACACCACTCATGGCACACGAACACAAGTTTTTCAAATTCAACAGCGTCATTACAGACCTTTCAGAAACAAAAAAACAGACGAAGAGATAGGGACTTAATTTTTTCTTTCAAGGCCTTGAACCAGCAGTTCCAAAGTGGCAGGCGGCACCTCGCCCACCGCTGTCAGCCACCAATTTCCCACATGACGCGATTGCATGTGTGTGGCGCCCCAAGCCATGCGTTCATGGACATATTTGGTGTGACGCGTTGCATCAAATGGCTCCATGAACAAAGACACAGAGGCCAAACCGTCACTCACCACACATTGCAAAGGCGGGTTTTTGACACCTTTGACTTGCTCAAGCCGCTTGTGACAGCTGAGGGTTTGAAAGCCTGGCACTGAAAACTTCAATTGCCAGCCTTCTTTGTCCGCGGTGGTGCTGATTAGTTCCTTTTGTTTGACTAAAAAACCTTCGGTGTGGTTCATCATGGCATTGAGCTTGTCCCAATTCAGAGGCTGGGCACGTTCCCATTGCAAAAAAACCGATTGCTCCAACACCTGTTGTTGCGCATCCAGGGTTTGCAGCTTCAACACCAGGCCAGTCGCTTGCTCAGTCCATACCCGGTAGGCAAAACGCCAGGCATCGCGGGGCTCCAGTTGCACCACATCGGCTTTGACCCCCGCCACAGACTCATGCCCCCAGCGCGTCAGTTGGTAATGCTGGGCAATGGCTAAGTCCGCGCGACTGGGTAGATTGGGAAACAGCCCCAACGCCGCTCGCTTTTCTGCAATCACCACCCGGTCATTGGGCAAATAGGTCATGACATCGTCGTTGCGCCGAAAAATGGTACGCGGCACACCCGTCAAAACCTCGACCCGTTCAATGTGTTGCCCACCTTGAGCCACATGCCAAATGCGTGCTTGTGACGTGTCTGCGCCAGATGTCACCTCAAAAGTGCCCACATAGGCATGCTGCTGGGTGGCCCAATGCAGGTGCTGTAACCATTGGATGACTGGCTTGGTGTGATTCATTGGCGCTTGAGGGTGGGCCACACCGGGCAAACTGGAAGCCACCAAACCAAGCGGCTGCGCCAGTGCCTGCGCATGCAGCCACACCAGCAGCAGCCCACACAGATGTCGCCAGCGCATCAGCGCGCGCTTCCAACAAAGGTGGCTTGGTGCAAAAACCCGGCCGATGTTTGCAGCGCACTGGTGCCTGCGAGCTGCCGGTGCGCAGCCAGCAAGGCATCCAATTGCGGGTCTCGTAGCATGACTTGCGGCTCGGCATTGAGCGCCAAGGCTGAGGAGCCATCGCTGCGAATGAGTACCTGCTGGGCAGATGCAACCGGCAAGTCACTCTGACCACGTTGCGCCAGTTGCGGTGCAGCGCCGGTTGAGCTCTGCCAAGGCACCAGTTGCCAGGTCAACACGGCAGCCAAAGCCACCGAGGCGAACCCCACCACACGCCGCCACTGGGGCTCGTTGGCTGCCTGTTTTGAAGCATATTTTTGGACTGTAGCGCTTATGGGTGTTGCGTCAAAAGCTATGATTTTTATTTCTTCTTGAGCCAAGCGCTGACGCAGTTTCATGACAAAGGCTGGGTCATGGGCACGCACCGGTGTGTGCGCAGATCGCATCACGTCGCCCACCAGGTGGTAGGTATCCCAGCGCTCACGCGCCGATGCACTGGTGGCCAACTCGGCCAAGGTGAGCGCCAGCGCCTGGTCTGGGAGTTGACCGTCCACCAGGGCTGAAATGTGTTCTGCGTTTTGCGTCAATGCCTTCACCTTGCGTCACTTTCAGTTCAAATCAAACATGTTCACCACCCGACTCACTGCGCTTTGCAACCAATAACCAAACCCATTGCCCCGTGCAACTACCAGCGCTTACCAGTTTGTTTGTCCAGCAAAGGCTTGACTTGGGCTGAGACAGCTTCACGTGCCCTGAAAATACGGGACCGCACCGTGCCCATGGGACATGCCATCAGCTCGGCAATTTCTTCGTAACTCAAGCCATCAATCTCGCGCAATGTCAGCGCCTGCTTTAAATCTGCTGGCAATGATTCAAGCACCTGATTCACAACTTGGGCGATTTCTTTGGCGGCCAGCAGGGATTCAGGTGTCTCGCTGGTACTTTGTTCGATTCTGTTGAAAAAAGTTTCATCTTCTTCATCCACTGAATGCAACGCAGACTGCGATATGGTGGGCTCATGTTTGAGCTCAAGCAAAAATTTCTTAGCGGTGTTGACCGCAATGCGGTAGAGCCAGGTATAAAACTGCGCATCGCCACGAAATTGGTGAATGGCGCGGTAAGCACGAATGAACGTTTCTTGCGCAATGTCTTCGACCAAATCCACATCACGTACCATGCGCCCGATCAAGCGCTGCACGCGCTGCTGGTACTTGATGACCAACAACTCAAAGGCTGCTTGATCGCCCGCAACCGTGCGGGCTACCAGCAACGCGTCTGGATTGTCTGTGGGTGGAGGAAGCACCCCACCGGTTGGCTCGATGCTCATGGAGGGGTGCCAGGGTGTGGTTCATCAGGCGCAACCAACGCTTGCGTGACGGGCTGGCGCGGGTTGTGTAGGGCGCGGCGCAGCGCCAACCAAAAGTTAGGCGCAAAGGCACGCTCCAACCACAACCATCGCCCCCAGGCCGGACATGATCCATTCAATTGCACCAGCATGACAGTTTGCAGGTCAAAAATCAGTTGTGGCTGTACTGCCCAAGCGTTTTGTGCAGCTGTCAAATGCCATGCCGTGCCATCCCAAGCCAATTGGCTGACGGGTGTGCGCCACCAAGACTGCAGCAAAACCAAGGCAGTGATGACCAAACCAGCCCAGACCACGCCTTGCCACCACTGCAACGTGTCCACGGACGCGCCCCAAGCAACCAAAGTCAACACCTCAAGCCCCATCAGCAGCCCCAGACTCCAGGCCTGAAACGAAGAACGCCCCACCGGATAAGTCACCGTTGGGGCGTTATGCATGGCACATCAGACCCATGATGGGGTCTTTACAAAGGCGGGTGTGAAGCTGCAGGGTCGATGCGTGCAAGCTCAAGGCGCACGCTTGAAAACCAGTGACCCATTGGTCCCACCAAAGCCAAAATTGTTTTTGATGGCGACATCTATCTTCATGTCACGCGCGGTGTTGGCGCAGTAATCCAGATCGCACTCAGGGTCTTGGTTGAAGATGTTGATGGTGGGTGGGCTTTTTTGATGGTGCAGTGCCAACACGGTCACCACAGATTCCAAGCCACCCGCGCCGCCCAACAAATGGCCGGTCATGGACTTGGTGGAATTCACCACCACGTGTTTGGCATGGTCACCCAACGCGGCCTTGATGGCGCTGGATTCATTGATGTCGCCCAGTGGGGTGGAGGTGCCGTGAGCATTGACGTAATCCACTTGATCAGCATTCATGCCAGCGTTTTTCAAGGCGCTGACAATGGCACGGCGCGGGCCGTCCATGTTGGGGGCTGTCATGTGACCGGCATCGGCACTCATACCAAAACCTGCCAATTCAGCATAAATCTTGGCGCCACGGGCTTTAGCGTGCTCGTACTCTTCGAGCACCATGACGCCGGAGCCTTCACCCAGCACAAATCCATCACGGTCTTTGTCCCAGGGGCGAGAAGCTGTGGCGGGGTCATCGTTGCGGGTGCTCAAGGCGCGCATGGCGGCGAAGCCACCCACACCCAAGGGTGAAATCGCGGCTTCTGCACCGCCAGCCACCACCACATCTGCATCGCCGTACTCGATCATGCGACCGGCTTGGCCTATGCAGTGCAAACCCGTGGTGCACGCGGTGACGATGGCCAGGTTGGGGCCTTTGAAGCCAAACCGAATCGACACATGTCCGGCAATCATGTTGATGATGGTCGAGGGCACAAAGAAAGGCGATATGCGGCGGGCACCACGCGCAGCATACTCACCATGCACGTTTTCGATCATGGGCAAACCACCAATGCCAGAGCCAATGACGCATGCAATGCGGCAGGCCATTTCATCGCTGAGGTCGTTGCCCGTAGGCAAACCGGCATCTGCCACGGCTTGCGCAGCAGCCGCCACACCGTAGTGAATGAAGGTGTCCATGGCGCGCGCTTCTTTGGCGCTCATGTAGGCTTCAATGTCAAAGCCCTTGACCTCACCGGCCACTTTGCAATTGAAAGTGGAGGCATCAAATTTGGTGATCAGGCCCACGCCCGATTGACCAGCCAGCAAATTGGCCCAGGTGGTATCGACCGTGTGACCCACGGGACTGACACAACCCAAACCGGTGACAACAACACGACGACGGGACATAAGGATCAACAGTCAGTGGTTTGTGTGAAACAAGCCTAGTCTTGGATAAGGCCAGGCAGAAATTGGGAAGAAGTCAGTCAAAAATTCAAGCGCAACGCACCTTTTTGGACTGACTTGGGCAGCACACCAAGCGCTGCCGAGAGCCGATTTATGCTTTTTTGTGGGTGTTGGCGTAATCCACGGCGTTTTGCACGGTGGTGATTTTTTCAGCATCTTCGTCAGGGATTTCAATGCCAAATTCGTCTTCGAGTGCCATCACCAATTCAACCGTGTCCAACGAGTCGGCACCCAAATCAGCCACAAAGGCTTTTTCGTTGGTGACTTGAGATTCTTCAACACCGAGTTGTTCGGCAATGATTTTTTTAACGCGTGCTTCGATATCGCTCATGGATTCCCTCTGAGGGTTGTAAAAAGATTAATGATTTTAGCCGGGCTTGAAAATCAGTTTTCAAACCGACCACCAACTTGAAAAAACACTTGTTTATAAGCGATGCCGCTTACATGTACATACCGCCATTCACATGCAACTCTTGCCCCGTCACGTACGCCGCTTGGGGTGAGGCCAAATACGCCACGGCATGGGCTATGTCGGCGGGCTTGCCCAAATGCCCCAGCGGAATTTGAGCCAACAAGGCTTTTTGTTGAGCCTCGGGCAACTCGGCCGTCATGTCGGTTTCAATGAAGCCAGGAGCCACGCAGTTGACCGTGATGTTGCGCGAACCCAGCTCACGCGCCAGAGCGCGGGTCATGCCAGCCACACCCGCCTTGGCCGCAGCGTAATTGGCTTGCCCAGGGTTACCTGAGGCACCCACCACCGAGGTGATGCTGATGATGCGGCCATAACGCTGTTTCATCATGGTGCGCATGACCGCGCGACTCATGCGAAAAACGGCTTTGAGGTTGGTGTCAAGCACCGCGTCCCACTCATCATCCTTCATGCGCATGGCCAGGTTGTCACGCGTGATGCCGGCGTTGTTGACCAAAATGTGCAGGCCGCCCTGCGCTTTGACAATGGTATCCACCAGTGCTTCCACACCCGCCGGATCGGTGACGTTGAGCACTTGCCCGCTGCAGCCCGGGTAGGCAGACAGGGTCTGCGACACCTTGGCCGCACCCTCTGCGGTGGTTGCTGTGCCAATCACTTTCACGCCCCGCTTGGCCAACTCAAGGGCGATGGCTGCACCAATGCCACGGGTGGCACCGGTGACCAGAGCCACTTGGCCTTCAAATTTGATCTCACTCATAGGTTCATGCGTTTTCTAAAACAGTTTTCACTTCAGCCAAACTGGCCACGTCAAACATTGGCATGCCCTGCAATTCAGGGTTGATGCGCCGCGTCATACCCGCCAGCACTTTGCCAGGGCCACACTCCACCACTTGGTTGAGCCCACGTGCGGCGATGGCTTGCACGCACTCGACCCAGCGCACCGGGCCAAAAGCTTGTCGGTACAAGGCGTCTTTAAGCTTGTCGGCGTCGTGCTCGACGGCAACATCAATGTTGTTGATCAAGTCAATGTGTGGGCTTGAAAACTGCGTTTCTTCCAGCTTGGCTTTAAGCTTGAGGGCGGCGGGCTTCATCAAACTTGAATGAAACGGTGCCGACACAGGCAATGGCAAAGCACGTTTGGCGCCCATAGACTTCAAAACCACACACGCTTGCTCCACCGCTGCCTTGGAACCCGCAATCACAGTTTGACCAGGGTCGTTGAAGTTCACCGCCTCAACCACTTCCAAAGCACCTTGGCTCATGGCGGACGTAACCTCGGCACAACCGGCCACCACTTTGGCCGCCTCCAGCCCCAAGATAGCGGCCATGGCACCTTGCCCGACCGGTACCGCGTCTTGCATGGCTTGCGCTCTGAACCGCACCAGGGGTGCGGCTTGCGTCAAGCTCAGGGAACCCGCTGCCACCAAAGCCGAATACTCGCCCAAGGAATGCCCAGCCACGCAACGCGGCGCCACACCCACTTCAGCCATCCAGACCCGGTAGGCTGCCACGCCTGCAACAAGCATCACCGGCTGCGTGTTGGTGGTCAGCGCCAAAGCCTCTTTAGGCCCCTCTTGGATCAGCGCACCCAGGTCTTCACCCAAGGCGTCAGAGGCTTCAGCCAGCGCCTGACGAACCTGCGCATGGTCAGCCCAACCGTCGAGCATGCCCACCGACTGTGAGCCCTGCCCAGGAAATACAAAAGCAAATGGTTTCATGACAGAAATAAATGAAGAAATAAGCCTCTAGCCCTTTATTTAAAAGCGCTAGTAGCTACAATTTTAATAACACTGCACCCCAGGTAAAACCACCACCTACCGCTTCAAGCAACAGGGTTTGACCGGGTTTGACTTGGCCTGCTCGCACCGCGGTGTCCAATGCCAAGGGAATGGACGCGGCAGATGTGTTGCCATGCTGATCGACCGTGACCACCACCTTGTCCATAGAAAGCTTGAGTTTGCGCGCCGTGCTTTGCATGATGCGGATGTTGGCCTGGTGCGGCACCAGCCAGTCAACCTCAGCAGCCTGCATACCGGCCTTGGCCAACACGGCACGGGCGGCCTCGTCCAGCACACCCACTGCCAGTTTGAACACCGCTTGCCCATCCATGCGCAGCAAGGGTTCACCCAAAATTTGCCCTCCACTGACATGCCCTGGCACACACAAAATGTCAGTGTATTGACCATCGGCATGGATGTCAGTGGCCAAGATGCCGGGCTCAGACGAGGCTTCTAGCACCACAGCGCCGGCACCGTCACCAAACAACACGCAGGTGGTGCGGTCTTTGAAATCCAGCAAGCGTGAAAACACCTCAGCCCCCACCACCAAGGCTTTTTTGGCGGTGCCGGTGCGAATCAACGCATCGGCCAAGGTCAAGGCGTAAATAAAGCCACCGCAGACGGCTTGCACGTCAAACGCCGGGCCGCCTTTGGCGCCAAGTTTGCCTTGCAAAATGCACGCTGTGGACGGAAACACCATGTCTGGCGTAGAGGTGCCCACAATGATCAAATCAATGTCAGCCGCTTGCACGCCCGCCGCTTCCAGGGCAAGACGCGAGGCATTCAATGCCAAATCGCTGCTGTTGACACCCGCGTCGACAAAATGCCGCGCCCGGATGCCGGTGCGCTCCACAATCCAGTCGTCGCTGGACTCCAAGCCTTGCTCCGCCAGCATGGCCACCAGATCGGCGTTGGTCAAGCGGCGTGGTGGCAGGTCGCTGCCGGTGCCCGTGATTTTTGAATACAGTTTCATAACTCAGCCCGTGATGACCGGTTCAGTCAGCGGTGGCGCTTCACATAAAAGCTGTGAAGCGTGCGTGATCCTGACGCGAACCTGATCCAACAAATGATTTCGCGCCGCATCATACGCCCGCCCCAATGCGTAGCCAAAAGCCAACTCGTCTGCCGAGCCATGACTTTTAAAGACCAAACCACGCAAACCCAGCAATGCTCCGCCGTTGTAACGACGATGATCCATGCGTTTTTTAAGTGCAGATATCACCGGATAAGCAGTTAACGCTGCCATTTTGGTGAAGATGTTGCGTGAAAACTCTTTCTTCAAGAAATCGACAATCATTTTGGCCAAGCCCTCGCTGGCCTTGAGCGCGACATTGCCCACAAAGCCGTCACACACCACAATGTCCGCCGTGCCTTTGAATATGTCATTGCCTTCCACGTTGCCGACAAAGTTCAAATCGCCAGCCTGCCCCGCACTTCGCAACAATTCACCTGCTTTTTTGATGACTTCATTGCCTTTGATGGCCTCTTCGCCAATGTTGAGCAAACCCACTGACGGGTTTTCTTGACCGCTGAGCACCGACACCAAGGCCGAGCCCATCACCGCAAACTGCAACAAATGCGCGGCGGAACAATCCACATTGGCACCCATGTCAAGCACTGTGGTAGCACCCCCTTTGGCATTGGGAATTTGACCCGCAATGGCCGGGCGATCGATGCCTTCAAGTGTTTTTAAGATGTAGCGCGAAATCGCCATCAATGCGCCCGTGTTGCCAGCCGACACCACAGCTTGAGCGGCACCGTCTTTGACTTGCGTGATGGCCACGCGCATGGATGAGTCTTTTTTGCGGCGCAAGGCGACTTCCAGTGGGTCATCCATGGTGACCACCTCGGTGCAATGCACCAACACGGCACGCGCATGGTTGTAGCCCGCCAGGCTCTCGGGCAAGCCCACCAAAATCAGCTGGACATCGGGGTGTTGGTCCAGGAAACGTGTGCACGCGGGCAAGGTGACACTGGGACCGTGGTCGCCGCCCATGCAGTCAACAGCAATAGTGATCATGAGTTACAAATCATCCAACAAACTTCCAACACCGGCCTGGCCAACGCCAGACCCCCATGCGCCAAAAACACAAAAGCCCGGGGCTACACAGTGGGTAGCCCCGGGCTTTTGAAATTTGACTTGAACTTAGGCTTCAGACTTGGTTTTCAGCACCTTGCGACCACGGTAAAAACCGGTGGGGCTGATGTGATGACGCAAATGCGTTTCGCCGGTGGTGGGTTCTACAGCAATGCCTGGCACAACCAACGCATTGTGTGAGCGGTGCATACCGCGTTTAGAAGGTGACTTTTTGTTTTGTTGGACGGCCATGTTCCGCTCCTAAAAGCTGTGAGCTGCACCAAGAGCAGCAACTGGGGTTTGTGAAATATCGCACATCTCAGATGCGCAAAGACTTGAGAGTATAACCCAAGCCGTTGTTCTGGCAGAAACTCAATTTGGAAGCGTTTTTTTCAGCTGTGCCAACGCAGCAAAAGGGTTGGGCTTTTCATTGGCCTGGTTGAAATCAGCATCAGCCACAGCCAACTTGAGGCTCACCGGGCACACCTCATGGCGCGGCACCAGCGGCCACGCCAGCAAAATTTCATCTTCAATCAGTGCGGTCAACTCAAAGTCAACGCTGGCCACCAGCAAGTCTTCTTCAGACGCATCGTCTTCCAACTCGGCCTGCGCCTCGGTCGCCACAAAACGAAAATCACGGTTGATCTCAACTTGCACGTCAACCGGCCGCAGACAACGCTGACAGGTGAGCGGCAAGCTCAACGCCAGCGCCAGATGCAACCACACTTGAGGCTGCCCTGCTGCGTCTGGTCTGGACTCGGTGCGAGCCGACCAATTCAAGACATTTTGAGCACCTAGCCCATTTGTTTCAAGCATGACACGCTCATAATTAGAGAGCACATCTTGACCAGCAAGCTGCTGCAAAGGCAAGCCAGCGTGTTTGACATCGAGTTTAGGGGGCGACACATGTTTATCCATGGTGGCAGTTTAAGGGATACAAAAATCACTGAGGGGGCTCTTATCATTTGAGACAGGGGGGAGGTCTAGAGGGAAAGCCTGAAAGCCTTTGTAAATCAAGGCATTGCAGCATTTTTCAGATCAAATCCAGGTTTGAGACTTTTGGCCTAAAACGAGGCTTCATGATAATTTCTTGATACAAGACCAAGGGGTCATGATCTTGTTTCAATCATTCATGGTTTCAAAGTGAGCGCGGCGCAGGTTTTGCGGGTGATTTGCCGCCTACGGGCTGGAAATTTGGAGCTGTATAAGCACAGGTGCAAGTGGCAAATGTTAATTATGAATTTATGAGGCTGGGAACTTAACGCACGGTGTCGGTAAATCTGTTCAACACAGTTTCTATCGTGGCTTGGTGAACCGGCCCGCCGGGTTTGAATAAACCATAAAGAACAACAATTGCCGCAGCTTGCTTAATTGGCGTAAGTTCCAGTCCGAGTGTGTCGATGGTGGCTTTTACCTTGACAAAAATATCCTTGAACAAGGTGGCATCTAGCCCGTATCGGTGATCTGCGGCCATATCAAATACGGGGCTAAGCCGAGCCATTTCATCAAACAACAGTCTTCCGTTGCCAGGCGAAAGGTTCGCGAAAGGGTGAATTAGATCATCACGATGGATGCCAAAGGCCTTTTCTATTAGTCTCATAGGCATATCTGCCGAAGCCTGCGGGTCTTCCACACCCAAACATTTTGCGCCTCTATGTTCTTCGCCGTGTAAAAGGTACTGCAAATCAACACCGAGCTTCTCTGCTGCCAATAGGTAAGAGACGGCGGGGTCTCTGTCCCCCTTCTCGTAGTTGTATTGGGCCGTGCTACCAACGCCGCACGCCTCAGCAAATTTTGCCTGAGTGTGTCCCAGTCGTTCGCGTTCTGATTTGAGACGATCACCAAAATTTTCCATAAGACTTCTTTTTTTCACTCGAATGAGGTGTATTATCCCGTTTGAGTTGATTTAAAACTCTCAAACGAGGCAATCTTAAAGGATCATTATGGAACAAAAACCACTCAAAACCCGCGAAGAAATTTTGGCTGACTTCGCACGCAAGGGAATCAGTGTAAGCAGTTGGGCAAGGGCAAACAATGTGCCTCCCCAAGTCGTACACGGTCTCTTGAAAGGTGACCGCACAGGCCGTATCGGAAAATCCCACAAAGCCGCCGTTCTGCTGGGCCTGAAACATGGCGAGATCGTGGAGTAAACGGCCATGGGCGAACTCTACAAAGTGCGCTGCACCCATGCCCCCAGTCGAGGGATGGCGGGCATGTATGCCGCTGGCCACACGACAAGCGGCATGGTTGCCACCTGGAACAGTCAACGCGCCGCCGTGCATACCGTCCGCACCGATGCTGACGATATGGCCGCACGCCTGGCACGTAGCTTTTCTGGCACGGTTTGGGCGATTGAGGCCGTAGGGGTAGGCCAATGACTGCCCAAAATTACAAAAAAATGGCCGACCCCAGTGGGGCAACCCCGGCCACAACAGTCGGCCAACTTCAAAATGTGGCCTACCCCCCTGAAACCCGCATGGATAAAGGGATTCAAGGGAATGTATCAAACAATAAACAAATAAATTTGGCCGACCCCACCCGGCCAAATATTCCCCTTTTTGTTACCCCTGGGAAGGCCGCAGAATTGACGGGCTGGGGGGTCACCACCGTCAAACGCCATTGTCGGGAAGGCAAATTCAAAGGCGTTCAAAAGATGCTGATCGACGGCAATGAGAGCTGGCAAATCCCCATAGCCAGTCTTCCCCAGCACGCCCAAGCCAAATATGTCGCAGAGGTCAAAGCCGCTGCCGTGGCGCGCGCCGCCGAAATTGCGCCGCTACCCCAAGCGCCCGCGCCTGTTGCCGATAGCGTTAGAACCCGCATGATGTTTGATGCGTACCAACGCAGCGGCAAGGTCAACAAGGAACGCGCCGAAGCGGCCCATGCCGTGCTGACAATGTTTGAGGCGCTTAAAAGGCAGGGCTACAGCATAGGCGAGGCCGAAAAAGCCACCCTGGCAAAACACAACGTATCACGCGCCACGCTGTACCGCCATATCAGAGCCACAAAGGGTTACCCGGTATGTGAATGGCTGCCTCGCTTGTCACCCAAGTTCAAAGGCGGACGCCCCCTGGATGAATGCAGCGAAGAAGCCTATGCCTACATCCTGGGCGAATACCTCAACACCTCAAAAACCCCGTTTACCGTGGTGATGGTTCACGCCCGCGCCCTGGCACCGTCGAAAGGCTGGGTGTTGCCCAACAACTCTTCTATATGGAACCGCATCAAAAAAGAGCCCCAATGGATGCTCATTGCCGGGCGCGAGGGGCCAAAAGCCTTGGAGCAAAGCCAGCCACCCGTCAAACGCGACCATACGACCATTGGCGTGAATGAGGTTTGGTTCTCAGACGGCCATAAGGTTGACCTGTTTTGTCTATGGCCGGACGGCACGATAGCGCGCCCCTTTGTGATCGCCTGGACGGATGCGCGAAGCCGGGCAGTGTTGGGGTTCACCCGCCCGCGCCTGACTGCACCGCAAACGCCCCCAGAGGACGAATGGGTCACTGCTGAAGATGGCGAAGTACGCAACCAGACCACCGGGCAAAAGTACATCAAATCACGCTTGGAAAAAGCGGCTGAAAACCCTGACTACGACCCCTACACAGATTAAACCCACGAAAGCCCAAACATGCCAACAACAGAAACCCCCATTGATACGCCGCAAAAAATTGCAGACGGCACCATCAACCAGACCCAAAAATTGAGCTTTGAACGCTGGGAAACCATCAAAAATGGCGTGGTTGATCTATTGGCGAAAAACTTCCAACTGGCCAATATTGCAAAAGCCGCAAAAACAGAAAAACAGACGCTCGATAGATGGCTCAATACGTATGAAGCAGACGCCATTTTCATGATGGATAGCCCTGAGAGTATTGCGGCGCGCCTGGAACACTATTTGTCAGAGGTTCAAGCCCGCGCGCAACTGCGCAAAAAACCAGACACGCCCCACGTTGAAACCGGCGTCACTCGCTACATTATTGCAAGCATCAATGGTGCCCGCGCTATGTGCATACCGCGCCTCATTGATGCGCCGCCTGGTGTTGGCAAAACCGAGGGTATGGAGCAATACCTGGCTGCCGCCCGCAAGATCGAGGGCTTCAATTGCCCCGTCTGGAAAATCCGCCTTGATGGCTTGATGCTCACAAACAAGGCCATTTTGTCGCAAATTGCCCGCGAAATTTTGGGCGTTGGCGGTTATGGCGAACGCAACGAGAACGACCTGGTGCGCATGATTGACGATGCTGTCCAAGGCCGCAGCGGCGTGCTGTTGGTTGACGAAGCGCAGTACCTGGGGGAGGCCGCAACCCGCAACGGCATTGCCATCCTGAACACCTTACGCCGCTTCACAGACAAAAAACTGTTTGCTGTTGTGTTGTTTGGCAATGGCGAAATTTACCGCACTCTCAGAAAAGGCCATACCCAGCTACTCAGCCGAATGGATACCTTCAGGGTGCAAATTTTTGGAATCAATGAAGCCAAACAAGGCCGCACAGCCCTAACCCCGCAAGACGTCAAAAAAGTAGTAAACGCCTGGGGAATCAGCGGCCCCGAAGTTGAAGACTGGTTTGTCCGTGTGGCGCGCCAGCCCGGCGCATTGCGCAATGTGGACAACGATTTGAACCGCGCCTTTGAAGAACATGAAGAACGAACCTTGGAAGTTTTCAAATACATCAGGAGCCTGTAACCATGATCACCAAAAACCAACTTTACGGCCTCATTCACATGGGCGCCGCCCGCCTGGGCTACAAAGACGAGTCATACCGAAACTGGCTGTTTGAGATGACAGGCAAGCGCAGCGCCACCGAATGCACATGGGCGCAACTTGATAGCCTGGTGAACATGCTTCGCGCCTGCAACGCCCTGGATAACCCACGCCTGAAAACCGTTAAAGGCGGCACCGGGCAGGGCAACCGCCCCACAGCTGCCCAATGGAACCTGGCAAATCTGTTGTGCAAACAAATCGGCATGACCGGCTGTGATGACGAACGTTTTGCCGCCTTCGCGCTTCGCAATGCCAAGGTAGACCACCCCCGGTTTTTGACGCGGGACAGCATGCGGTCATTGCTGGCTGGCTTGAACGCCTGGGCTACCAACGAAAAACGCAAGGCCGCGCAATGAACGCCATGCCAGCCACCCGCCCAACTGAACAAGCGCCACACCACCCGCGCCGCCCACATATCACCCTGATTCACAGCAACACCCAACCCAACCCAGAAAGCCTTGACACCATGAATACAGTGAACACCAGTATGAATAACGGTAAGGAATACGCAGCCAAATTGCCTATGGGGTGCGCTTGTAACTCCAAGGCCAAATCCCAAGATGACACCAGCGGCCCGGTTGCCCACAGCCTTGCGCAGTTGCACCTGGTAGACCATGCCCACATGGTGCGCAACTCATTAGAGGCTGTACGCTGCCTGACCATGCAAAGCGCCCACGTCAGCACATTAGCCAATGGGGCACACGACACCCTGGATATCGTCTCACGGCATCACCTGTGCGACCTGATGGAAATCATCACCGACCGACTGGGCTTCGCGCTGGAAGTGGAGGCCGCCCGCGCAAGTCAATAGCCGCATGGAAAACACCACCCAAGAAAAAGCCGCCGTAAAGCCCCTACAGCGGCTTTTTTGCATTCAATGCGGAACGGTATGCCTTTTCAAATTGAAGCGCTGATAACGCTTTTCTAACGGCCTTCCTGAGCCGCTCCCAAACGTAGCCAAGCTATGCAACCGCAACGAATACAAAAACCAGCAAATTTTGTGACAGTTGCGAAACCCTTCGAAGCTTTGCCACCCGAAGGCGTTCGTAATGGCGTGCTGAACAACTTCGGGGGAACATTGCCCCAACTTCACCACCACCACCCGAAAAAATGCCAATTTTTGACCTGGAACAGTTAGACACCCAAAGCATTGAATTGATTCGGGCCGCGTTGCCCTTGTCGCTTTCCCCGGTCATTGCGGCCATTGGCTTGACCTACACCCTGGCACTGGTTAACGCATTCGGCGGCACGTTGTTTGTGCCACCAAGGAGCCGGGATAAGGGCGGCGAGGAAACGTTTTCGGCGATTGAATCAGTCATTGGCTTTGATGCGGCGATTGAGCTGGGCCGGCTTTTCAAAAGTGAAGAATTCTCTGTGCCCAAGTGTCAAAAAGCCCAAAAGGTGATGCGTGATATTGAATTGGTGCGTGATTTTGATTTACTGACCAAACACACCAGCGCAAGGAAAACAGTAAATCTATTGGCAGAAAAATATGGTCTTTCCTGGCGTCAAGTGGAAATTATTGTGCAAAGGCAAACCATGAAGGAAGCCAATCCGCAGGCCATACCAGCGGTGCAACACGCTGACACCGTGAGTGCACGCAATGCCCACGACGCGTTAACCCAGCTTGCAGGCGCAGGAATGTGCCGCTAAATCAAACCAACATCAAACCAACCAACAGAGAACCAATCATGAAAAACGAAACCACCCAAACCCCCGAAGTCACCGCCGTACTGGAAAATCAGCAAGGTATTGTTGGCACTAAAGCTGTCATTACAACGCTCGAGAACGCCATCAGCAAGTGTCAGTCTCAAATCATGCAGCAAGAGGCGGCGCTGCCAGATGTCGGGCCGCTGTTGAGCCGGCGTGCCGACTTGTTGGCAGACATGGTCATTGGTGAAGACACGCGCGCGGACATAAAGAAGCTTGATATTAAGTTGGAAAAATTGAACGCACAGCGCAAGGACGCAGCGCCCGCACTGGATGTATTACAGCAAACCGTTGAAGGTCTGAGCCGTAGGCTGTTGGAGGCACGGGAAAAGCTTCAGAGTTTGCAGATGCAAAGGTCTGGTCTGATGGGTCAATTACTGCACAGCAGGGCCGAAGCCATTGGCGCGGAGTATTTTGAATCAGCTGAAAAAATGGTTGCGAAGTACAAGCAACTGCGGGCGCTGGACAACTTGATGCAAGGGTCATTACTTGAAATTTATAGCAAAGGACTGAATGTGCCCCGTTTTTCTCTTAAGTCAGTTCCGCCATTGATGATAGATGTTTGGTCAGAACTAGAAGTCTTCACAAGCGATTTTCTGACCCCAAAGAAAATTGAGGAATTTAAAGATCAAGAAATAGCTGCCTTGCTTGGAATGGGCATCATGGTAGATATTGATGCTATAAATTTTCCAATTTAACCCGGCGCTGTTGATCGTGCCACGGGGAAACAGGCCACCACCGGTAACACCGGCACGGCGTGTGTTTCAGCAGCTCACACCAGCAAGTCAGTGGCTGCCATTGGAGACACGCCACGCCCGGCGCTGCCTGGCACGCCTGGCACGCCCGGCACGGCCTGGTGCTGCCTGGTGAACTCTCAGGCCACTGTAAAGACACGCGCGCCCGGCGCTGTTGATCGTGCCACGGGGAAACAGGCCACCACCGGTAACACCGGCACGGCGTGTGTTTCAGCAGCTCACACCAGCAAGTCAGTGGCTGCCATTGGAGACACGCCACGCCCGGCACGGCCTGGTGAACTCTCAGACCACAGTTACAGCGGCTTTCATAGCCGCTTTTTTCTGCCCAATTGCGCGCCTTGATTTGTTTCAGGCATTGCTTTAATGTTTCATGTATTGACTATGAATGTCTCAAGCGATTTTGCAACCGTCAGTCAATCACAAAGATCAAATTCAACCCCATGCTCTTGAAACCTGTTCAAACGCCCTTATCATTAGCACTCGTTAAAGTTGAGTGCTAACAGACCACCTGTCTCAAGCATCATCTTTGAAAGTTACAAAGCTGCAAATTTTCTTTGCAGCTTGTTTTTAACCCTTGTTTCAAACTTTATAGGAGTCACTATGAAACTTCGTCCCCTGCACGACCGCGTGATTGTCAAACGCGTTGAAAACGAAACCCGTACCGCCTCTGGCATCGTCATTCCTGACAGCGCTGCTGAAAAGCCTGATCAAGGCGAAGTGTTGGCTGTGGGCCCTGGCAAAAAGAACGACAAGGGTGAAGTCAGCCCGATGGCCGTCAAAGTGGGTGACCGCGTATTGTTTGGCAAATACAGCGGCCAGACCGTCAAGGTCGATGGCGACGAGCTGTTGGTCATGAAGGAAGACGACCTCTTCGCTGTTGTCGAGAAGTAATTCAAAACGCTATTTATTTAACAGCTAGTGACGCAATATCTATGCGGGCTAGATGTCAATTTCACTTAAATATTCTGGAGTCATAACATGGCAGCAAAAGACGTAGTATTCGGCGGCGAAGCCCGCGCACGCATGGTTGAAGGCGTGAACATTTTGGCCAACGCGGTCAAAGTGACCCTGGGCCCCAAAGGCCGCAACGTGGTGTTGGAACGCAGTTTTGGCGCCCCCACCGTGACCAAAGACGGTGTGTCTGTGGCCAAAGAAATTGAGCTCAAAGACAAGTTGCAAAACATGGGTGCGCAGATGGTCAAGGAAGTGGCTTCCAAGACCTCTGACAACGCTGGCGACGGCACCACCACTGCCACCGTGCTGGCACAAGCCATCGTGCACGAAGGCATGAAATACGTGACTGCCGGCATGAACCCGATGGACATCAAGCGCGGCATCGACAAGGCTGTTGAAGCCCTGATCGCCGAGCTGAAAAAAGCCTCCAAGCCCACCACCACCTCCAAAGAAATCGCCCAAGTGGGTTCCATTTCTGCCAACTCTGACAGCAGCATCGGCGACATCATCGCCAGCGCGATGGACAAAGTGGGCAAAGAAGGCGTGATCACCGTGGAAGACGGCAAGAGCCTGCAAAACGAACTCGACGTGGTTGAAGGCATGCAGTTTGACCGTGGCTACCTGTCACCCTACTTCATCAACAACCCTGAAAAACAAGCCGCCCTGCTGGACAACCCGTTTGTGCTGCTGTTTGACAAAAAGATCAGCAACATCCGTGACCTGTTGCCCACGCTGGAACAAGTCGCCAAGGCTGGCCGTCCGCTGTTGATCATTGCCGAAGATGTCGAAGGCGAAGCCCTGGCTACGTTGGTGGTCAACACCATCCGTGGCATCCTGAAGGTGGTGGCGGTCAAGGCTCCTGGTTTTGGCGACCGTCGCAAAGCCATGCTCGAAGACATCGCCATCCTGACTGGCGGCAAGGTCATCGCTGAAGAAGTGGGCCTGACACTTGAAAAAGTGACATTGGCTGACCTGGGTTCTGCCAAACGCATCGAAGTAGGCAAAGAAAACACCATCATCATCGACGGTGCAGGTCCTGCTGCTGACATCGAAGCCCGCGTGAAACAAGTGCGCGTGCAAATCGAAGAAGCCACCAGCGACTACGACCGCGAAAAACTGCAAGAGCGCGTGGCCAAGTTGGCTGGCGGCGTGGCCGTGATCAAGGTTGGCGCTGCCACCGAAGTCGAAATGAAAGAAAAGAAAGCCCGTGTGGAAGACGCCCTGCACGCTACCCGCGCTGCGGTGGAAGAAGGCATTGTGGCTGGCGGCGGCGTGGCACTGTTGCGCGCCAAGCAAGCAGTGGGCGACATCAAGGGTCTGAACGCTGACCAAGACGCTGGCATCAAGCTGGTGATGAAAGCCATTGAAGCCCCCCTGCGCGAAATCGTTTACAACGCTGGTGGCGAAGCCTCGGTGGTGGTGAACGCTGTCATGGCTGGCAAGGGCAACTACGGCTTCAACGCCGCCAATGACACCTATGGCGACATGATCGACATGGGCATCTTGGACCCAACCAAAGTGACCCGCACCGCACTGCAAAACGCAGCCTCTGTAGCCTCTTTGATGTTGACCACCGAATGCATGGTGTCTGAGTCTCCCAAGGCTGAGTCTGCTGGCGGCATGGGCGGCGGCGACATGGGTGGCATGGGCGGTATGGGTGGCATGGGCGGCATGGGCATGTAAAACGATGCGAAATCACGCGACACCGTCGTTGCGTCGCCTTGTCGTGCAGTTTGCACTGCCTGCGGCGACGCGTCTAGGTGTCGCGCGATTGCGCAACGTTTAAGGCTGCCAACCAACGCTTTAATCAAAAACCCCCTGCAGGGCAAGCGCCTTGCAGGGGGTTTTTACATTCAAATGTATAGCTGCTTGCGCTTATTCCATGAGCACAAGAGGCCAATTTGGCTTATAAATTCAATTGAACCGGGTGCTGACTGAAAACATCAACCCGGCGGTCCCCAAGATATTCACCTGGGCTTGCCAGTCGGGCTTGAATTCATAAGCCACAGCGGGAATCAATGCCAGCGACAACCCCCTGAAGTTCAGCGGCACCTTGTTCTCATACGGATCGCGGTAGCCATACAGTAGCCCAGCCGTCCATTTGATTGACAAATGGTCAATGCCGGCCACTGCCTTGTACACCCGCCCCCACGGGTAAAAGTACACCGTGGGTTGACCAAACGAATTGGTAAAAAACGCCGCACCGTCCAGGCTGCGGTCAGCGTTCTCGCGCTCCAGCCCCAGCATCACCACGCGTTTGTGCTCGGGGTCTTCTGAGTAGTGGTACGTCATGGGGCTGATTTGCCAGCGCACCTGCTTGCCCGCAATCCAGTCGGCCATGAAACCAGGCGCAGCCAAGGCGGGCGAAGCCAACTGGGCCACAATCAGCGCGGTGAAGAATCGAATCTTAGGTGTCATGAATCAAGTGTGGTGTAAGTGGGTTTTGAGAGGGTTGGGGCTGTGCTTGGTGCTGGCATTGGCGGGCTGCGCCTGGGTCAGTGAGCAGCAGCGGCAGCTCATTTACCGCCCCACCCGCTCGGTGTCACCCGACAGTGCCCCTCTGCCCACCGCATGGCAGCATTATCAACTGGCACTGCCTGACACCCGACCGCCAGAACACGTTGCGCTCTGGTGGCGGCCGTCTGACAACGCCACCGCCCCCACGCTCTTGTACCTGCACGGCACCTTTCGCAACCTGGACGGCAACCTGCGCAAAATCAACGCCCTGCACGCAGCAGGCTTCAATGTGCTGGCGGTGGACTACCGGGGCTGGGGGCAAAGCAGTGCCATCACGCCGTCCGAGCAAACCATCATGGCCGATGCGCGCCTGGCCTGGGCCGAGCTGGTGCGCCGCGAGCCGCGCCCCGAGAGGCGCGTCATTTACGGCCACTCCATGGGCAGCGGCGTGGCGGTGGCACTGGCCAGCACGCTGGCTTACCCACAAGACTACGGTGGCCTGGTGCTGGAGTCTGCCTTCACCAGCTTTACCGATGTAGCGCGCAGTGCCGGTTTTTGGGCCAGCGTGTTGAACCTGTTCAACACCGAGCGCTTTGCCTCGATTGACAAAATCAGCCAAGTGCATGCCCCGCTGCTGATGCTGCACGGCACCCAAGACCACACGATTCCTATCGCCTTGGGCGCCCAGCTGTTCGCCGCAGCCAATGCGCCCAAACGCTGGCTGGCCATCGAAAGCGCCAGCCACAGCGATCTGGATGTGATCGCGCCCCAGGCCTACCAGCAAGCACTGCACGACTTGATGAATTCAACTCAATGCGCTGTGGCGTTCAGGTCAGGCCGCTCAAAACCATCCAAGCCCACGCTTGAAAGTGCTGCTGCCAGCTGCGGCGCAGACACAAAATGAATGCCTTGCCAGCCCAAGGCTTGAGCCACCTGCACATTGCCCAGCAAATCATCAATGAAAACGGTTTGCCCAGGCTCAAGCCCGTAACGCGCTTGCAAACGCTGGTAAATGACTGGCTCGGGCTTGATCAGCTTCACGTCACCCGAAAAAATACCCCCGTCAAACCACTGCAAAAACTCGAATTTGCGCTCCAGCGTGCGCGCATAGGGAACCGACATGTTGGATAAGAAATACAGCCTGATCGCCCGTCCAGCAAGCTCAAGTTGCTTTAATTGTGATAGCACATCAAACACTCCGGTGGCTGGCTCCAGGTGCTCGCCAATGCCTTGCACCAAAGTGCTCAAGGCCGCATGATCAAGCCCCAAGCGTGCTGCAGCGCGGTCAATCACCGCGTCAATCGGCAGCGTGCCGCGGTCAAAACTGTGCCAGTCGGCGTGGCCAAACAGCGCCTTGGCCAAACCCTGCGCCTGCCCTGGCACACGCGTCTGATCAGGAAACGCTTGGGCCACCAGCTGCTGGGGTTGCCAGCCAAACAGCACGCCACCAAAGTCAAACACCACATTCATCATGCTGGACTCGCGGACAGCGTCAATGTGACACCGCTGTACCCGTGCAGGGCGAGTCATTGCGCAGCCGCGTCAACAAGCCAGCGGTGGAGCCATCAAGTGCGCTGAAGTCGCCGCTGCCCAAGCGCACGTCAACCTCTTTGGCCAGCACCTTGCCCAGCTCCACGCCCCACTGGTCAAAACTGTTGATGCCCCACACCGAGCCACTGACAAACACCCGGTGCTCTTGCAAAGCAATCAGTGCACCCAGACTGGCCGGGCTCAAGTCGTCCAACAGCAGAAACGTGCTGGGGCGGTTGCCGGTAAAGTGCTTGTGACCACCTTGGTCAGCCTTGCCTTGCATCAACGCCTGCGCTTGCGCCACGGCATTCGCCAGCAGCAGCGTGTGGTGTCCGGGCAAGCTGTGTTTGGGCGTTTTGACCGCCACAAACTCCACCGGCACCACATCTGTGCCCTGGTGCAGCATCTGAAAATAGGCGTGCTGGCCGTTGGTGCCGGGCTCGCCCCAAACCACCGGTGACGTGGCATATGGCAAGGCCTGCCCTTGGGCATCGACGCGCTTGCCGTTGCTCTCCATCTCCAGCTGCTGCAAATAGGCTGGGTAGCGCTTGAGCGCGGCGTGGTAGGGCGCCACGCTGCGGCTGGTGAAGCCATGAAAGTTGCGGTACCACACGTCCAGCAGCCCCAGGCGAATTGGCAAGTTGCGTTCAAGTGGTGCTGTGCGAAAGTGCTCATCCATGGCGTGTGCACCGGCCAAAAATTCCCTGAAACCCTGCGCGCCAATGGCCATGGCCAGCGGCAGCCCAATGGCCGACCAGACCGAATAGCGCCCGCCCACCCAGTCCCAAAAGCCAAAGCACGTGCTGATGCCAAAGGCGTTGGCCGCAGCCACATTGGTGGTGAGCGCAGCAAAGTGGCGGGCAATGTCAGTGCCGCCTTGTGCTTCAAACCAGGCCTTGGCACTGTGCGCGTTGGTCATGGTCTCGATGGTTGTGAAGGTTTTGCTGGCCACCAGAAACAGTGTGTGTTCAGGTTGAACCTTGCGCAGCACGGCCGCCAGTTCATGCCCGTCCACGTTCGATACAAAGTGAAAACGTTTACCCGGCAACACAAATTCATCCAGCGCCAACACCGCCATTTGCGGCCCCAGATCAGAGCCGCCAATGCCGATGTTGACCACGTCGGTGATGCCGTCATCGGCTCGCACCGCTTCTGCGTAGGCCAACATGGCATCCAGCGTGGCATGCACCGCCGACAGTTCTGATGCTACATTTTGTAGAGCTTGTCGTGCTTTATTCATAAGCGCCAGAGGCGGATTTCTTAACAACCAATGCATCACCTGACGGCCTTCGGTGGTGTTGATTTTGTCGCCCGCAAACATGGCGTCGCGGTGCGCTGCCAACCCGGTTTGCTGTGCCAGCGCCAGCAGCAAGGCTTCGGTGGCGGCATCGATGCGGTTTTTGGACAGATCAGCAAACACAAGCGGCGCACTTTGGCTGAACGTCTCAAACCGCTGGGGGTCCGTGGCAAAAGCGGTGCGCACATCAAACGCACGCCCAGTGGCGTCAAACGCGCTTTGCAAAGCGCCCCACGCAGGGGTCTGGTCACAACGGGTACGGCTCATGGTGTCTCTCTTTGGGATGTGAATTGAAAACCTGCGCTCAGGCCGCCAGCAGCAACTGGTCGAGTTTTGCCGCATCGGTGCAAAACGCCCGGATGCCCTCGGCCAGCTTTTCGGTGGCCATGGCATCTTGGTTCAGCGCAAAGCGGAACGCCGCTTCGTCCAGCTGCAGCGGCTCCAGCGGCAAGGCACGTGCCGCCTGCGCGTCCAGGGCGCGCGTCAAAGGCATTTTGCTGGCCGCCAGTTGCGCCAGCAGCTCGGGGCTGATGGTGAGCAGGTCGCAACCGGCCAGCGCGGTGATCTGGCCCACGTTGCGAAAGCTCGCACCCATCACCTCCGTGGCGATGCCAAACTTTTTGTAGTAGTTGAAGATTTGCGTGACCGACTGCACGCCGGGGTCTTGCGCGCCAGCGTGGTCGGCCTCCACCCACGCCGCGCCAACTGATTTTTTAAACCAGTCGTAAATGCGCCCGACAAACGGCGAGATCAGCTGCACCTTGGCCTGGCCACACGCCACTGCCTGACAAAAAGAAAACAGCAGCGTCAGGTTGGTGTGAATGCCTTTGCGCTCCAACTCAGCCGCCGCAGCAATGCCCTCCCAAGTGGCTGCCACTTTGATCAACACGCGGTCAATGTGAATGCCCTCGGCCTGGTACAGCTCAATCAGCCGCTCAGCCCGGGTCACGCTGGCACTGGCATCAAAGCTCAAGCGGGCATCCACTTCAGTCGACACCCGCCCAGGAATGATGGACAAAATCTCACAACCAAAGCGCACCAACAAGCGGTCGGTGAGCTCATCGAGGGCGCGGCCACGATACTGAGCCACAGTGTCATCCAGCAGCGAGCGGTACTCGGGCTTTTGCACCGCTTTCAAAATCAGCGACGGATTGGTGGTGGCATCGGTGGGCGTGAAAGCTTCTATTTGCCTGAAGTCACCGGTGTCAGCCACCACGGTGGTGAATTGTTTGAGGGCATCGAGTTGGTTCATGTTGGCATTATGAAGTGCTGACATGGCATGAAATACGACATGGTTACAGCTCAGCTGCATCGCCACGCCGGGAACACCCCGCTGTGAAGCATCCCCATCAGTTACCAACCTTTCACATATTGATGAAACTAAGTTACATTAACACCCTGTTTTTTCAACTCAAACCCACTTCCTTATGAGTTTTGACCTTGTTCTCTTTGGCGGCACCGGCGACCTGTCTTGGCGCAAACTGATGCCCGCGTTGTTTCAGGCTTTCAAACACGGCACCCTGCCCGAGGGCGCGCGCATCATTGGCGTGGGGCGCGACGACCTCAGTGACGAGCGCTACCGCGCCATGATCCAGGCGCGCTTTGACCAGGTGGACTTGGCCAAACGCCCCAGCGCAGATGAGTTTGAGCGCTTCGCCAAGCTGCTTGAATTTGTCAGCATGGACTTGTCACGCCCCGAGCACTATGCCTATTTGCGCGACAAACTGGCGCAGCGCCAGGCCGACACCGTGGTGATGTACCTGGCCACAGCGCCCACCCTGTTTGCCACCATTGCCGAGCAGCTGGGCGCTGCCGGGCTGAACACCGCGCACACCCGTGTGGTGCTGGAAAAACCACTTGGGCACGACCTGGCCAGCAACCGCAGCATCAACCACTGCGTCGGCCAAGTGTTCAGCGAGCGGCAGATTTACCGCATTGACCACTATTTGGGCAAACCTGCGGTGCAAAACCTGTTTGCCCTGCGCTTTGGCAACGCCTTGTTCGAGCCGCTGTGGCGGCGCGAGCACATTGCCAACATCCAGATCACCATTGCCGAAGAGCTGGGTGTGGAAAAGCGCGGCGCGTTTTACGAGACCACCGGCGCGCTGCGCGACATGGTGCAAAACCACGCGCTGCAACTGCTGTGCGCCATTGGCATGGAGCCGCCCATCAACTCGCATGCCGACGCCATTCGTGACGAAAAGCTCAAGGTGCTGCGCTCGCTCAAACCCTGGACCGCTGAAACACTGAAACAAGACGTGATTCGCGGGCAATACAGCGCGGGTGCCATTGGCGGCATGGCCGTGGCCGCTTACCGCGACGAGCTGGGCGTCAACCCGGCCAGCCAGACCGAGACCTTTGTCGCGCTGCGCACTGAAATCTCGAATTGGCGCTGGGCTGGCGTGCCATTTTTTATTCGCACTGGCAAGCGCCTGGCTGGGCGCGACGCGCGCATTGTGGTGAACTTTCGCCCCACACCGCACGCCATTTTCAACTCGCAAATTGGCATGGCCAACCGGCTGGTGATCAACCTGCAGCCCAAAGACGGGCTGGAGCTGCACCTGCTGGCACAAGGCCAGGACAACCGCAAAAACTCGCACACCCTGGCGCCGGTTCAGTTGGACCTGGACTTTGACAAACGCTTTGGCCACGAACGTGTGGGTGCTTACGAGCGGCTGTTGCTGGACGTGATTGAGGGTCGCCTGAACCTGTTTGTGCGCAGCGACGAGCAAGAGGAAGCCTGGCGCTGGGTCGAACCCATCCTGACCCATTGGCACGCCGACGCCCAGGGGCCGCGCCCCTACGCCTCTGGCACCTGGGGCCCCAGCGCCACCAGCGCCATGATTGCGCGCGATGGTTTTTGCTGGAGCGAAGAGTGCTGAATGCCGTGAGCAGCCGCCCGATTTTTTAACCTTTTTGAATGCCGCACCATGCTTGACCGTATCAAAGCCTCTTTGCCCTCGTTGGCACCTGCCGAGCAGCGCGTGGCCAAACTGGTGCTCTCAGACCCGCGCAGTTTTGCCCTGATGCCGGTCAGCGAGCTGGCTGACCGCGCCCACGTGAGCAAGCCCACTGTGGTGCGCTTTTGCCGCAGCGTGGGCTATGACGGCTTGAGCGACTTCAAGCTCAAACTGGCCGGCAGCGTGAGCGAGGGCGTGCCGTTCATCCACCGCAGTGTGGATGTGGACGACAAAACCAGCGACATCATGGTCAAGGTCATCGACAACACCGTGGCCGCGTTTCTGAAATACCGCAATGATGCCTCTGCCACCGCCATAGAAAAAGCCGTAGACGCCCTCGTCAACGCCTACAAAACCGGCCGCCGTATCGAGTTTTTTGGCGTTGGCAACTCAGGCGTGGTGGCGCAAGATGCGCAGCACAAGTTTTTCCGCCTGGGCATCAACGGCGTAGCCTACAGCGACGGCCACATGCAGGTGATGAGCGCATCGCTGTTGCAACCGGGCGACTGCGTGGTGGTGATCTCCAACTCAGGGCGCACCCGCGACCTGATGGACTCCACCGACATTGCCCGCAAAAACGGCGCCACCACCATCGTCATCACCGCCAGTGGCTCGCCCTTGGCCAGCGCCGGGCACATCCATGTGGCAGCCGACCACCCGGAAGGCTTTGACCGCTACAGCCCAATGGTGTCGCGCCTGCTGCACCTGATGATCATCGACATCTTGGCCACCTGCGTGGCCCTGCGCATAGGCGGCGACAAACTGCAGCCGCTGCTGCGCGAGATGAAAAACAACCTGCGCAGCAAGCGTTACGCTTGATTTTTACATGCCTTTTATGACTCTAGCCCATATAAATTAAGCGCAGACAGCTATTCAAAGAATAGCTGTCAAATGATCCGCAGAGCAACATCGGCGGGGTCAAAAAGATGGCGTTCACCGCTGGCCATGCCGTCACAGTTGCTTGGCAACTTCAGCAACAGCTTGAGCATCCTACCCACCCTCTGCCACGCCACCTGACGTTGGCAAAATGCAAACTTGAGCGGCTATAGTGTGGGTTGATTTTTTGACCTACAAGCGGGAGCGAGATGCAATGAAAAACAAGGTGACACACCATGGCTAAGGGCATGATTTTGGCCGCGGGGCAAGGCACCCGGGTTCGGCCCCTCACCAAAGACCTGCCCAAACCGATGATCCCCATTTTGGGCAAGCCGGTGATGGAATACCTGATTGAGCACCTGGCGCATTACGGCGTCAATGAAATCATGGTTAACGTGGCCTACAACCACCACAAAATTGAGCAGTATTTTGGCGACGGCCACCGCTGGGGCGTTGAAATTGGCTATGCCTACGAGGGGGTGCGCGAACAAGGTGAGGTGGTGCCCAAGCCGTTTGGCTCTGCGGGTGGCATGCGCCGCATTCAAGATTTCAGTGGCTTTTTTGATGAGACCACGCTGGTCATTTGTGGCGACGCCATCATTGACCTGGACATTGGCGCAGCCTTGCACGAACACAAAACCGACGGCGCCATGGCCAGTGTGGTGACGCTGGATGTGCCGCTGAGTGAGGTCTCCAACTACGGCATTGTGGTGGCCGGTGAAGACGGGCAAGTGCAGTCGTTTCAAGAAAAGCCGCAACCCTCTGAGGCCAAATCCACCCTGGCCAGCACCGGCATTTACATTTTCGAGCCCGCCGCGCTGGACTTGATTCCGCACAACACGGTGTACGACATTGGTGCGCAGTTGTTTCCGCAACTGGTGGCGCAAAAAATGCCGTTTTTTGCCCAAAAACGCTTTTTCAACTGGATCGACATTGGCCGCGTGAGCGACTACTGGTCGGTGTTGCAACGTGTGTTGCGCGGTGAAGTGGCACAAATGAACATGCCTGGGCGCGAGGTCAAACCCGGCATTTGGGTTGGGCTTAACACCCAAATTCCTTGGGGTCAGGTGCAGATTGAAGGCCCGGTCTACATTGGTTCGAGCGTGCGCATTGAGCCTGGCGCCAGCATCATTGGCCCGTGCTGGATCGGCCACGGCAGCCACATCCGTACTGG
>NZ_JAQURE010000006.1 GCF_028715765.1 Rhodoferax sp.
CGAAATCCTCACGTACCGAAGTACGTTCCGGTTTCTGCGCTCCGGGCGCCTAGCCTGACATCCGCTCGCTACGCTTTTAATCACGAAAAGATCATGAAATCTCTCCAATCCAACGACTTTGAGCTGTTTGGTCTGGCGCAAGGCTTTGCGCAAGACCGGGCGGTGCTGGATGCACGCTGGAAAGACTTGCAGCGCCAAATGCACCCAGACAAATTTGCTGACCAGGGGTCTGCGGCGCAGCGCTTGGCCATGCAATGGTCGGTGCGCATCAACGAGGCCTACCAGCGCCTGAAAGACCCGCTCAAACGCGCCGCCTACCTGTGCGAGCTGCATGGCGCGCCGGTCAATGCCGAAAACAACACCGCCATGCCTGCGGCATTTTTGATGCAGCAAATGGCATGGCGTGAAGCGCTGGACGATGCCAGCACGCTACAAGATTTAGAAGAAATCAGCCGCCAGTGCAAGCAGGCTGTGTGTGAGGTGCTCTCTAAAATAGAGCAACTTCTGGATCAGTCGCAAGACTACAGCGGCGCTGTGGGGCAGGTCAGGGCGCTGATGTTTTTGGAGCGCTTTGCGGCCGATGTCAACGCACGGCTAGATCAACTTGAACTTTAATCAATCTGTGTGCGCATTTTGCGGCGCACTTTGCATCAACACTCAGCATGGCTTTACTTCAAATTTCCGAACCCGGGCAAACGCCCAACCCGCATGAGCGGCGCATTGCGGTAGGCATCGACCTGGGCACCACCCATTCGCTGGTGGCGTGCGTGCGCCATGGCGTGAGCGAGTGCTTGCCGGACGCCGCAGGCCGGGTGATCTTGCCCTCGGTCGTGCGTTACTTGCCCGGTGGTGGCCGTCAAATCGGTGACGAGGCGCTGGCGCACGCTGCCCTGGACCCTGAAAACACCATTGCCTCGGTCAAGCGCTTCATGGGGCGTGGTTTGAAAGATGTGGCGCTGGCGGGCAAGTTGCCTTACCAGTTTGTCGACCACCCCGGCATGCTGGGCATTGCTACGGTGCAGGGCGAAAAATCTCCGGTAGAGGTGAGCGCTGACATTTTGGCCACGCTGCGCTACCGCGCTGAAGACACCTTCAATGCCGACCTGTATGGCGCCGTCATCACCGTGCCGGCGTATTTTGACGATGCCCAGCGCCAAGCCACCAAAGACGCCGCGCAATTGGCGGGCCTGAACGTGTTGCGCCTCATCAACGAGCCCACGGCAGCGGCCATTGCTTACGGGCTGGACAACGCCTCAGAGGGTGTGTATGCCATTTACGATCTGGGTGGCGGCACCTTTGACATCTCTATCTTGCGCCTGACACAAGGTGTGTTTGAAGTGGTAGCCACCGGTGGCGACTCGGCTTTGGGGGGTGATGATTACGACCACGCGCTGGCCGACTGGGTGCTGACGCAAACCGGCTCAGGCTCCATGGACAGCGCCAGCCCTACCGACAAGGCTACCCTGAAAGCTGTGGCCAAAAACTGCAAAGAGTGTTTATCTGCTACTGATTGTGCAGCGTTCGATGCAACATCCACCTGGGCTAGAGTCAATTTTGATGTGAAGTGCTCAGACTTCGAGTCTGCCACTCAAGGCTTGACCGCCCGTACCCTGAACGCCGTGCGCAAGGTGTTGCGCGATGCCAAACTGTCCGTGGCCGACATCAAAGGCGTGGTCATGGTGGGCGGCTCCACACGCATGCCCCACGTCCAAAAAGCCGTGGGTGATTTCTTTGGCCAAACCCCTTTGACCAACCTCAACCCCGACGAAGTGGTGGCGCTGGGTGCTGCCATTCAGGCCAACCAACTCGCTGGCAACAACCCAGGCGGCGAGTTGCTGCTGCTGGATGTGATACCGCTCTCACTGGGCATTGAAACCATGGGTGGCCTGGCCGAGCGCATCGTGCAGCGCAACGAAACCATCCCCTGCGCCCGTGCCCAAGACTTCACCACCTACATGGACGGCCAAACCGCGCTGGCGCTGCATGTGGTGCAAGGCGAGCGCGACCTGGTGGCTGACTGCCGCAGCTTGGCGCGCTTCACCCTGCGCGGCATACCGCCCATGGCGGCGGGGGCAGCGCGCATTCGCGTCACCTTCACCATCGATGCCGATGGGCTGTTGAGCGTGTCGGCGCGTGAGCAAGGCAGTGGTGTCGAGGCTGAAATTGCCGTCAAGCCCTCTTACGGCCTGGCCGACGACCAAATTGCCCACATGCTGCAAGAGAGTTTTGCCACCGCTGAACACGACATGCATGTGCGTGCCGTGGTCGAAGCCCGGGTCGATGCCGACCGCACCATGCTGGCCACCTTGAACGCCTTGGAGGCCGATGGCGATCTGTTGGACGCAGCGCAGCGCAGCGAAATTGAGCGCCAAGTGCGTCTGTTGCGCAGCATTTGCGACAGCTCCCAAGCGCAAGAAATTGAGGCCGCCACCCAAACCCTGGCCAAAGCCACCGAAGCCTTTGCCGCTCTGCGCATGAACCGCGGCATCCAGAAAGCCCTGGCTGGTCAGAACATTGCCACGATTTAACCGACCCCACCACGCACCATGCCCGTCATCAAAATCCTGCCCCATGCCGAATACTGCCCGCAAGGCGCAGAAGTGTCTGCTCCCGCTGGCACCTCCATTTGCGAAGCCTTGCTGGAGCACCACATCAACATCGAGCACGCCTGTGAGATGAGTTGCGCCTGCACCACATGTCATGTGATCGTCAAAGAAGGCTTTGAGTCGCTGGCGCCCAGCGAGGAAGAAGAAGACGATTTGCTCGATCGCGCCTGGGGTCTGCAACCCAACTCGCGTCTGAGCTGTCAGGCTCTTCTGGCGCAGAAAAATTTGGTGATAGAAATCCCCAAATACAGCATCAACCACGCCAAAGAAAACCACTGAGCCTGCGAGAAACCGCGCCATGCGCCAAATATTTCTAGACACCGAAACCACCGGCCTGGCGGCAGACAACGGCGATCGCATCATTGAGATTGGCTGTGTCGAGATGCTGCACCGCAAGCTCACCGGCAACAACCGCCACATTTACGTCAACCCTGGGCGCGACAGCCACGAAGAAGCGCTCAAGGTGCACGGCATCACCAGCGAATTTTTGCAAGACAAGCCCAAGTTTGCCGAGATTGCCCAAGACCTGTTGGAATACCTGAAGGGCGCGCATGTGGTCATTCACAACGCGCCGTTTGATTTGGGTTTTTTGAACATGGAGCTGGCGCTGCTGGGCCAGCCGCCCGTGAAAGACGTGGTGGCCAGCGTGACCGACACCCTGGTCATGGCCAAAGAGCTGTACCCCGGCAAACGCAATTCACTCGACGCGCTGTGTGACCGACTTGAAGTTGATAACTCGGGCCGCACCCTGCATGGCGCGCTGCTCGACGCCGAGCTGCTGGCCGACGTTTACATCAACCTCACCCGCGGCCAAGATGCGCTGCTGATGGACGACGCCAGTGCCCTTGACGCCAGCGGCCACAAACCCGCCGCCATGGACTTGAGCGGCTTTGTGCTGCCCGTGATTACCGCCACCGAGCAAGAGCTGGCCGAGCACGAAGCGGTGTTGCTGCAAATTGACAAAGAAAGCAAAGGCAAAACCGTTTGGCGCACGTTGGCAACGGCTTAAGTGCCTGGCTGGCATCCGCTTCATTGGTGCACTTTACAAGAAAAATAGGGCCATAGCGCCCGTGGAATAAGCGTGAGCAGCTATGACTTTTGAGAGAAACTTGCGCTACCCCAGAGTCTTAACCATTGCCGGGTCTGACAGCGGCGGCGGTGCCGGCATTCAGGCTGACATAAAAACCTTCAGTGCGTTGGGTTGTTTTGGCATGACCGCCATCACCGCGATCACCGCCCAAAATACCTGTGGCGTGCGCCGCATTCACGCCGTGCCGCCTGAGATGCTGCGCGACCAAATCGACGCGGTGTTGGAAGACATTGGCGCAGACGCCGTCAAGGTGGGCATGCTGCACTCGCCTGACATTGTGCGCACCGTAGCCCTAGCCATCGACCGCCACCAGCTGCAGCGCGTGGTGTTTGACCCGGTGATGGTCGCCACCAGCGGTGCCAAGCTGATGGACGACGGCGCCGTGGCGGTGCTGGTGGCCGAGCTGTTTCCCCGTGCCTTGTTGATCACGCCCAATCTGGACGAGGCGGCGTTGCTGGTGGGGCGTGCGCTGCACACCCCGCAAGACATGGCGCAGGCCGGTGCTGAACTGCTGGCGCGCGGTGCGCGTGCGGTGCTGCTCAAAGGCGGGCATTTGGCTGGCAACACCGTGGCAGATGTGCTGCTGCAACCCCACGCCGCGCCGCTGTGGCTGCAAGCCCCGCGCATTCACACGGCCAACACCCATGGCACCGGGTGCACGCTGTCCAGCGCCATTGCCGCTTACCTGGCGCTGGGGGCAGACTTGCCGCAAGCGGTTCAAAGCGCGCACCAGTTTGTGCGGTACGCCTTGCAAGCCGGTGCCCAGGTGAAGACCGGCCACGGCAGCGGCCCCTTGAACCACAGCTTTGCCCCGCAGCCGATGCGGCTGCTTGATTGACTGCTTTCCCCTCAGTTCACCCCAGCAGCACCCGCTGCACCCCACTGCGGCTGCCGGGTGCCAAGTGTTTTAACGCCAGGCGATAGGTGTCCAGGTCAAACGCTAGGGCGGCGTGGGTGCGGGTGTGCAGGGCGTCTGCCAACTCGTCATCTGAATGCACGGTGGCCAAGTGGCACCATTGGTCAAACAGGTGGATGTCGGTGCGCTCGGTGCGTGGGTCATGCTCTCGCAGTCCTACCACGCCAGCGTAAGGCCAGACCTGCAGTTTGTGGCTGGTCAAGGCCAGTTGCAGGCGCAAGTGGTGGCGCTGTGGCGCTTCTTCGCCGCAGCACACGCCTTGGCAGTGCCCGGTTTGGTGGCCAAAACAGCGCCCCTTGCCAGACTCAAGCCCCAGCGCTTGCAGGCACAGCCCTTGCGCTTGCGCCAGCTCGCGCAGGTGCAGCAAGGCCTGGTTTTTGGAGCGGTAAGGGCCGTAAAGTGAGCCAAAGGCTTGCGGCTGCAGGTCTTTGCCGCGCACCAGGGTCAGCAGGGGGCGAGCGGCTGGGTTGGCATCGAGCCGCCAGGCACACAAGGCCGATTCGCGGCGCAATTGGCGGTTGTGCAGGGGTTGAAGTTCTTTCACCAAGCGCGCCTCCAGCAGCAGCGCACCCAGCTCGCCAGCGGTGGGCTGCCATTCAATGCGGCGAATGTCTTGCGCAATGCGCATTTCGCGCGGGTTGCGCCCCGCTGCCTGAAAGTGCGACATGATGCGGCTGCGCAGCTTGATGCTTTTGCCCACATACAGCGGCAGTTTGCTCTCGCCGTAAAACAGGTACACCCCGGGTGTGTCGGGAATGTCGGCCACTGGCGTTTCCAGCTGGGGCGGCAGCGCCGCACTGCTTTGCAGCAGGGTTTGGGCGTGGCGCTGCACCGTGTCTGCGCCCAGCTCGGCTTGTGCTTGCGTGAGCCAGCTCTGCATTACTTCCACATCGCCCATGGCGCGGTGCCGGGCGCTGGTGTTGATGCCGTGGCGCTGCATGATGGCATCGAGCCCATGGCTTTTGAATTGGGGGTAAAGCAGCCGAGACAAGCGCACCGTGCACAGGGTTTTGATGCGCAACGGGGTGCCCGCGCGCTCAAACTCATGCAGCAAAAAGCCATGGTCAAACCGCACGTTGTGCGCCACCAGCACGGCACCTTTGAGCAGCGTCATCAGTTGGTTGGCCACGTCGCCAAAGCAAGGGGCGTTGGCCCCCATGGCGTTGCTGATGCCGGTCAGCTGCTCAATGAAGCCTGAAATAGGTGCCTCAGGGTTGACCAGCGTGCTCCAGCGCGCCACTTCCAGGCCGCCTTCCATGCGCACCGCGGCGATTTCGGTGATGCGGTCACGCGTGGCATTGCCGCCCGTGGTTTCAAGGTCTAGCAGCACATAGCAAGGCAACATAGGGCAGGGGGTAATATTAAAAAGAAGAGCTGCTTGCGCTTATTTGATAAGGGCTAGAGGCCAAAAACATACATAACTTTTAAGCTTGCTGGGCGCGCCATCTATTCAAGCCAGAGGGGGATAAACCAGCCTTTAGCAAAACATCAAGGCCAGCCAAGCGGGGTCGTCCAGCACATTGAGCAGCAAGTAAGCGCCCACACGGTAACTCCAGAACTCAACCCGGCTCGGCAGTTTGAGGCTTGGCCAGAAGTTACTGAATGTCAAGGACATGGGTGCGGTAGTGACCTGCGCGACGGTCGGCAAAAAAATGCTTCAGGGTTTCTGCCACGGTTTTAAAGGCAATCTCGTCCCACGGGATGTCTTGCTCATCAAACAAGCGGGCTTCGATGGTTTCAAAGCCGGGCGCAAATTGGTCGCTGAGCAACTGGGCGCGGTAAAACATGTGCACTTGCCCCACACGGGGAATGTTGACCAGGGAGAAAAATTCGCCCATTTCAAATTGCGCCCCGGCTTCTTCAACGGTTTCGCGGGCGGCGCCTTCGCTGACCGTTTCATGGAGCTCCATGAAACCCGCCGGCAGCGTCCACTTGCCAAAACGGGGCTCAATGTTGCGCTTGCACAGCAGCACTTTGTCGCCCCACACCGGAATGGTGCCCACCACATTCAAGGGGTTTTCGTAGTGCACGGTGTGGCAGGCGGGGCACACGGCGCGCTGCTTGGTGTCGCCATCATCGGGCAGGCGGTAGACCACGGCGGTGCCGCAGCTGCGGCAGTGTTTCAGGGGCGGGCGATGCATGTTGGGGGGCGGTGGGGATGAACGGCGCTTTTATTTGGACTTGGCGACCAAATTGAAATGCTCCACCACCGGTGGCGTGGCAAAAAACGGTCCCACAATGGCGCGCCATTGGGTAAACGCGGGTGAGCCCCGAAAACCCACGGTGTGGTCTTCCAACGTGGTCCAGAAAATTTGCAACACATAACGGTTGGGGTTTTCAATGCCGTGGTTGAGCTTGTAGCCCTCAAACCCTTTGGCTTGGGCAATCACGGTGGTCAAGCCCAGCGTCATGGCGGCTTCAAAAGCGGCGTTTTGGCTGGGCTGGATAGAAAAATCGGCAAGCTCCAAAATCATCAATCGTCTCCAAATGGGTGTGTGAATCAATGGCGTGAAGTCTAGCGGGTTCACCAACACCCTTGAGCCATGAGGTATGCTGGGGCGATGACGCACACTACTTTTATCCCTGGCAAAGATGCCGCCCTTGAGACCACCATTCAAACCCTGCAGGGCAAATTGCAGGCGCTGGGCTTTCACATTGAAGAGCGCAGCTGGCTCAACCCGGTCGAAGGCATCTGGTCGGTGCACATCCGCGACCGCGACTGCCCGCTGCTGTTCACCAACGGCAAGGGCGCCACCCGCCTGGCCTGTCTGGCCAGCGCCTTGGGCGAGTTTTTTGAACGCTTGTCCACACACTATT
Organism: Rhodoferax sp.; assembly: GCF_028715765.1. Taxonomy (GTDB): domain Bacteria; phylum Pseudomonadota; class Gammaproteobacteria; order Burkholderiales; family Burkholderiaceae_C; genus Rhodoferax. The sequence goes on from NZ_JAQURE010000006.1 coordinate 7,430, forward strand.
TCTGGACCCACTTTTACCTGGGCGCTGAGGTGGCGCAACGCAGTCACGTGCATTTTCCGCAAGAGCGCTGGTTTGCTGTGCCTGCAGATGAGTCCTGGCCTCAAGAGCTATTGACCCCTGAGCTGCATCAGCTCTACAACCCCGAGGGCAGCATTGATGCCAGCAGCCTGGTGGACTTCAACTCCGGCGCCACTGAGCGCGGTATTTGCGCCTTGCCTTATGTGCGCCAAAGCGACCAGCAAACGGTGTATTTCCCGGTCAACATCATTGGCAACCTGTTTGTGAGCAACGGCATGTCGGCGGGCAACACGCCCATGGAGGCGCGCACGCAAGCCTTGTCTGAGATTTTTGAACGCTCTATCAAAGCCCGCATCATCAGCGAAGGCCTGTGTTTGCCGGATGTGCCCGAGGCTGTGCTGGCGCGTTACCCGCGCATTGTTCGAGGCATTGCCGCGCTGCGCGAAGCCGGTTTCGGCATTTTGGTGAAAGATGCTTCGTTGGGCGGCCAATACCCGGTGATGAACGTCACCTTGCTTAACCCAGTCGACCAAGGTTGCTTTGCCAGCTTTGGCGCACACCCGCGTTTTGAAGTGGCGCTGGAGCGGGCACTGACCGAGCTGCTGCAGGGGCGCGCGTTGGATGCCTTGGCAGGCTTTCCCGCGCCGGGGTTTGATCTGGAAGAAACCGCCAGCTCGACCAACATCGAAATCCACTTTGTCGACTCCAGTGGTGTCATTCACTGGAAGTTTTTGGGCGACGAACCCGACTTTGAGTTTGCCGACTGGAACTTTGCCACCAGCACCGCTGAAGACTACGCTTTTTGCCTGAACCGCCTGCACCAAGATGGCCACCAGGTCTACGTGGCTGACTTCACCCAGTTGGGCGTGTACACCTGCCGCGTGCTGGTGCCGGGCTTGTCAGAAATTTACCCGGTGGACGACTTGGAGTTTGAGAACAACAGTATTGCCAACCCGATCCGCGAGGCGATCTTGAACCTGTCTGATCTGGACGATGAAGAATGCGAAGACTTGCTTGACACCCTCAACGACAGCAACCTGGCTGACCATCGCCCGGTAGCGGGGTTGATTGGCCTGGCGGCAGATGCGGGCAGCTTTTGGAGCGACTTGCGCCTGGGCGAGCTCAAAACCTTGCTGGCGTTGGCCGTGGGCGACGAGGCAGCCACATTGGAAGGCTGTGAATGGATTTTGAACTTTGACCAATGTAACCCCGAGCGCAAACGCGTTTACGCCTGCATCCAAAACCTGATTCGCCTGGCCGACATGGGCGACAGCGGACCCTACCTTGACACGCTGGCGCTGCTCTATGGTGCCGGCCCGCTGGCGCAAGCCCACGCGCTCATCATGCAAGAAGACCGCTTCATGGGCTTGAGCGCGCCTGGCCTGGCGCTGGAGGGCTGCGAAATGCACCACAAGCTGTGGGCGGCTTACGACAAGATTCACGCCTTTGCCTAAAGCTTCTTGCCCATGCACGCTGATTGGTTGAGGCCAGACTGGCCGGCACCGGCACATGTTCGCGCCGTCTGCACCACGCGCTCAGGCGGTGTGTCGGCCGCGCCATATGACAGTTTCAACCTGGGCGACCATGTGGGCGACAACCCCGCGCATGTGGCAGCCAACCGCGCTGCGTTGCAATCTGCCTTGGGCGCGCGCCCGGTGTTTTTGAACCAGGTGCATGGCTGCGATGTGGTTCAACTCAACCACCACACACCTGACGGCACGGTGGCCGACGCCTGCTTGACCGATCAACGCCAGCTGGCCTGCACCATCATGGTGGCCGATTGCCTGCCGGTGCTTTTGACCACCCGTGACGGCCGCGCCGTTGCCGCAGCACATGCTGGCTGGCGTGGTTTGGCTGGGCAGGATGGGGTGGGGGTGCTGGCGCAAACTTACAAGGCTTTTAGTGCTCTAGCGCATATGAATAGAGCGCAAGAAGCTACTGAAATAATAGCTTGGTTAGGGCCGTGCATTGGCCCAAAAGCTTTTGAGGTGGGGTCTGAAGTGCGTGCGGCATGCGTGTTGCAGCACGCCAATGCAGCCAGTTGCTTTGTGCCGCTGCCCCATGGGAAATGGCTGGCAGATCTGGCCGGAATGGCGCGTTTGCGACTGCAGGCTTTGGGACTTACCCAGATTGATGGCAACGACAGTAGCGCAGCCTGGTGCACCGTGGGCAACGCCTCAAGGTTTTTCTCGCACCGGCGTGACCGGGTCAGTGGGCGCTTGGGCTGCAGCATCTGGCTTGAGCGTTGAGCGGGTTTCATTTTGCGCCGCCAGCCACTCGGCTTTTTCTTTGGCCTTGATGGCACGTTTGCGTGCCGGCGCCCCCATCACATACACCACCAAAACCACTGGCAACAAGCCATACAACACAAAGGTGATGACACCACCGAGCACTGTGCCGGTGGTGTTGGTGGCTTCCGCCACAGCCATCATGACAGCCACGTAAAGCCAGGCAATGGGAACGATGTACATGAAATTATTTGCAAAAGGTCGGGGAAAACTGTCAGCATTTCGAAGGGCTTTCCATAAGATACTACCCTGACTCACGAAACAATACCTACGAGAGGGGACAGCATGGCAGACAACGCGCAGGAACTTTGGCTTCAAACCGCCCAGCAATTTCAGCAAACCATGACCGAGAGTCTGAGCAAGACTTTTGCGTCATTTCAAAACATGGACATCGGCTCGGTCAGCACCAAGCTGATGGCGCCCACCACCTCCGCCCCCCCAGACATCAAGTTTTCACCTGAAAAACTGCAAACGTTGCAGCAGCAGTACATGGCTGCCGCCACGGAGCTGTGGAGCCAATGTTTGCAAGGTGCGCCCAAGGTCAATGACCGGCGTTTCGCAAGTGAGGCCTGGGCCGCCAACCCGCTGGCTTCTTTCACTGCGGCGGCGTATTTGCTCAATGCCAAAACCCTGACCGACATGGTCACCGCGGTTGAGACCGATGCCAAAACCCGTGCCCGCATTCAATTTGCCGTTGAGCAAATGACGGCCGCCGCCGCCCCCAGTAATTTCTTGGCACTCAACGCCGAAGCACAAAAGAAAGCCCTCGACACCCAAGGCGAAAGCCTTGCCAAGGGCATTCAAAACCTGCTGCACGACATTCAGCAAGGCCATGTCTCCATGACCGATGAGAGTGTGTTTGAGGTTGGCAAAAACGTGGCCACCACCGAAGGCGCCGTGGTGTTCCAAAACGATTACTTTCAGCTCATCGAATACAAACCCTTGACCGACAAGGTCTATGAAAAACCGTTTTTGTTGGTGCCTCCTTGCATCAACAAGTTTTACATTCTTGACCTGCAGCCTGATAACTCGCTCATTCGCTATGCCTCTGAGCAAGGGCACCGCACCTTTGTGGTGAGCTGGCGCAACCCCGATGCGTCGCTGGCCAAAGCCACGTGGGACAACTACGTGGAAGATGCGGTCATCAAAGCCATCCACGTGACCCAAGACATCACTGCCGCCAAAACCATCAACGCCTTGGGCTTTTGCGTGGGCGGCACCATGTTGGGCTCAGCCTTGGCGGTGTTGGCCGCGCGTGGTGAGAAACCCGTGGCCAGCGCCACCTTCCTGACCTCGATGCTCGACTTTGCTGACACCGGCGTGCTTGACGTGTTCATTGACGAAGCCTTTGTGGCTTACCGCGAGAAAGAAATGGGTGCCGGCGGCCTGATGAAGGGCAAAGACCTGGCCATGACGTTCAGCTTCTTGCGCCCCAATGACTTGGTGTGGAACTATGTGGTGGGCAACTACCTCAAGGGTGAAACCCCACCCCCGTTTGACCTGCTTTACTGGAATAGCGACAGCACCAATCTGCCTGGCCCTTTTTACGCCTGGTACCTGCGCAACACCTACCTTGAAAACCGCTTGACCAAGCCCGGCCAAGCCACGGTGTGCGGTGAACAAATCGACTTGAACCTGGTGGACATGCCGGTCTACATCTATGGCTCGCGTGAAGACCACATCGTGCCGATTGGCGGTGCTTATGCGTCTACGCAATATTTGCCAGGCAAAAAGCGTTTTGTCATGGGTGCATCGGGTCACATTGCCGGTGTGATCAACCCGCCTGCCAAGGGCAAACGCAGCCATTGGACGCGTGAAGACGGCCAACTGCCAGCCAGCATCGACCAATGGGTGGCGGGTGCCACTGAGCACAAAGGCAGTTGGTGGACGGATTGGTCCAACTGGCTTGCCAGCCAGGCAGGCAAGCAAATTGCCGCACCTAAAACCTACGGCAAGGGCAAATACAAGGTCATCGAGCCGGCACCAGGCAGCTACGTCAAAGCCAAAGCATAATTTTTTAGTCAGTTTTTTTATCTAAGTCACAGGAGACAACATGGAAGAGATCGTTATCGTTTCAGCAGCACGCACAGCAGTGGGCAAGTTTGGTGGCTCATTGGCCAAAATTCCGGCACCTGACCTGGGTGCCGCCGTCATCAAGTCCATTCTGGCCAAAACCGGTGTCGGTGCTGACCAAATTGGTGAAGTCATCATGGGCAACGTGCTCACGGCAGGTTTGGGTCAAAACCCGGCGCGCCAAGCCTTGCTCAAGGCTGGCATTGCCAAAGAAGCCCCTGCGCTCACCGTCAACTGCGTGTGTGGCTCTGGCTTGAAGGCTGTGGCGCTGGCTTACCAAGCTGTAGCCACTGGTGACAGCGACATCGTCATCGCCGGCGGTCAAGAAAACATGAGCGCCGCACCGCACGTGCTGAACGGCTCACGCGACGGCATGCGCATGGGCGACTGGAAAATGGTCGACACCATGATCAACGACGGCTTGTGGGACGTTTACAACAACTACCACATGGGTGTGACTGCTGAAAACGTCAACAAGCAATACGGCATCACCCGTGAAATGCAAGACGCCTTGGCTTTGAACAGCCAACTCAAAGCCGCTGCAGCCCAAGACGCGGGTAAGTTCAAAGACGAAATCATCGACATCCTGATCCCCCAACGCAAGGGTGACCCGCTGGTGTTCAATACCGACGAATTTTTGAACCGCAAAACGAATGCCGAAGCCTTGGCAGGCCTGCGCCCCGCGTTTGACAAAGCCGGTAGCGTGACTGCTGGTAACGCCTCTGGCATCAACGACGGCGCCGCTGCCGTGATGGTGATGACTGCCAAAAAAGCAGCCTCCCTGGGCTTGACCCCCATGGGGCGCATTGCCAGCTTTGCCACCAGTGGTTTGGACCCCGCCATCATGGGCATGGGCCCGGTGTCAGCCTCACGCAAAGCCTTGGCACGCGCCGGCTGGAGCGCTGCTGACCTCGACCTGATGGAAATTAACGAAGCTTTTGCCGCCCAAGCCTGTGCTGTGAACCAGGAAATGGGCTGGGACACCAGCAAGATCAATGTCAATGGCGGTGCCATTGCCATTGGCCACCCCATTGGTGCGTCCGGTTGCCGCATTTTGGTGACCTTGCTGCACGAAATGCAACGCCGCGACGCCAAAAAAGGCATTGCCAGCTTGTGTATTGGTGGCGGCATGGGGGTTGCCCTAACCATTGAGCGCTAAGCCAGCCGTTATCATTTCAATTTAACAAAGAGGAGCATTGCATGAGTCAAAAAGTAGCATACGTCACCGGTGGCATGGGTGGCATCGGAACCGCCATCTGCCAACGTTTGAGCAAAGAAGGTTTCAAGGTCATCGCCGGCTGCGGTCCAACCCGTGATTACGCCAAGTGGCTGGCCGAACAAGCCGCCCTGGGCTACACGTTTTACGCGTCAGCGGGCAATGTGGGCGATTGGGACTCCACCGTGGAAGCCTTCACCAAAGCCAAGGCCGAGCACGGCACGATTGACCTGCTGGTCAACAACGCCGGTATCACTCGTGACCGCATGTTCCTGAAGATGAGCCGTGAAGACTGGGACGCTGTGATCGAAACCAACCTCAACTCCATGTTCAACGTCACCAAGCAAGTGGTGGGCGATATGGTTGAAAAAGGCTGGGGTCGCATCATTAACATTTCCAGCGTGAACGGTGTCAAGGGTCAAGCGGGTCAAACCAACTACTCAGCGGCCAAAGCTGGCATGCACGGCTTTTCCATGGCCTTGGCACAAGAGCTGGCCACCAAAGGCGTCACGGTCAACACCGTGAGCCCGGGCTACATTGGCACCGACATGGTCAAAGCCATTCGCCAAGAAGTGCTCGACAAAATCATTGGCACTGTGCCAGTCAAGCGCCTCGGTGAGCCCTCAGAGATTGCCTCCATCATCGCCTGGCTGGCGTCTGATGAAGGCGGTTATGCCACGGGTGCCGAGTTCTCGGTCAACGGTGGTTTGCACATGGGGTGATGTGACTCGCTGTCATGTTGTAGCAAAAAAACCCGCTTCAAGCGGGTTTTTTTATTGATGCTGGGATCGCAGTTGGCCGGTTGCGGGTGTGTTTCGTTGTTACGGAAATACTTCGGCTTCGACCAGAGTTGTCGCGGCCTTGTCCTTGGCCGCCAACAGTGGTTCGGTTTGCAGCGGCCACTTAATGCCCACCCTCGGGTCATTCCACAGCAAGCTGCGTTCAAACTCTGGATGGTAATAGTCGGTGGTTTTGTACAAAAACTCGGCACTCTCGCTGGTGACTAAAAAGCCGTGAGCAAAGCCTGGTGGCACCCAGAGTTGGCGTTTGTTGTCTGCAGACAGCATCACGCCAGCCCATTGGCCAAAAGTGGAGGAACTGCGGCGCAGGTCTACTGCCACGTCAAACACCTCACCTTGGGTCACGCGCACCAGCTTGCCTTGGGGGTGCTTGATTTGGTAGTGCAGACCACGCAGCACGCCTTTGGCAGATTTGCTGTGGTTGTCTTGCACAAACTGCACAGCCAGGCCGGTGGCCTGGGCGAAGTCGCGCGCGTTGAAGCTCTCGAAGAAAAAGCCACGCGCATCGCCGAAGACTTTGGGTTCAAGGATCAAAACTTCGGGCAGTGTGGTGGGGGTAACGGTATAGGGCATGGTGGTTGTTTTATCAAAGGGCGGGGCAAGCCTATTTCAGTAAACCCAGCAAATATTGCCCATAGCCGTTTTTAGCCAACGGTGCGGCCAGTTTTTGCACTTGGGCAGCGTCAATCCATTTTTGACCAAAGGCGATTTCTTCCGGGCAGGCCACTTGCAGGCCCTGACGTTTTTGCAGGGTGGCAATAAAGCTGGCAGCTTCCAGCAGGCTGTCGTGGGTGCCAGTGTCGAGCCAGGCGTAGCCACGACCCATTATCTCGACGCTGAGCTGACCTTTTTCAAGGTAAACGCGGTTGACATCGGTGATTTCAAGCTCGCCACGGGCAGATGGCTTGATGTTGGCGGCAATGTCGCACACCTGGCTGTCGTAAAAATACAGGCCGGTGACGGCGTAGTTGCTTTTGGGTTGCTTGGGTTTTTCTTCGATGCTGATGGCGCGTTTTTGCGCATCGAACGCCACCACACCGTAACGCTCGGGGTCGGTCACATGGTAGGCAAACACGCTGGCACCGGTTTGACGGGCGTTGGCGTGGGCCAGTTGTTTGACCAGATCGTGGCCGTAAAAGATGTTGTCGCCCAGCACCAGAGCGCTGGGTTGGCCAGCCACAAAGTCACGGCCAATGATGAAGGCTTGCGCCAGGCCGTCCGGGCTGGGTTGCACTGCGTAGCTGATATTCATGCCCCAGCGGCTGCCATCACCCAATAAATCTGCAAAGCGCGGCGTGTCTTGCGGCGTGGAGATGATCAACACCTCGCGGATGCCTGCGAGCATCAGGGTGCTTAAGGGGTAGTAAATCATTGGCTTGTCATACACCGGCATCAGCTGCTTGCTGACCGCTTGGGTCACAGGGTAAAGCCGAGTGCCGGAGCCGCCAGCGAGGATGATGCCTTTGCGTCTAGTTGTTTGATTTGTCATGCGGAGTCCGTTGAGTGTTAAATAATTTCAGCCAGCATGCGGTTCACCCCAGCTTGCCAGGGCGGCAGGGTTAGGTTGAAGGTGATTTGCAGTTTATGGGTGTTCAGGCGCGAGTTGTGCGGGCGCTTGGCAGGTGTGGGGAAGGCGCTGGTGCGCACGGGCAACACTTCGGTTACTTTTAATTTAATAGCTGGTTGCACAATTTCTGCTTGGGCTAGAACGTGTTTTGCATAGTCAAACCAGGTGGTTTGGCCACTGGCGACCAGGTGGTAGATGCCGGCTCGTTGGGTGGTATTGACCTGTTCTTGCGTGACTTGGCGGATGGCATGGGCGGTGATGTCTGCAATCAAATCGGCGCCGGTGGGTGCGCCAAACTGGTCGTTGATGACAGTGAGTTTGTCGCGCTCTTGCGCCAAGCGCAGCATGGTTTTGGCAAAGTTGCCACCACGTGCGGCATAGACCCAGCTGGTTCTGAAAATCAGGTGACGCGGGCAATGCTGTGCAATCAGCCGTTCGCCTTCGAGCTTGCTGGCACCGTACACACTCAAGGGGCCAGTGGCATCTGTTTCTGTCCAGGGCGTGTCGCCACTGCCGTCAAAGACGTAGTCGGTGCTGTAGTGCACCAGCCAGGCACCCAGTGTGGCGGCCTCACGCGCCAGCACTTCGGGGGCCAGGGTGTTGAGGGTGCGCGCCAGATCATGCTCGCTTTCTGCCTTGTCGACAGCAGTGTGGGCAGCCGCGTTGACGATGACGTCTGGCCGAATGGCTTGAACCGTGTTAGCCAGACCTGCCAAATTGCTCAGGTCGCCGCAATATGCGGTGCTGTGGCGATCAAGCGCAATGAGTTCGCCCAAAGGCGCCAAGCTGCGCTGCAGTTCCCAGCCGACTTGGCCGTTTTTGCCGAGGAGGAGGATTTTTGGTTTCATCATTTTCCAAAACGGTGTTCGAGTTTTGCCGCTATGTGTTCCAGCGTTGCAACGACCTGTTTGGCTGCACCGATGGCGGCCATCAGCCGTTCAAAACGCTCCTGCGTTGAATCCGGGTAGTCGTGGGCAAATTGGTTGCGAATTTGACGCATGGCGTTCCACTCATCTGCACTGGCCAAATAGTCAAGTTGCTCCAGTCGCGCAAAGCGATCAATGGCTGGCATGGCAGCAACTTCTTCGCCCAGCGCACGCAGGACAGCAGGCATCAAGCGCGCACCCATGTCGTCTTGCAAGCGGGTGTATCGGTAAGCAAACTGATCGAGCAAGCGCCGGTCGAGTTTGGACAATGTCTCCATGGTGTCTGGGGTGAACACATGCAAGCGGATGTCATCCAGCGCTTCATTGAGGGCATCTGCATGCCGCTGGCACTGCTCCAGGCTTTGGCTTAAAGCCAGCATGTTGGGAGAGTCTTTCATACGATTCGCAAGCCTGTGGTGTGGGCCACGTTGACAATCGGGCGCGTGTCGTTTGGGGTTTCAATCACAACGTCAATTTTGCGCTCGCCTAAACGGCGTTCCAGCTCGGTGAGAAAGCGTATTTTTCTCGAGAAAAGACCATCACCCGCTGCCTGATCGGGTCGCACCAGCAGGTCGATATCACCACCCTTTTTATCGTCATGCACGCGGGATCCGAACAACCAAACCCCCACGTTTGAGCTGAACGCCGCAATGCTGGCAGATCGGATCGCGTTGAGTTGATCTGGTGTGAGTCGCATGAGGGTCTTCAGGTGTACTGCTTTTGCACCCAATCCCGGTAAGCGCCGCTTTGCACATGCGCCACCCACTCGGGGTTGTCCAGGTACCACTGCACGGTTTTGCGGATGCCGGTCTCAAAGGTCTCGGTGGGCCTCCAGCCAAGCTCGCTCTCGAGCTTGCGGGCGTCGATGGCGTAGCGGCGGTCGTGGCCGGGGCGGTCGGTGACGAAAGTGATTTGGTCTTGGTAGGGCTTGCCGTCAGTGCGTGGACGCAACTCGTCGAGCAGTGCACAGACGGTGTGAACGATGTCCAGGTTGGCTTTTTCGTTCCAGCCGCCCACGTTGTAGGTTTCGCCCAGGCGGCCGGCTTCCAGCACGCGGCGGATGGCGCTGCAGTGGTCTTTCACAAAAAGCCAGTCACGAATCTGCTGACCGTCGCCATACACCGGCAGCGGCTTGCCAGCCAGGGCGTTGACGATCAGCAGCGGGATGAGTTTTTCAGGAAAGTGGTAGGGGCCGTAGTTGTTGGAGCAATTGGTGGTGAGCACCGGCAGGCCGTAGGTGTGGTGCCAGGCGCGCACCAGGTGGTCGCTGGCTGCTTTGCTGGCGCTGTAGGGGCTGTTGGGCTCGATATGGTTGCGCTCAGTAAAGGCTGGGTCGTCTTTGGCCAGGCTGCCATACACCTCGTCGGTAGAGACATGCAGAAAGCGGAAAGAGGCTTTGGTTAGCTTGCCTGGCATGGCTGAGGTAGGCATTGCCGAGGTGGCGGTTGCGCCCGAACTAGCTGCTTGCTTGGCCGGCTCGTCGGGCAGGCTTTGCCAGTAGCTTCGCACTGATTCAAGCAGGTTGAACGTGCCCACAATGTTGGTTTGGATGAATTCACCAGGGCCGTGGATGGAGCGGTCTACATGGCTTTCAGCTGCAAAGTTGATGACAGCGCGCGGTTGATGCGTTTTCAGCAGTTGAGAGACCAGTGCCACGTCGCCAATGTCACCTTGCACCAGCGTGTGCAGCGGGTTGCCTTGCAGGCTTTGCAGGGTCTCGGGGTTGCCGGCATAGGTGAGTTTGTCAAGGTTGATGACCGGTTCGTCATGCAGAGCCAACCAGTCCAACACAAAATTTGCGCCAATAAAGCCAGCGCCACCAGTGACCAAAATCATACAAACTCCCGTTTTAAATGGCCAAATTCTAGTGTTGACACATGCCAGCACATCAGACCTGTTGATGTTTCAAGTTTCATGCGCCCGTGGTCGATTGAGCACCGTTTCAGTTAGTTTCGAGTTGGGCAGACAAATCGAGCCACTGCTCTTCGAGAGCCTGAATTTCTTCATTGACTTGCTTGAGCCGTTTGCCTTGGTTGGCAAAGTCAGCGGGTGGGGGTGTTTGGCACAGGTGGCCTTCCAGTTGCGTGCCCTCCGCTTGCAGCGCCGCCATGCGAGTTTCGATGTCTGCGAGCTTGCGTTTAAGTGACCCGGTAGGCGCAGGTTTGGCTTTGACCTTGGACGTCGCTGCCAGCGCCTCGGCCTGGGCTTTGCGCTCGGCCTTGGCTGCCGCGTTGCTGGCTTCGCGAATGGCCTCTCGCTGGCGTTTGGCTTCATCCAGCAGATAACGCTGGTAGTCGTCCAGGTCGCCATCAAACGGGTCAACCCCACCGCGTGACACCATCCAGAACTCGTCACACACCGATCTGAGCAACGCCCGGTCATGGCTGACCAGCATCACGGTGCCTTCAAACTCATTGAGCGCCATGGCCAGCGCTTCGCGGGTGGCCAGGTCCAGGTGGTTGGTGGGCTCGTCTAGCAGCAGCAGGTTGGGGCGCTGCCAGACGATCATGCACAGCACCAGCCGGGCTTTTTCACCGCCGCTCATGCTGCCCACGGCCTGCTTGACCATGTCGCCACTGAAGTTGAAGGTTCCCAGAAAGCTGCGCAGGTCTTGCTCGCGGGTTTGTTGACCGATGATCTTGCCCGCAGCGGTCAGGTCTTTGACCAGCCGAATCATGTGCTCCAGCGGGGTTTCGTCAGGGCGCAGCACGTCGAGCTCTTGCTGGGCAAAGTAGCCAATGTTCAAGCCTTTGCCCTCAGTGATGTCACCGCCGATGGCTTGCAGGTCACGTGCAATGGTTTTCACCACGGTGGATTTGCCCTGGCCGTTGGCACCCAAAATGCCAATGCGTTGGCCGGCCAGTACCGACTTGCTGACGTTGCGCACAATCACCGTGGGCGGCGTGCCCTCGGGTGCGTCATCGGGCGCTGGGTAGCCAAAACTCACCCCACTCATCGACAACATGGGGTTGGGCAGGTTGGCCGGTTCCTTGAATTCGAAGGTGAAGTCGGCCTCGGACAGCAATGGACCGATTTTCTCCATGCGGTCCAGCGCCTTGACGCGGCTTTGCGCCTGTTTGGCCTTGCTGGCTTTGGCTTTGAAACGGTCAATGAACTTCTTTAAGTGGGCAATCTTGTCTTGCTGTTTGGAATAGGCGGCTTGTTGCAGCTCCATTTTTTCAGCGCGCATGTCCTCGAACTTGCTGTAGTTGCCGCCGTAGCGCACCAATTTGGCTGTGTCGATGTGCAGGGTGACGTTGGTAATGGCATCCAGAAACTCGCGGTCATGGCTGATGACAATCATCGTGCCTTCGTACTTTTTCAGCCAGGCTTCTAGCCAGACCAGCGCGTCCAAGTCCAGGTGGTTGGTGGGTTCGTCCAGCAGCAGCAAGTCGCTCGGGCACATCAGCGCGCGGGCGAGTTGCAAGCGCATGCGCCAGCCGCCCGAGAAGCTGTTGACTGGATTGGTGAGTTCGGTGGTTTTGAAGCCCAGGCCTTGAATCAGCGCCTGTGCCCGTGCGGGTGCATCGTGCGCACCTGCATCTTGCAGCGCCATGTAGGCGTGTGCCATGCGGTCATAGTCTTCGGTGGCCTCGGCGGCGGTGACTTCTTGCTGGGCGGCCAGCAAGGTGGTGTCGCCATCGACCACAAAGTCGGTGGCGGACTGCTCGGTTTCGGGCATGTCTTGCGCCACCTGACCCATGCGCCATTGGGCGGGAATGAAATATTCGCCACCGTCTTCGTGCAGGTTGCCGTTGAACAGCGCAAACAAGCTGGATTTGCCAGCGCCATTGCGCCCCACCAGCCCCACTTTTTCGCCGGGGTTGAGGGTGACAGATGCGCCGTCGAGCAAGACTTTGGCGCCGCGGCGCAGGGTGATGTTTTTTAAGGTAATCAAGTGTGGCTTTTGGTTTTAATCAGTCATGGCGGGTTGAAACCTGCCCTACAGGGAGCGATGACAAAGTTAGACAAAGGGGGTGGTCAGGGGTCGATACCAAAGTTTGAAGATACGGCAATGTCAAGGGACGATGGCAGTGTTCGAAGGTTTGGCAAGATCAGGCGATAGGGCAATGTCATGGGTTGGGCTACTCACCAAATGGTGTAGGGCGGACTTCAGTCCGCCAAGGCCAGCAGCGCCTCTCGGGTGACCAGCAGCACCTGGTCTTCACCCGCGCTGGTTTCCAGCCAGATCACCTCAAGCCTTGGAAAAGCGGCCTCGAAGTGGTTGCGCTCATGGCCAATTTCTAACACCAGCACCGCGTCAGGCGTCATTTGCGCCGGGGCGTCGTGCAACAGCTGGCGAATGAAGTCCATGCCGTCGCTGCCGCCGGCCGTGTTGCCGTCCAGCGCCAGTGCCGGCTCGGCTTGGAATTCGGGTGGCAGGGCGGCCATGCTTTGGGCGTTGACGTAGGGTGGGTTGCACAAAATCAGGTCGTAATGGCTGCCCATGGTGGGGATGCCGTCGCACTGGCGCAGGGTGATGCGCTCATGCAGGCCATGGCGGTCGATGTTGATGCGAGCCACTTCCAGCGCCTCGACGCTGATGTCGCTGGCCTGCACTTTGACATCGGGGTAGACCATGGCGGCAATCACTGCCAGGCTGCCGTTGCCGGTGCACAGGTCCAGCACGCGGTGGGTGTCTTCGTTGAGCCAATAGTCCAAACTGCCTTCCATCAGCACTTCGGCTATCAGCGAGCGCGGCACGATGGTGCGCTCGTCCACATAAAACGCCACCCCTTGCAACCAGGCCTCGTGGGTGAGGTAGGCGGCTGGTTTGCGGGTGCTGATGCGTGCATCTAAAAGTGTAGCTACCTGCGCTTGTTCTGCCTGGGCTACAGGCCGATTTGCCATTGAACTTTCACCCTCAAGCGGTGTATCCAATGGCAAGCCCAGTTGCCACAGCACGAGCCAGGCGGCCTCGTCAAAAGCGTTGGTGGTGCCGTGGCCAAAACTAACCCCAGCTGCTTCAAGCTGCTGCGCGCTGGTTTGAATGAGTTCAAGCAGGGTCATGGGGTCAGTTGCTCATGCAGGTTTTGCAGCACGCGCTGGTAGATGCGGGTCAGGGGCTCGATGTCGGTCAGGGCAATGTGCTCGTTGACCTTGTGGATGCTGGCGTTGGGGGGGCCCAACTCGATCACTTCAGGGCAGATGTTGGCAATGAAGCGGCCATCAGAGGTGCCGCCGCTGGTGGAGAGCTCCGGGGTGATGCCGACTTCGGTTTCAATGGCTGCGACCACCGCTTTGACCAGGGTGCCAGGAGTGGTTAAAAATGGCCGTCCACCTAGCGTCCAGGTCAGGTCGTAAGCCAGCTCAAAGCGGTCTAGCACGGCTTGCAAGCGTTGTTGCAAAGACTCGGGGCTGGACTCGGTGGAAAAGCGGAAGTTGAAGTCCACCACCACACTGCCAGGAATGACATTGCTGGCGCCGGTGCCGCCATGGATGTTGCTGACCTGCCAGGAGGTGGGGGGAAAAAAGGCGTTGCCCTCGTCCCAGCGCATGCCCACCAGCTCAGCCAGCGCGGGGGTCAGCATGTGAATGGGGTTTTTGGCCAGGTGCGGGTAGGCAATGTGGCCTTGCACGCCTTTGACTGTGAGCTTGCCGCTCAAGGTGCCGCGGCGGCCGTTTTTGATCATGTCACCGGTGCGGGTCACCGAGGTGGGTTCGCCCACAATGCAGTAGTCAAGCCGTTCGCCCTGCTGGGTCAGCCACTCGCAGACTTTGACGGTGCCGTCCAGCGCCGGACCTTCTTCGTCGCTGGTGAGTAAAAAACCAATCGACAAAGGTGTGGCCGGGTGGGCTGCCACAAACCGCTCGGTGGCCACCACAAACGCTGCCAGCGATGTTTTCATGTCGGCTGCACCCCGACCAAAGAGCTTGCCATCGCGCTCGGTGGGAGTGAACGGGGCGCTGTCCCATTGCCCTAAGGGGCCGGTGGGCACGACATCGGTATGGCCAGCAAACACAATTATTTTTGTAGCTGTTCGCGCACTATCTATAAGCGTTGCAGGCCTTTTTGACCATAAATTTGTGACCACGCCATCGGCCGGGCCGCTGCTGAGGGTGTGGTGCTGGAAGCCAATGGCGCTCAAGCGCTGGGCAATGAGTTGCTGGCATTGAGCATCTTGCGGGGTTTCAGAGCGGCAGGCAATGAGTTGTTTGGCCAGCGTGAGGGTAGGGGTCATAAGGGGCTAGGCCTGGTGGTCGATGTCAAGCGTGATTTCGGTGAAAGTGGGTTGGTCGTCGGGGTCTTCTGCCTTGACCTGCGATTGCGCTTTGGCACGCGCGGCAAAGTCGTTTTGCAGCCGCCACATCAGGTTGGTGGGCGAGTCGGCGTTGGCCAGGCCTTCTTTGCGGTCGACCATGCCCGCAGTGATGAGGCGGGCAATGTCTTGCTCAAAGGTTTGGCTGCCTTCGGCCATGGCGTTTTCCATGGCATCCAAAATGCCTGAGAAGTTGCCCTTTTCGATCATTTCGGCCACCAGCTTGGTGTTCATCATGATCTCGACCGCGGGCGCGCGAGTGTCGGCAATGGTGCGCAGCAGGCGCTGGGAAATGATGGCTTTGAGCGCACTGGCCAGGTCGCCCAGCATGGTTTGGCGCACTTCCACTGGGTAAAACGACAAAATCCGGTTGAGCGCCTGGTAGCTGTTGTTGGCGTGCATGGTGGCCAGGCACAGGTGACCGGTTTGCGAATAGGCAATGGCCGCGGTCATGGTTTCGCGGTCGCGAATTTCACCGATAAAAATCACGTCAGGCGCTTGGCGCAGGGCGTTTTTCAGGGCAATTTGGGTGGACTGGGTGTCGCTGCCCACTTCACGCTGGTTGACGATTGCTCGCTTGTTTTTAAATAAATACTCGACCGGGTCTTCAATGGTCAGGATGTGGCCAGACATGCTGGCGTTGCGGTGGTCAATCATCGAGGCCAGGGTGGTGCTTTTGCCCGCGCCAGTGGCGCCCACCATCAGCACCAAACCCCGTTTTTCCAACATCAGGTCAGACAAAATAGGCGGCAATGAGAGCGATGCCAAGGCCGGAATGTCATTGGCAATGTAGCGAATCACCGCCGCCACCGACCCCCGCTGGCGCATGCCGCTGATGCGAAAGCGCCCCACGCCGGGCAGAGACCAGCCCATGTTGAGTTCACCCAGGTCTTGCAGCTCTTCAATGCGGTCAGGCGGCAAAATTTCACTGAGCAAGTTCATGGGTGCGTCAGGCGGCAACACCTGACTGTTGACTGGCACGCACTGGCCGTTGATGCGAATCAAGGCCGGGGAGTGGGCAGACAAATACACATCTGAGGCGCGCTTGTCGGCCATCAGCCGCAAGATGCGCTCCATGGTGCCTGATGGGAGATTGCTGGTGGCCATGGTGAAGGTGTGTTTAAGGGGGCATTTGCCCAAGGCGCTGGGTTTTTACTTCTGCGCGGCGGGCGGTGCTTAGTCTCGCAACAAATCGTTCAAGCTGGTCTTGGCGCGGGTTTGGGCGTCGACGTGCTTGACGATGATGGCAGCATACAGGCTGTATTTGCCACCGTCTTTGGGCAGGTTGCCGCTGATCACCACCGAGCCAGCCGGGATGCGGCCATAACTCACCGTGTCTGTGGCACGGTCGTAAATGGGGGTGCTTTGGCCAATGTAGACGCCCATCGAAATGACCGAGTTTTCCTCCACGATGACGCCTTCCACAATTTCTGAGCGGGCGCCAATGAAGCAGTTGTCCTCGATGATGGTGGGGTTGGCCTGCATGGGTTCGAGCACGCCGCCAATGCCGACACCGCCGCTCAAATGCACGTTTTTGCCAATCTGCGCACATGAACCTACCGCCGCCCAGGTGTCCACCATGGTGCCTTCATCGACAAACGCGCCAATGTTGACAAACGAGGGCATCAAGATCACGCCTTTCGCCAGGTAGCTGCCACGGCGCGCCACAGCCGGCGGCACGATGCGCACGCCGGTGGCTTGCAAACCAGAGGCGGTCATGTGAGCAAATTTGGTGGGCACTTTGTCGTAAAAAGCCAGGTCGCCGCCTTTGATGACCTCGTTGTCATTGAGGCGAAAGCTCAGCAGCACGGCTTTTTTGATCCACTGGTGCGTCGTCCACTGACCCACGCCGTCGCGCGTGGCCACACGCAGGTGGCCGGTGTTGAGCGCTTGAATCACATGTTCAACCGCATCCACCACCTCTTTGGGGGCAGAGGCGGCAGAAATGCTGGCACGGTTTTCCCAGGCGTTGTCAAGAATGGTTTGCAGTTGTTGGGTCATATAAAAATTGGAGGGTAATTCAGTGGAAAAAGAATGATAAGACGGTGCATTCAGTAGCGCCTAGCGCAATGGCCGGTTTTGGCTGCCGACGATTTCTGGTACCCCAGTATGAGGAGGCCGCCAAAACCGGCCATTGCGCGGGTACAGCAAAGAGCGCCAGACTTCAAACGCGGGTTTTAACAAATTCAACAATGCGTTGTGCAGCCTCTACACACTCAGCGGTATCTGCCACCAAAGCCATCCGAATGCGCCCCAAGCCAGGGTTTTGCCCTTGTGCCGTGCGCGCCAAATAGCTGCCCGGCAGCACCGTCACATTGTAGTTAGCGTACAGCTCACGCGCAAAAACGGTGTCGTCACCGGCCACATCCGCCCACAAATAAAACCCTGCGTCGGGCAAAGCCACGTCCAGTACGCTGGCCAGCAGTGGCGTGACCTGGGCAAACTTGGTGCGGTACAGCGCCCGGTTGTCGACCACATGCGCTTCGTCTTGCCAGGCGGCGATGCTGGCGGCTTGCACCACCGGGCTCATGGCGCTGCCGTGGTAGGTGCGGTAGAGTAAAAACGGCTTGATCAGCGCCGCATCACCGGCCACAAAGCCACTGCGCATGCCCGGCACATTGCTGCGCTTGGACAGGCTGGTGAGTGAGATCAGGTTTTTAAAGTCAGTGCGCCCCAGCTTGGCAGCCGCTTCCAGCCCCCCCAGCGGGGGTTCGTCGCGGAAATAAATCTCGCTGTAACACTCGTCTGAGCCAATCACAAAGCCAAACTTGTCACTGAGTTCAAACAGCATCTGCCACTCTGACAGCGGCATCACCGCACCGGTGGGGTTGCCGGGCGAGCAGACGATGAGCAACTGGGTGCGCGCCCACACCGCGTCAGGCACGCTAGCCCAGTCAGGGGCAAAGTTGCGCGCCGGGTCACTGGCCACAAAATAAGGGTCAGCCCCAGCCAGCAGGGCGGCGCCTTCGTAGATTTGATAAAAAGGGTTGGGGCACACCACCAGCGGTTTGGGCTCAGCCGCATGGGTCGGGCGGTTGACCACGGTTTGCGTCAAGGCAAACAAGGCTTCGCGCGAGCCCAGCACCGGCAACATTTGGCTGGTGGGGTCGAGGCTGAGACCATAACGGCGTTGCAGCCAGCTGGCAAAAGCCTCGCGCAGTGCTGGCTCTCCCGCGGTGGCGGGGTAGCTGGCCAGACCGCTTGGTCGGCGCTCAATGGCCTTGACCATGGCCTGCTGAATCAGGGCTGGCGTGGCGTGGCGGGGTTCGCCCAGCCCCAAGCTGATCGGTGTGTAGGCGGGGTTGGGGGTGAGGTCTGCAAAGAGCTGGCGCAGACGCTCAAATGGGTAAGGTTTTAACAAAGAAAGAAGGGGATTCATGGCTGTCATTATCCGGTAGAGTAGGGCGCTTACCCCTACCTCTGCAGTGCACTGAAAACCATGGCCATGGACTTGATTGAATTTCGCCCCGAGTTGCTGTTCATCGGCATGTCTTTGCCTTTCACTTTGCGAGACGACAACGGTTTGATTTTGCTGGCCAAAGGCCAAAAAATTGAGACCAAGCTGCAGCTGACCGGCATTCAAAGCCGCCCCAAGCTCTTTGTAGAAATTGATGAAACCGATGCCGGCGTGCGTGCCATGATGTCTGGCATCACCGAGCTGAACCGCGCTGGTGCCCCCATCAAAGACTTCTACAAGTTTTTAAATATCAAAGAGCCGAACAAAGCCGCAGACAAAGAGGTGGGCACCTTGAGCCAACGCTGGGGCGATGTCGAGTCCAAACTGGGTGGGCTGCTGGCCAGCTATGCCACCACCAGCGACTTTCAAGACAAAATTTATGCGCTGGATCAGGTCATCGTGCGTCTGCTCAATCAAGACGCCACCGGCTCGCAGTTTTTGCTGTTCAACCGCGCCATCACCCATTTTGAAGGCTACAGCGTGATGCATGCCTTGCTCTGCGCAGCGTTGGTCAACGACCTGGCCACCACCTTTGGCTTGACCAATGAAGAGCGCCGCAGTCTGGCCTGCGCTGCGTTGACCATGAATTTGGCCATGACACACCTGCAAGACCTGCTGGCGCAACAAAAAGCTGCCCCCAGCCCGGTGCAACGCAAGCAGATCGACACCCATGCCCAAGACAGCCACACGCAACTGCGCCAAGTGGGGGTGACGGATGCCGATTGGCTGGAAGTGGTGGCTTTGCACCACTGCACGCAAACCGGCGCTGACAAACTGCTTGACTGGCCGCGCGTGCCGCGGCTGGTGAAAATTTTGCAAACGGTGGATCGCTACACCGCGGCCATGAGCCCACGCAAGTCGCGCGCAGGTCGCACCGCGCGTGACTCGGTGCGCTGCGTGGTGCTGCCGTTGGGTGAAACCAAGCACGACGAAGTGGGCACCGCTTTGGTCAAGTTGCTGGGGTTAAGCCCACCTGGCACCTATGTGTTGTTGGCCAACGGCGAGACCGCGGTGGTCGTGCGCCGTGGCCTGAAACCGGCCGAGCCCTGGGTGGCGGTGGTGCTCAACCGTGCTGGACAGTTGATTGCTGAGCCCAAATTGCGCGATACCTCACGCGAGGGGTTTGGCATTCAAAGCACCTTGGCGGCCACGGCTGTTAAAGTGAATCTGAACATGGAACACATGCTCAAGTTGATTCCACGTGGCGTGTTGACGGCGTAGCAGCCCAGCTCAACGGGTGATTGAATCAAGCCGTTCGGCTTGGCAAGCGCGCTCACCCAGCCAGCGCTCAACAGCCAAGCTCAGTGCGCCGGGTTGCCCGGTGGAAAGCAAGCGCAATGACCCGGGTTGGCTGCTGGCATTGAGTTGATGCAGCATGCGGCGCGTGTGCCGCGCCACGGGTTCACCGTTGTCTACCAAATGCACCTCAGGCCCCACCAGTTGGCGAAAGTGGTCACTGGCAAACGGGTAGTGGGTGCACCCCAGCACAAGGCAGTCGATCAGACCATTTTTTATGCCAAATTGGCCTGTAGAGCCGGTGTATTGTGCGCAAAGCGCTCTGATTTTTGGAGTGTCGTCACGCTCAATGGCATCCGCCAGACCGTCACAAGGTTGACAGATGAATTCTGCTTGCCCGGTCAGGCCATGGAGCAATGTTTTGAATTTTTGGCTGTTCAAGGTGCTGCGCGTGGCCAGCACCCCAATGCGCTTGGTGTGGCTCAAGGCGGCTGCGGGTTTGAGCGCCGGTTCGACCCCGATGATGGGCAGTTGGGGGTGCTCTTGCCGCAACACATGCACCGCTGCAGCTGTGGCGGTGTTGCACGCCACCACCAGCGCTTTGATATTGAGGTGCGCTTGGCTTTGCAAATGCTGCGTCAAGGTGCGCGCACGTTCAATCACAAACGCTTCATCGCGTTCACCATAGGGTGCGAAGCCACTGTCGGCCACGTAGACAAAGTTTTCAGTGGGCAGCTCGGCGCGCAATGCCTTGAGCACACTCAAGCCACCGACACCGCTGTCAAACACCCCAATCGGGCGCGCGCTCTGATCTGGGGCGGTCATGGCAGGGCTAAAGGTTGCTGCCCAGGCTTGGCTGCGTGGGGTTGGGCACCGCATCGAACCCGAGCTCAGTGGTGCTGAGTTGGGTTGAAAACAATGAAAAATCTGGGGTGGCCATGCGCAGGGTTTCCAGGTCAAGCGGCATGGGTTGACCTTGGCGAATCATGACAAATTCATCTACACCAGGCAGCACATCCATGGGGGGCAAGAGCAGCCCCCAGCGCCAAAAAATATTTTGACTGGCGATCAGCAGGGCACGGTGCCCTACGTTTTGTTGGTGGTGATGGAGGGTAATGACCACCGGCTCGGCGTAGTGGCTCAGCACTGCCAAGTCCAGCAGCACGGTGTTGCTGCTCACGCGTTCAAGCCGCGCGACCACCGCCAAACAGGGGTGCTTGATGGCTTCACCCATCCCGTAAGCTAGCAGGGAACCCACACTCAAGGGCGTGGTGTAGCTGGATTCCTGGGTGCTGAGTCGGATGCGGCTGGGCGTTTCATGCACCAGCGTCCACAGCGTGCTTTGTCCGCTGTGGTGGTCTTGCGCCATGATGGCCGAGCGTTTGGCCAAGGCGTCGGCGAGTCGTTCCTCATGGGCAAACTCACCTTGCTGGTGTTGCAGCAGGGCAAACACTCCCGAGAAGCCTACAAACAGTCGCAAGTCTTGCAACGGGTGGCTGTGCTCGCTGGCGGGTTCAGGTGCAGTCTGATCCAGGGCATGCAGCAGGGTGTGAGCGACCACCAGCCTTTCTTGCTCTTTGAATTTGGCCAAGCGCGCCGGCACATCTGCCATTTTCTTGCTGCGCAAGGCTTTGATCAAGGCCAGGCAGTCAGTGCGAATGTGGGTAAAGAGCACCGCGCAGTCAAGCACCACCTGCGATGACTCAGGTTGTGTGGCCGAAAGTGGTGCCGGTGTGGCAATGACATCACGTCGCGCTGGCTGGTGGCAGGGTTGAAACACCAGTCGCACTGACTTTGCCACACTTTTCAAGTAGCTCAGAGTGACCCATTGCAACTGTGTGGGCCACTGCAGGGGCTTGAAGAAGTCAAAAATGACTGCGCCGATGAACAAGCTGGCAACGCTTTGTGGCGACTCCAGGCCCAACTGGTGTTTGAGCGTGCGCCGGGGTTGGTCAATGCGGTCGTGCGCCTGGAGCGTATGCAGCACGGTGTGCAGGGCTCGCCAATCGTTTTGATCAGGCAACTGGTAGCGCAAGGCTTTGAGTTGCTGCGTGAGTTGAAACAATTCCATCACCCGAACGCCAGCTTGTTGAAACTTGGCTCTTGCGCGCTGAAACTGAAAATTTGACAACTGGTAGTAGCTGTTGAACAAAATCTGGTTGGAGACCATCAGGATATGGCTGATCTCAGCCGCCAGCAAGACCCGCTTGCGGCGCTCCGCTGGTTCAGGCACGGCGGCGGCTGTGGGCTGGGGGTGGCACACCTGCAAGGCAGGTTCAAAAAATAACTGAGTAACCTCGTTGGTCAATTGTTGCCTTTGCCGGGTGCTCAAGGCACAGCGGTTAAGGTGTTTGACGCGGTCTTTGATCAACTCAAAGACCGCGGTGGGGTCTTCTTGGGCGCGTTTGAGCTTCGCATCAAACGCCAACCCCAGTCCACTTTGAGCCTGCAGCCGTTGTGAAAGCGCCGGGAATTTGAAGCCCAGTGGGGCGGCACGGGGCGGCAAGTCCAACCCCAACGCCCCTCTGAGGCTTGTCAACAGGCTCCCCATGGCGGCTGCGTGCTGGCTGACTTAACGGCCTGAAACCGCAATGCCCTTGAATTCACCGGTGGCAATGCGTTGCTGCCATTCGGCTGGGCCGGTGATGTGCGCGCTGGTGCCGCCCGCATCTACCGCCACCGTGACAGGCATGTCGACCACATCAAATTCGTAAATGGCTTCCATGCCAAGGTCAGCAAAGCCCACCACTTTGGAGGTCTTGATGGCTTTGGAGACCAGATAAGCTGCGCCGCCCACCGCCATCAGATAGGCGCTTTGGTGTTTTTTGATGGCCTCAATGGCCACCGGACCACGTTCGGCCTTGCCAACCATGGCAATCAGGCCGGTTTGCGCCAGCATCATCTCGGTGAAACCATCCATGCGGGTGGCGGTGGTGGGGCCGGCGGGGCCCACCGCTTCGTCGCCCACCGGGTCAACGGGGCCGACGTAATAAATCACGCGGTTGGTGAAGTCCACCGGCAGTGGCTCGCCCTTGGCCAGCATGTCTTTGATGCGCTTGTGGGCGGCATCGCGGCCGGTGAGCATCTTGCCGTTGAGCAGCAGGGTGTCGCCGGGTTTCCAGCTGGCCACTTCTTCTTTCGTCAAGGTGTTGAGGTTGACCCGCTTGCTCTTTTCTGTGTCGGGTGCCCATTGCACATTGGGCCAAGTGTCCAACGAAGGTGGTGTCAGGTACACCGGGCCACTGCCGTCCATCACAAAATGGGCGTGGCGGGTAGCGGCGCAGTTGGGAATCATGGCAATGGGTTTGCTGGCAGCGTGGGTGGGGTACATGGCAATTTTCACGTCCAGCACGGTGGTCAGGCCGCCCAAGCCTTGTGCGCCAATGCCCAACGCGTTGACTTTTTCATACAGCTCCAGGCGCAATGCTTCCACTTGGGTCAGTGCCTCGCCTTTGGCAGCTTTTTCTTGCAGCTCGTACATGTTCAGGTCGTCCATCAGGCTTTGTTTGGCCAGCAACACGGCTTTTTCAGCCGTGCCGCCAATGCCAATGCCCAACATGCCCGGTGGGCACCAGCCCGCACCCATGGTCGGCACGGTTTTCAGCACCCAGTCAACCACGCTGTCGCCGGGGTTGAGCATGTACATCTTGCTTTTGTTCTCGCTGCCGCCGCCTTTGGCTGCTACGGTGACTTCAACCGTGTTGCCGGGCACGATTTCGGTGACGATCACTGCTGGGGTGTTGTCACGCGTGTTTTTGCGGGCAAATTCAGGGTCGGCCACCACGCTGGCACGCAGGGTGTTGCCGGCCAAGGTGTAGGCACGGCGCACGCCTTCGTTGATAGCGTCATCCAGACTGCCGGTGAAATCTGTCCAGCGTACGTCCATGCCCACTTTCAAGAACACGTTGACGATGCCGGTGTCTTGGCAAATCGGGCGGTGGCCGGTGGCGCTCATTTTGCTGTTGGTCAAAATTTGGGCAATGGCGTCTTTGGCGGCCGGGCTTTGCTCGCGCTCATAAGCGCGTGCCAGGTGCGCAATGTAGTCGGCCGGGTGGTAGTAGCTGATGTATTGCAGCGCAGCGGCAATGGATTCAATCAGGTCGTTTTGGCGGATGGCGGTGCTCATGGTCGGTGTTGCCTTAAGGGTGTTGAGGTTTCAAGTGTCACGCTAATATGGCAGTTTAACCAAGCCCCCCAACACGGGCTGACGCACCTGCCTTCAGCACATGATCAAAAAACTGCTCTCCAATGTCACCCCTTTCATCAACAGCCAAACCCTGGGTGGTGTGATGTTGGCCGTTGC
This sequence comes from Rhodoferax sp., assembly GCF_028715765.1. Taxonomy (GTDB): domain Bacteria; phylum Pseudomonadota; class Gammaproteobacteria; order Burkholderiales; family Burkholderiaceae_C; genus Rhodoferax. Next base: position 31,574 of record NZ_JAQURE010000006.1, read on the forward strand.
GGCCATGCTGGCTTTGCTGCTGAGCAACTCGGCCTGGCGCGGGGGGTATGAGCAGTTGCTGCAGTTCCCGGTGGCGTTGCGTTTTGGGGTGGACGCCTTGGTGTTGGCCAAGCCCATGCTGATTTGGATCAACGACCTGTGGATGGCGGTGTTTTTCTTTTTGGTGGGGCTGGAAATCAAACGGGAATTGATCGACGGCGAGCTGGCCTCATTTCGCCAAGTGCTGTTGCCTGCGGTTGCCGCGCTGGGTGGCATGGTGGTGCCGGCGCTGATTTTTGCGACCATCAACAGTGCCGACCCAGTGGCCTTGCAGGGCTGGGGTATTCCAATGGCCACCGACATTGCATTTGCTTTGGGTATTTTGGTGTTGCTGGGCAGCCGCGTGCCGGTGTCGTTGAAGATTTTTTTGACAGCGGTGGCCATCATTGACGACCTGGGTGCCATTTTGGTCATCGCTTTCTTTTACACCGCCAATTTGTCGTTGCCCATGTTGCTGGCGGGCGCTGCCGGTGTGGGGGTGTTGTTCACGTTGAACCGTTGGCGTGTGGTCGCCATTGGCCCCTATGTGGTGGTGGGGCTGGTGATTTGGGTATGTGTGCTCAAGTCGGGCATCCATGCCACGCTGGCCGGGGTGATCACAGCGCTGGCGATTCCCATGACCGATGGCAAGGGCGGCTCGCCCCTGCAAACGGCCGAGCACGCTTTGCACCCTTGGGTGGCCTACCTGGTGTTGCCGGTGTTTGCCTTTGCCAATGCTGGTGTTTATTTGGGCGACGCGACACTGGGCAGCTTGCTGAAAAGCGTGCCGCTGGGCATTGCTGCGGGCTTGTTGCTCGGCAAGCCATTGGGCGTGCTGGGCGCCGCCTGGGTGATGATTCGGTTTGGCGGCAGTCAATTGCCTGAGGGGTGCAGCTGGCTGCAGTTTGCCGCAGTGGCGGTATTGTGTGGGGTTGGCTTTACCATGAGCCTGTTCATTGGTTCACTGGCCTTTGAGGGCGCTGGCGCGGCTTACGCAGCGCAGGTCAAGATAGGTGTGTTGCTGGGGTCTGTGGCCAGCGCAACGCTGGCCGTGCTGCTGTTTGTGCGCAGCACGCCAGCGCGTTAATTTCAGTGTGACTTGGCGCTAGCGTGGCTCATCAGCCGGTCGGTGTAGGCAATCGCCATGGCCGAGAGCAAAAACGCAATATGGATGCCGGTTTGGGCAATCAGCACCTTGTCGCTGTAGTTGTCGGCATTGATGAAGGTCTTGAGCAGGTGAATCGAGCTGATGCCGATGATGGACATGGCCAGCTTGACCTTGAGCGTGGAGGCATTCACGTGGTCGAGCCATTCGGGCTGATCGGGATGGCCTTCCAGGTTGATGCGGCTCACAAAGGTTTCATACCCGCCCACAATCACCATGATCAGCAGGTTCGAGATCATCACCACGTCAATCAGTGCCAGCACCACCAGCATGATGATGGTTTCATTCAGGTGGGTCACTGGCTCACTGGTTTTGTAGCCAATGCCGTCGATCAATGCGGCCAGCGCCGTCTGGCTGCCAAAAGCGGCTTCAAGCAGGTGCACCAGTTCCACCCAAAAGTGAAATACATACACGCATTGCGCGGCAATCAGACCCAGGTACAAAGGCAATTGCAACCAGCGGCTGGCAAAAATCAAGCGTGGAATCGGGCGCATGGCCAGTGGTTTGGTGTGGTGTTCAGACATGAAGCAATGTATTTTTAAAAATTCAGAAAGTTAAGAAAAGCCATTTTACCGAGGCGCGTGTCAGTCGGGTGACAGTCAGTAGCATGTAAGTGCCACGCATGACATTACCGGGCGAACTTTGTTTATCTAGAGGAGACTTATCTGTGACTACACCTAAAACTGCTGTTGAATCCACATTGGTTGAAAACCGCGTATTCCCACCCAGCGAGGCCACCGTCAAGGCGGCGCGCATTCAGGGCATGGAAGGCTACAACGCCTTGTGCGCTGAAGCTGAAAAAGATTTTGAGGGCTTTTGGGCTCGTTTGGCACGTGAAAACGTGGTTTGGAACAAGCCTTTTACCCAAACCCTTGACGAGTCCAATGCACCGTTTTACAAATGGTTCCAAGACGGCGAGCTCAATGCTTCTGCCAACTGCCTAGACAAGCACATTGGCACCCCCAATGAAAACAAGGTGGCTGTGATTTTTGAAGCCGATGGCGGCGAAGTCACCAAAACCACTTACAAAGAACTCTTGGCCAAGGTCAGCCAATTTGCCAACGCGCTCAAAGCCCGTGGCATCAACAAAGGCGACCGCGTGCTGGTCTACATGCCCATGGGTCTGGAAGGCGTGGTCGCCATGCAAGCCTGTGCCCGCATTGGCGCGACCCACAGCGTGGTGTTTGGTGGCTTCTCGGCCAAGGCACTGCAAGAGCGCATCATTGACGCAGGCGCTGTGGCCGTGGTCACCGCCAACTACCAATTGCGCGGCGGCAAAGAATTGCCCCTCAAAGGCATTGTGGACGAAGGTCTGGGCCTGGGCGGTTGCGAGTCCATCAAAACCGTGTTTGTGTTTGAGCGCACCCCGTCCAAGTGCAACATGGTCGCTGGCCGCGACATTACCTTCACCGAAGCGCTGGCCGGTCAAAGCACCGAATGCGCACCCGTGATGGTGGGCGCAGAGCACCCGTTGTTCATCTTGTTTACCTCAGGTTCCACTGGCAAACCCAAGGGCGTGCAGCACTCCACTGGCGGCTTCTTGCTGTGGGCCAAGCTGACCATGGACTGGACGTTTGACCTGAAGCAAGATGACGTGTTCTGGTGCACGGCCGACATCGGCTGGATCACCGGCCACGCCTACGTGGCTTACGGCCCATTGGCTGCAGGTGCCACCCAAATCATTTTTGAAGGCATCCCCACCTACCCCAACGCCGGTCGCTTCTGGCAGATGATTGAGCGCCACAAGTGCTCCATTTTCTACACCGCACCCACTGCCATTCGCTCACTGATCAAGTCGGCTGAGTCTGACGAAAAAGTGCATCCAGACCGCTCTGACCTGACCAGCCTGCGCATCTTGGGCTCGGTGGGTGAACCCATCAACCCCGAAGCCTGGATGTGGTACTACAAAAACATTGGCCATGAAAAATGCCCGATTGTGGACACCTTCTGGCAAACGGAAACCGGTGGTCACATGATCACCCCGTTGCCTGGCGCTACCCCATTGGTTCCTGGCAGCTGCACCTTGCCACTGCCCGGCATCATGGCCGCCATCGTCGACGAAGTGGGCGCTGATGTGCCCAATGGTTCAGGCGGCATGCTGGTCATCAAACGCCCCTGGCCGTCGATGATTCGCACCATCTGGAACGACCCAGAGCGCTTCAAGAGCGGCTATTTCCCGGCAGAAATGGGCGGCACTTATTACCTGGCTGGTGACGGCGCGGTGCGCAGTGCTGACCGAGGCTATTTCCGCATCACCGGCCGGATTGACGACGTGTTGAACGTGTCGGGTCACCGCATGGGCACCATGGAAATTGAATCGGCTTTGGTCGCCAAGACCGACCTGGTGGCTGAAGCTGCTGTGGTGGGTCGCCCAGATGACCTCACCGGTGAAGCCATTTGCGCCTTTGTGGTGTTGAAACGCGGCGTGCCTACCGGCGACGAAGCTAAGCAAATTGCCAAAGAGCTGCGCGACTGGGTGGCCAAAGAGATTGGCCCGATTGCCAAGCCCAAAGACATCCGCTTTGGTGAAAACTTGCCCAAGACCCGTTCTGGCAAGATCATGCGCCGCTTGCTGCGCTCGCTGGCCAAGGGTGAAACCATCACCCAAGACACCTCCACGCTGGAAAACCCAGCCATCTTGGGACAGTTGGGTCAAACCTACTGATGCTATTGTAAGTAGAGCTACTAGCGCTTGATTCATAAGCGCTAGAGCCCTATTTGGTATATAAAAAAAGCCCGCTGTTGCGGGCTTTTTTGTGGGTGCCTGAAAAGGGCGGCGCTACTTCAGCGACAAAATCCACTTCACCAGCGTTTGCGCTTCGGCTGGACTGACTTGGGGGTTGGCGGGCATAGGGATGACGCCCCACGCACCCTTGCCCCCTTTGATCACTTTGTCGGCCAGCATGGCAGTGGCGGCGTCTTGCCCCGCGTATTTTTTGGCAACATCTTTATAAGCTGGCCCCACCACTTTTTTCTCAACCGTGTGGCAAGCCATGCAGTTTTTCTTTTGCGCCAGGGCAGTGTCTGCCAGCGCAGGGGCGCTGACCAAGGCACAGACAAGCATGGGTAAAAGGGGCAGTTTCATGGTGGGTTGTCCTTGAAAAGTGGGGTAGAGTTGTTGGTGACTGATTGTAGGTAATGCGGTTTTTGGAGTGTCTTGCTTCACTGTGTGATTTTGGTTCGAAAGGTTGGCGATGTATTTCTTAGGTTTAGGCGTGATGTTGCTGGTGCTCAAAGTGCTGGCTTGGGAGCCGGTGGCAAGCTTGTCTTGGTGGTGGGTGGCACTGCCTTACGTGATGGCAGTAGCCTGGTGGGCGTGGGCGGACAGCTCCGGCTACACCAAGCGCAAGGCCATGGATCGTGAAAACCAAAAACGCGATGCCCGCCGTGAGCGCACCAAAGAAGCGCTGGGCACCATCAACCGCCGCCGCTAAGTCAATGTACTGTGGTGAGTTGAGTTGAGGGTTTAACCCGGCTGGGCGACTGGGTCAGAGGCGTGCGGTTTTGGGGTGAAAGCACGCGCGGGGCTGACGGTTCAGTGTGCTGAAACCTTCTTCGCGCGCATTTCACCCCAAAGCCCGGTCCCCTGACCCAGCCGCCGCGCCGTGTCAGAGTCACCACAACAGCAGCCAAGTCACTACCCACTTGCAGCGCATCTCAGCAGACACCTGCGCCATAATTCAGCACACTTTTTTCGCTTTCCACCCTTAACCCAAGCTCACTGACCATGCCCATTTACCGCTCCAAAACCACCACTGCTGGCCGCAACATGGCAGGTGCCCGTTCGCTCTGGCGTGCCACCGGCATGAAAGATGGCGACTTTGACAAACCCATCATCGCCGTGGTCAATTCGTTCACCCAGTTTGTGCCCGGCCATGTGCACCTGAAAGACCTGGGGCAACTGGTGGCGCGCGAGATTGAAGCCGCTGGTGGCGTGGCCAAAGAATTCAACACCATTGCGGTGGACGACGGCATTGCCATGGGGCACGACGGCATGCTCTACAGCCTGCCCAGCCGCGACATCATTGCCGACAGCGTGGAATACATGGTCAACGCGCACTGTGCTGATGCCATGGTGTGCATCAGCAACTGCGACAAGATCACCCCCGGCATGCTGATGGCCGCCATGCGGCTGAATATTCCAGTGGTGTTTGTCTCGGGTGGCCCCATGGAAGCGGGCAAAACCAAACTCAGCGTGTTCAAGCTTGACTTGGTCGATGCCATGGTGATGGCCGCTGACGACAAAGTGTCTGATGCGGATGTGGCTGAAGTCGAGCGCAGTGCCTGCCCCACTTGCGGTTCGTGCTCTGGCATGTTCACCGCCAATTCCATGAACTGCCTGACCGAAGCGCTGGGCTTGTCCCTGCCGGGCAACGGCACGGTGGTGGCCACCCATGCCGACCGCGAACAACTGTTCAAACGCGCCGGGCATTTGATTGTGGACTTGTGCAAGCGCTATTACGAGCAAGCCGATGCCACGGTGCTGCCACGCGCCATCGGCTTCAAGGCTTTTGAGAACGCCATCACGCTCGACATTGCCATGGGCGGCTCGACCAACACCATCTTGCACATTCTGGCGGTGGCGCAAGAGGCGGGCATTGACTTCACCATGGCCGACATTGATCGCGTTTCGCGCAGCGTGCCGCAGCTCTGCAAAGTGGCCCCCAACACGCCGAAATACCACTTGGAAGACGTGCACCGTGCCGGCGGCATCATGGCCATTTTGGGTGAGCTGGACCGCGCAGGCAAGCTGCATACCGACGTGCCCACGGTGCACGCCAAAACCCTCAAAGACGCGCTGGACGTGTGGGACATTGCCCGCAACCCCAGTGCTGAGGTGCAAACTTTTTACCGCGCCGGTCCTGCGGGTGTGCCGTCGCAAGTGGCGTTCAGCCAAAAAGCGCGCTGGCCAAGTTTGGATGTGGATCGGGCCGAGGGTTGCATCCGCTCGGGCACACATGCCTACTCGCAAGAAGGTGGCCTGGCCGTGCTGGTGGGCAACATTGCGCTCAACGGCTGTGTGGTCAAGACCGCAGGCGTGGATGAATCGCTGCTGGTGTTTGAGGGGCCAGCCTACGTGACCGAGTCGCAAGACGAAGCGGTGGCCGACATTTTGGGCGACAAGGTCAAGGCCGGTGACGTGGTCATCGTGCGCTACGAAGGCCCCAAAGGTGGCCCTGGCATGCAAGAGATGCTTTACCCCACCAGCTACATCAAGTCCAAAGGCCTGGGCAAAGCCTGTGCGCTGCTTACCGACGGGCGTTTTTCGGGCGGCACTTCGGGCTTGTCGATTGGTCACGCTTCGCCAGAAGCGGCCGGTGGTGGCGCGATTGGTTTGATTCGCCAGGGCGACCGCATCCGCATTGATATTCCCAACCGCTCCATCAACGTGCTGGTGTCGGATGATGAGTTGGCGCGCCGCCGTACCGAGCAAGATGCACTGGGCTGGAAGCCTGCCAAACCGCGCCCGCGCAAGGTCTCTAGCGCCCTCAAGGCCTATGCCAAGCTGGTGATGTCAGCTGACAAGGGTGCCGTGCGCGACGTGTCTTTGTTGGAAGACTGATGCTGCTGCACCCAGACATCAACCCAGTGGCGCTGCAACTGGGGCCGCTTGCCGTGCATTGGTACGGGCTGACTTATCTGGCAGCTTTTGGGTTGTTCATGTGGCTGGGCAACTTGCGCCTGCGCCACCAACCCTTTGCTTCAATGACCGGCGCGCAGGCCTGGAGCCGCAAAGACGTGGAAGACATTTTGTTTTTGGGGGTGATGGGGGTGATCTTGGGCGGGCGCCTGGGCTACTGCCTGTTTTACAAACCTGGCTACTACGCGGCGCACCCTTTGGAAGTGTTTGCAGTGTGGCAAGGTGGCATGAGTTTTCATGGTGGCTTGCTGGGCGTGGTGGTGGCTGAGATGTGGTTTGCCTGGTCGCGCAAGCGCCCGCTGCTGCAAGTGGCTGACTTTGTGGCGCCCTGCGTGCCCACCGGTTTGGCCATGGGGCGGTTGGGCAACTTCATCAACGGCGAACTGTGGGGCAGGGTGGCCAGTCCGGATTTGCCCTGGGGCATGGTGTTTCGGGGGGCGGGAGACTTGCCGCGCCACCCGTCGCAGATTTACCAGTTTTTGCTGGAGGGCTTGCTGCTGTTTGTGATCTTGTGGCTCTATGCCCGCAAGCCGCGTGCGCCCGGGCAGGTGGCTGCAGTGTTTGTGCTGGGCTACGGTGTCTTCAGGTTTACCGCTGAATTTTTCCGTGAACCCGATGCCCATTTGGGGCTGCTGCAGTTGGGCATGAGCATGGGGCAATGGCTGTGTGTGCCGATGATTGTGGGCGGCGCTGCCCTGTGGCTGTGGGCGCGTGCGCGCCAGCCCCTTGGGGCTTGAGGGTGCCAAGCCAGGCGCATAGCTTGACAGCCATGACGCGCTGAGTTGTTGACTTTTTACATAACAAAATAGGCTCTAGCGCTTATAGAATAAGCGCAAGCAGCTATTTAAAATATAGCTATTGACAAAATTTTTCTGATGTCACCATCGATTCAATACACGCAACACGACGGCCTGGCGCGGGTTACTTTGCATTACCCCAAACGCTTCAACGCCATGAACCGCGTCATGTGGCGACAACTGCGAGACGTGTTTGAGCGCATTCAAACCAGCCCAGATGTGCGTTGTGTGCTGGTCTCCGGTACGGGTGCACACTTTTGTGCCGGGGGCGATATTTCTGAGTACGCCAGTTTTCGCTTTGAAGAGGCCAGCTTGCGCGAGTTTCATGAGCAAGATGTGTGGGGTGCGTTGAGCGCCATGCTGGCTTGCGACGTGCCGATGGTGGCGCAAATTGCGGGCAACTGCATGGGCGCTGGGGTTGAGTTGGCCAGCTGTTGCGACATTCGCCTGAGTGCCGAGTCGGCCCAGTTTGGCGCGCCCATAGCCAAGCTGGGTTTCCCGATGGCGCCGCGTGAGGCCGCGCTGGTGTCGCAGCAGGTGGGTGAGCTCACAGCGCGGCACATGCTGCTGGAAGCCGCAGTGTTTGGCGCGCCTGAAATGCTGCAACGCGGTTTCTTGAGCCGGGTGGTGGCAGACGCCGACTTGCCCGCCGTGGCGCAGGCCAGCGTGCAGCGCATCTTGAGCCTGGCACCCCAGGCGGCGCGCCTGAACAAGCAGACATTTAGAGCATTAAATAGGCCTCTAGCGCTTATCAATAAAGCGCAAGCTGCTACACAAAATGAATCAACTGATGAGCCGTTGGCCACGCTGCTGGCTGGCGCTTATGCCTATGCGCAGGGCGCCGAGCAGCGTGAAGGCATCACTGCATTTCTGGAAAAACGTGCCCCCAAATTTTGATCATGACCGCGTTCTCATCCACCCCCAACGCCAACCTTTATGCCCACCTGCGCCAGGCTTTTCCGGCCGACTTGACGGCCTGCGCCGTTGAAACTGATGCGGGTCAGATCTACAGCTGGGCCGACCTGGAGCGCGGCAGCGCCATGTTGGCCAACTTTTTGGAGTCGCTTGATTTGCCAGCCGGTGCGCGCATTGCCGTGCAGGTAGATAAATCGGTCGAAGCCCTGATGCTTTACCTTGCCACCTTGCGGGCGGGCTTGGTGTTTTTGCCCCTGAACACGGCTTACCAAAGCGCTGAAATTGCATATTTTTTAGGCAATGCCGAGCCTGATGTGGTGGTCTGCAGCGCGCTGCACTTTGGCTGGGTCAGCACACTGGCGTTTCAGGCCGGCACGCGCTGGGTGTTCACCTTGAACGACGACCGAACCGGCTCTTTGCTGGCGCGCGCGGCCCAGTGCGCTGACCAGCATTCGGTGGCCGTCTCCCAGGCGGACGACCTGGCCGTCATCATTTACACCAGTGGCACCACCGGGCGCTCCAAGGGCGCCATGCTGACCCACGGCAACATGCTCAGCAACGCGCTGGTGCTCAAAGCGGCGTGGAGCTGGCGCAGCGCAGCACAAGGTGGCGATGTGCTGCTGCACACACTGCCTATTTTTCATGTGCATGGCTTGTTTGTGGCGATCCACGGCGCCCTGATCAATGGCAGCAAAATGATCTGGCTGGCCAAATTTGAGCCGCGCACCGTGCTGCGCTACTTGCCGCAGGCCACGGTGTTCATGGGCGTGCCCACACTGTATGTGCGCCTGTTGGCCGAGCCGGGACTGAACGAAGCCGTGGTGCGGCACATGCGGCTGTTCATTTCGGGCTCAGCCCCGCTGCTGATGGACACTTTCACCGCCTGGCAGGCACGCACCGGCCACACCATTCTGGAGCGCTACGGCATGAGTGAAACCATCATGCTCACCTCCAACCCCTACAACGGGGAGCGCCGTGGCGGCACGGTGGGCATGCCACTGCCAAGCGTGAGTTTGCGTGTGGTCGATGCCCAGGGCGCACCTGTGCCCTGCGGTGAAATTGGCGACATTCAGGTCAAGGGTGCTAATGTGTTTGCCGGTTACTGGCGCATGCCCGAGAAAACGGCTGAAGAATTCACCTTTGATGGCTTTTTCAAGACCGGTGACGTGGGCAAACAAGCTGAAGATGGCTATGTGACCATTGTGGGGCGCAGCAAAGACCTGATCATCAGCGGCGGCTACAACGTCTACCCGGCCGAGCTGGAGGGCTTCATCAACGACCTGCCCGGTGTGGCTGAGAGTGCGGTGGTGGGCGTGCCGCACCCTGACTTTGGCGAGGTGGGCGTGGCGCTGGTGGTGCCTAGGCCAGGCGTGCAACTGGATGCACAGCACATTTTGAGCCAGCTCAAAGCCACCTTGGCCAACTACAAAGTGCCCAAACAGTGCCATGTGGTGCCAGATTTGCCGCGCAACACCATGGGCAAGGTGCAAAAAAATCTGCTGCGTCAACAATTTGCGGCCAAGGCAAACTGATAGTCGTTAGTATTTGGATACTTTTCTTTTAGAGGATGCCCATGAAAATTGCTCAAGTTGTTTTGCGCCTTCCGGTCGATGTGGCGCAAGCCCTGGCACCTTTGCAAGCCATTGAGCCTGATTGGCTGTTGGTGTTTGGCTCAGGCGCATGGCTGCAGGCGTTGCAGCCGGTGTTGGCAGAGCGCTTTGCGCAGGCCAAACGCTTGGGCTGCAGCACCGCGGGCGAAATTTCTGGGAAGGGCGTCAGCGACCAAGCCTGTGTGGTCACGACCATTCGTTTCGACCAAGTGCAGGTGCACGCAGCACACACTGTGTTGCGCGACATGACGGATTCATTTGCTGCCGGGCAGCGTTTGGCGCAGGCCTTGCCCGCATCGGGTTTGCGTGCGGTGTGGGTGCTGGGGCAGGGCGTCAACATCAATGGCAGTGCCTTGATTGGGGGGCTGGCTGCGGGTCTGGATGCGGCGGTGCTCATCACCGGCGGTCTGGCGGGCGATGACGCCCAATTCAAGCAAACCTGGGTGATGGATGACACGGGGGTGCATGCCGACCATGTGGCCTGCGTGGGGCTGTATGGCCATGGTTTGCGCGTGTCACATGGCTCTTTTGGCGGTTGGATGCCGTTTGGCCCAGCACGCAAAGTGACCCGTTGCGACAACAATGTGCTGTTTGAGCTGGACGGCGAGCCGGCTCTGGATGTGTACAAACGTTACCTGGGCGAGCACGCCAAAGACTTGCCTGCTTCGGGCTTGCTGTTTCCGTTTTCGATGCTGGGGCAAGACCAGACTGACGCGGGTTTGATTCGCACCATTTTGGCGGTGGACGAGGCTGCAGGCTCTTTGACGTTGGCCGGTGACATTGACCCGGCGGGTTACTTGCGACTGATGCACGCCAGCACCGATGCGTTGGTGGATGGTGCGGAGTCTGCTGCGCAAGCTGCCAAACTGGCGCACGGGCAGTTGGGTCAAAGCCTGGCCTTGCTGGTGAGTTGTGTCGGGCGCAAGCTGGTGATGGGGGGGCGGGTTGAAGAAGAGGTGGAGGCGGTGGCAGAGGCGATGAGCCCAACCAGCGTGCCGGCCGGTTTTTACTCTTATGGCGAAATCAGCCCCATGACGGGCGAGACAGCGTGCAAGCTGCACAACCAAACCATGACCATCACGCGGGTGATGGAGGTGGATGCCGCTGCAACTGACAACGCTGTTTGAATCATGCATAAATTGCTTGCGCGTCAAACCCGCCGCCTGCTTGGCGTGGAAGAAGAACAACTGCCCGCTGTGTTGCAAGAGTTGCAGCAGTTCGCCAGCGGTGCAGGTGTTTCTGCCCAAGCGGTACAGCTGCTGAAAGGTTTGCCCGATTTTTTGACACGCGTGGAAGAGGCCTACACCCAAAGTGACCGCGATCTGGACTTGAAAACCCGCAGTTTGCAGCTGAGTTCGGTGGAACTGTCGCACAGCAATGACAGGTTGCGCCAAGAGCTCGATAGCCGCACCCGCGCCATAGACTCTTTGCGCCAAACCGCCAACAGCTTGCTGCAAACCGATAGTGTGGCGCTGCCTGACCCGCAAGAAGACAGCCTGGAGTCGCTGTCGCTGCTGATGTCTGAGCTGGTGCGCCAACGAGAAGTTAGCCAGCGCGACTTGACCGATGCGTTGGCAGATTTGGCCAAACAAAAATTTGCCTTAGATCAGCATGCCATTGTCAGCATGACCGATGTGCAAGGCGCCATCACCTACGCCAATGACAAGTTTTGCAGCATCAGCGGCTACGGGCGTGATGAATTGATTGGCCAAAACCACCGCTTGATCAACGCCGGTGTTCAGCCTGCGTCTTATTTTGCGAACTTGTGGCAAACCATTTTGGCGGGTCAGGTGTGGCACGGTGAGATCTGCAACCGGGCTAAAAATGGCGCTCTGTATTGGGTGCAAGCCACCATTGTTCCGCTGCTTGATGAGCGCAACGCCCCAGAGCAGTTCATTGCCATTCGCACCGACATCACCGCGCGCAAGCACATGCAGACGGCCGTGGCGCAGGCCGAGAGCCGGGTGCGGCGCATTGCCAATGCGGTGCCTGGCGTGGTGTATCAGTGCGAGGTGGGTGCAGGCCAAGTGCGCTACACCTTTGTGAGTGAACGGCTGGATGAAATACGTGGTCTGGATCGTGCCGCGCTGATGGCAGACGGGCAAGTGGCTTACGCCCAAGTTGTGGATGAAGACCGGCCACGGTGTTGGGCCGAGGTGCTGGCAGCAGCCGAACAACGCAAAGCCTGGCAAGGCGACTACCGCATTCGTTTGCCAAACGGCAACTTGCGCTGGATCCGTTCTGAAATCAACCCAGACCCTGAGCTCTCAGCGCAAGGCACCACCGTTTTCACCGGTATTTGGCAAGATATGACCCAGCTCAAAGAGGCCGGCGAGCGGCTGATGGAGGTCAGTGAAAGCATTCCGGTGGTGGTGTTTCAGTACCGGCTCTGGGCTGATGGGCATCAAAACTTTCCATTTTGCAGTCGTGTGGCTGAGTCCATGTGTGGCTTGTCTGCGGCTGACGTCATGGCGGATTCGGCGGTATTTTTTGAACAGGTTCACCCCGAAGATCAGGCGGCGTTTGAGCAGGCGTTTGTGACCTCTGCCAAAACATTGGCGCGCATCTCGCTTGACTTCAGAGTGTTGCACAAGCTTTCAGGGCAGGTGATTTGGGTGCATGGGGAGTCCATGCCGAAAGCAGCGGCAGATGGTGGGCTGATCTGGAATGGCTATTTGGCCGATATTTCTCAACAGAAACAGGTCAGCGAAGAATTGCGCCGCGCCAAAGAAGCGGCGGAAGTGGCCAACCGTGCCAAGTCTGATTTTCTGGCCAACATGAGCCATGAAATTCGCACCCCCATGAATGGTGTCATTGGCATGACCGAACTGGCACTGGACACCGAGTTAACGGCAGAGCAGCGCGAATACCTGGAGATCGTCAAGTCATCGTCTGATGCGTTGCTGCGCGTGATCAACGACATTCTTGATTTTTCAAAAATTGAAGCTGGCAAGCTGGTGATCGAAAAAATTCCGTTCAATCTCAATGGCATGGTCAGCGAGACATTGAAAGCTTTGGCCGTGCGTGCGCATGCCAAAGGGATTGAATTGGTCTGCGACATTGAGCCTGATGTGCCTGCTGCGGTAGTGGGCGACCCTGGTAGGTTGCGCCAGATTTTGATGAATCTGATTGGCAACGCCATCAAATTCACTGAGCAGGGGCAGGTGTTGCTGCGGGTGTCATGTGATTTGTCTGCGAAATCCTTGCAAATGTTCAACTTTTCAGTGAAAGACTCGGGCATAGGCATTGCGCCGTCTAAGCTGCACAGTATTTTTGAGGCGTTTTCCCAAGAAGACAGCAGCATCACCCGGCGCTTTGGTGGCACCGGCTTGGGGCTGTCGATTTCGTCACGTTTGGTGGAGGCTTTGGGCGGGCAAATTTCGGTGTCTAGTGAGTTGGGGGTGGGTAGTCAGTTTGATTTTTCCGTGGCCATGGCGCTGGATGCGGTGAACGCTACACCCACCGAATTGGCGCTGGGATTGAATGGTTTGCGAGTGCTGTTGGTGGATGACAACGAGGTCAACCGCACCGTGATTTCACGCACGCTTGAAAGCTTGGGCATGTTGCCCACTGCAGTTGCTTCTGGTGCGCAGGCCTTGGAGCGGTTGCAACATCCTGCGACGCAAGCCAGCGGATTTGACCTGGTGCTGCTGGACGCGCACATGCCTGACATGGATGGCTTCACCACCGCCGAGAAAATACTTGCCACTCCACATGGTGCAGATATGACCCTGGTGATGTTGTCTTCAGCCGGGTTAAAGGGCGACGCCCAGCGCTCTAAAGAGGTTGGTTTTGCCGCTTATTTGTCCAAACCGTTCACCCGGGATGAACTCGCACTTGTGTTGACGCGCGTGGTTAATCGGTCACCTGACAAGCAGGGCGACTTGATCACCCGCCACGGCATCAGGCAAGCGCAGGTAGCGCTGAGCATTTTGCTGGTAGAAGACCATGTCATCAATCAAAAGCTGGCGGTAGTGCTGATTGAGCGCTGGGGGCATAAGGTGACGGTGGCTGGCGACGGCCAAGCTGCGCTGGAGGTGTTGGCGCGGCAGTCTTTTGACCTGATTTTGATGGACATGATGATGCCGGTGATGGATGGCCTGGAGGCCACTACACTTATTCGTGCGGGGGAATCCGGCGAGCAACATGTGCCGATTGTGGCCATGACGGCCAATGCCATGCAGGGTGACCGTGAGCGCTGTTTACAGGCTGGCATGGATGACTACATCTCCAAACCGATTGAAATGGCTGAGTTGCAGCGGGTGCTGAAGCGTTTTGCACCTGAATTGCCAAACGCTGAAACACTAGATAACTCAACTTTGGGTTTGGGTGGGCAGCCTGAGCTTGATCATGCTCAGCCTGCGTTTGATTACGTGCAGGCCTTGACTGAGTCTGATCAAGAAGTGGTTGACATTGTCAAAGAGGTGTTCATGGCGCAGTGGCCGGTAGACCTTGACAAAATGACTGCGGCCTTGACCTCTGGCGACATGTCGCCGCTGCTGCACACCGCGCATGCTCTTAAAGGCACACTGGGCTTGTTTGGTGCTAAGCCAGCTACGCAACTGGCACTTGAACTTGAAAAAATGGCAGCAGATGCGCAACATGCCTTGGCCATTGATCTACCAGCGCTGCAGCACAAGCTGGATGCCTTGAGTGCCCAGGTGGGGCAGTTGATGTTGGCTTTGGAAGATCAGTCGCCGCCGGGGCAGTGATACAGTGACTGCGTTTGAAAAAAATGAAATGATCAGGTTATGACTTACAAAGTGTTGATCGTCGACGATGCGGAAATCAATTTGATTTTGTTTGATGCTTTGGTCAAACGCATGGGCAACAGTGAATCAAAAACTTTTGCCAGTGCGCCAGACGGACTGGCTTGGGCCATGAGCCATGAGGTTGATTTGGTGATTGTGGATTACATGATGCCTGAGCTTGATGGCATTGAATTCATAACCCAATTGCACCAAACACCTGGCAAAGAAGATGTGCCCATCTTGATGATCACGGCCAATGATCAAAAGCAGGTTCGCTACCGTGCGCTGGATGCGGGCGCGACTGATTTTTTAACCAAACCAGTCGACAAAGTTGAGTTCATGGCGCGTGCCAACAACATGCTGCTCTTGGGTGCCAACCGCAAAGCCTTGGCCAACCGCGCCGAATGGCTGGCCAGTGAGGTGCGCAAAGCCACCACTGAGATCGTGCAGCGTGAGCGTGAAACCGTGATCCGTTTGTCTAAAGCTGCTGAGTACCGTGACCCCGAGACCGGGGCGCACATCTTGCGCATGGCACATTATTCAGAATTGATTGCCAAAGGCATGGGGCTTTCTCTGGCCGACCAGGAATTGCTGTTGCAAGCGGCACCCATGCATGACATTGGCAAGGTGGGGATTGCTGACCAAATTTTGCTCAAGCCAGGCCGCTTGACCCCTGAAGAGTTTGAGGTGATGAAACTGCACGCCATTTATGGCTATGAAATTCTCAAAGGCAGTGAATCCAAGGTGCTGCAGGCCGGTGCCGAGATTGCGCGCGCGCACCATGAAAAATTTGATGGTTCAGGCTACCCCAGGGGGTTGAGTGGCGAAGATATTCCAATCTTCAGCCGCATTGTGGCGGTGGCTGATGTGTTTGACGCACTGACTTCTGAGCGACCCTACAAAAAAGCTTGGCCGCTGGAGCGGGCGGCAGAACACATCAAAGAGAGTGCAGGCAGCCATTTTGACCCACGCTGTGTGGATGTTTTCATGGCGCATTGGGATCAGGTGCTTGAAATCAGGCATCGCTTTCAAGATCAGGAAGAAGCGCGTAACGCTACACATTAAATAGCTGTCAGCGCTTGTATGAAGGGTGCTAGAGCCATATTTAACGCAAGACCAGCACAGGAATGTGTGAGTGGGTCAATACTTGCTGCGTTTCGCTGCCCAACAGCAAGCGCTTGACACCACGACGGCCGTGTGAAGCCATCACAATCAAATCGCATTTGTGTTTTTTGGCTGTCGCAATGACGGCGTCAGACACCACGTCTGATTTGATGGTGAGGGCGCGGGTTTTGACACCTTGCAACTCAGCTGTTTTTTTGACCTCATCCACCACAGCCTGGCCTTCTTCAGCCCATTGTTTTTCAATGCGACCCACTTCAGCGGCTTGCAAGGCCAAGCCACCTTCAAAATAACTTTGCGGATAGCGCGGCACCACCTTTAAGGCAACCAAGCTTGCGCCGGCCAGAGCAGCCAAGGCAATGGCGCTGTTCACGGCTTTTTTAGACAGAGCGGAACCATCAGTGGCAACCAGAATTTTGTCGTACATGTGAATCTCTCCGTAGTTTAAAAAACATCAGCATATCCCTACACTCAAGGCCATTCTTGATTTAAGTCAGGTTCATTTCAACTTGTCTAAGATAACCTCATTCAATATTTTTCATCTTTGATCCATTTGAACGCCTCTTTGTATCCTATGTCTGCACCAACAACATCAAGCGCCAACGAATTGCGTGTGAAGACAGACCCACTTGGCACGCTGCAGCTGCTTGACGATGCGCAAGAGTGGAGTGCGTTCAGCCGGCCGGCTCAGCAACAACCAGGTTGCTGGGAATCCAATGTCTTGATTGAAGGCATGCATTGCGCTGCATGCGCTTTGACCATTGAAGATGCACTCAAAGCGGTGCCCGGTGTGCTCAAGGCCGAGGTCAGTGCGGGCAGTCACCGTGCCAAAGTGGTCTGGGTAGAGCAGCAAGTGGCACCCTCGGGCTGGATGCATGCCGTGCAAGATGCAGGCTACCGCGCGTTGCCAGCCAATGATGCCTTTGCGCGTGAGCGGCGCAAGGTGGAAGCGCGCAAAGCGTTGTGGCGAATGATGGTGGCTGGGCTGTGCATGATGCAGGTCATGATGTATGCCTACCCCGCCTACACCGCCCAGCCGGGTGATTTGTCCGGCGAAATGGAGCAATTGCTTCGCTGGGCTTCTTGGGTATTGAGCTTGCCAGTTTTGCTGTTTTCTTGCGGACCGTTTTTCAAGAATGCTTGGCGTGATGTGCTTCACCGACGCGTGAGCATGGACTTGCCTGTGGCATTGGGCATGTTGATCACATTTGCGGTCAGTACTGCAGGCACATTTGAGCCCACCGGCATGTTTGGGGCAGAGGTTTATTTCGACTCTTTCACCATGTTTGTGTTTTTCTTGCTGACTGGTCGGTGGTTGGAATTGCGCTTGCGTGACAAGACGGCAGGTGCGCTGGATGCGCTCATGAATCGGCTTCCAGAGGGTGTTGACCGACTTAAAACTGATGGCAATTATGAGCGTGTGCCTGTGCGCAGACTGAAGGTGGATGATGTCATTCGGGTGTTGCCTGGTGAGGCGTTTGCGGCAGACGGTGTGGTGGTGCAAGGTGTCACCTCGGTGGATGAGTCTTTGTTGACCGGAGAGTCCAGGCCAATCTCTCGCGGTGTGGGGGATGAAGTCATCTCAGGCAGTCACAATTTGTCTGCAAGGGTGCAAATCAAAGTCATGCAGGTGGGAGATGACACTCGATTTGCACAAATTGTGAAGCTGATGGAGAGCGCATCCACCACAAAGCCTTCTCTTGCGCACTTGGCTGACACCATTGCCAAACCCTTTTTGATAGGAGTGTTGCTGGCCGCAGGGCTGGCCTGTGCCTATGGGTGGAGCACCGACCCTGAAAAAGCGTTGATGGTGGCTGTGTCAGTGTTGGTGGTGACCTGCCCCTGTGCGTTGTCTTTGGCCACACCGGCAGCCATGTTGTCTGCGGCCGGGGCATTGGCTGCACGCGGCGTCTTGGTGCGCCGACTGGATGCCTTTGAATCATTGGCTGCCATTGACACGGTGATGTTTGATAAAACCGGCACGCTCACGCGCGATGCCATGGTGTTGGGGCGGATGCAGGTGAGGCAAGGGGTGAGTGAGCAACAGGCGTTGAGTGCGGCGGCTGCATTGGCAAGCCAGTCTTTGCATCCGGTGTCTAAAGCCATTGTGGCGGCGGCTCAATTGCAGCAATTGCAGCCACTTTGGCTAGTAACGCAAGTCACTGAGTTGGCCGGACAGGGCGTGAAAGGTGTTTTGCATGAAAGCACTTTTTCTGCTGATCCGCTGAGTGTTCGCCTGGGCTCGGCCAGTTTTTGTCATGTATCAGAACCTGTGACTGACACGCTTCGGGTCTACCTGGCCGATCAGAATGGTTGGTTAGCCAGTTTTGAGTTGCAAGAAGACATCCGTCAAGATGCGGCGCAAACAGTGGCAGATTTAAAGCGCCATGGGATAGCCGTGCACTTGCTTTCAGGTGATGCCAGCGACGCTGCAGCAAGGGTGGCGGCCAGCGTTGGCATCACTGAAGTGCGTGGACATTGCTCACCACAAGAAAAACTTGATTTTCTTAAAAACGCGCAGTTGCAGGGCAGAAAAGTGGCGGTGGTGGGAGACGGCTTGAATGATGGACCGGTGTTGGCTGGTGCACATGCTTCTTTTGCATTTGGTCAGGCTGTGCCACTGGCACAAGCCCAGGCCGATTTTTTGGTGCCAAGCGGCCGTCTGACGCATGTGCTGGATGCCTATTTACTGTCAAAACGCACGTTGGCGGTGGTTCGACAAAACTTGACTTGGGCAGCCGTTTACAACTCGGTTTGTGTGCCATTGGCAGTGCTCGGTTGGCTACCCGCTTGGGCTGCGGGTTTGGGCATGGCCAGCAGTTCATTGCTGGTGGTGCTCAATGCTTTGAGATTGTCGAAACAAACACAATTTGATCGGGATTTTTGATGGACATTCTTTACATGCTTGTGCCGCTGTCAGTGGTATTGGTTTTCTTTATCATCGGTGGCGTGTGGTGGGCAATCGACAGTGGACAATTTGATGATTTGGAGCAAGAGGGCGAGCGAATTCTTAAGGATGGATAAGAATTTTCGCGGCTGATTTGATTTGTATCAAATGGTGACACAGTGGCATCATGCACACTTGTAAGGTCTAACTTTAAAACGAGGTGAATATGGCATTTTCAAATTCGCAGGCAACAACTTACAACGACAAGGTTGTAAGGCAGTTTGCCATCATGACTGTGGTTTGGGGGGTGGTCGGCATGCTGGTCGGCGTAATCATTGCCGCCCAGCTGGCTTGGCCGGAGCTCAATATGGGCATCTCATTTTTGTCATTTGGTCGATTGCGCCCTTTGCACACCAATGCCGTGATTTTTGCCTTTGGTGGTTGCGGTTTGTTTGCCACTTCTTACTACGTAGTTCAGCGAACTTGCCAAGTACGTTTGTTCAGCGATAAGTTGGCCGCATTCACTTTTTGGGCTTGGCAGTTGGTTATTTTGTCTGCTGCGGTTTCGTTGCCTATGGGTTTTACTGAAAGTAAGGAATACGCCGAGTTGGAATGGCCTATTGACATCCTGATCACAGTGGTTTGGGTGGCTTACGCAATCAACTTTTTTGGCACCGTCGGAACACGAAAAGTTAAGCACATTTATGTGGCGAATTGGTTCTTTGGCGCTTTTATTCTTGCCGTGGCTTTGTTGCACATTGTCAATAGTGCAGCTATTCCTGTTGGTCTTATGAGCATGAAGTCTTATTCAGCTTACGCCGGTGTGCAAGATGCCATGGTTCAATGGTGGTACGGACACAATGCAGTGGGTTTCTTTTTGACTGCAGGCTTTTTGGGCATGATGTATTACTTCATTCCTAAGCAAGCGGGTCGACCGGTTTACTCTTACCGTCTGTCCATTGTTCACTTTTGGGCATTGATCTTTACTTACATGTGGGCGGGGCCTCACCATTTGCACTACACCGCTCTGCCTGACTGGACTCAGTCTATTGGTATGGTGTTTTCTTTGATTTTGTTGGCACCGAGTTGGGGTGGCATGATCAACGGCATCATGACCTTGTCTGGCGCATGGCACAAACTCCGTGATGACCCTATTTTGCGTTTCTTGATTGTGTCGTTGTCCTTCTACGGTATGTCTACCTTCGAAGGCCCCATGATGGCAATCAAGACAGTGAACGCTTTGTCTCACTACACTGACTGGACAGTGGGTCACGTTCACTCAGGCGCTTTGGGTTGGGTTGGGTTGGTCACCATGGGCTCCATGTACTACCTCATTCCACGTCTGTTTGGTCAAAAGGCAATGTTCAGCGTGAAAGCCATCGAGGTTCATTTCTACATGGCAACCATTGGTATTGTGTTGTACATCGCTGCGTTGTGGATTGCCGGTGTCATGCAAGGTTTGATGTGGAGGTCTATCAATGCAGATGGTACTTTGACATACACCTTTGTGGAATCGGTCAAGGCCAGCTATCCCTTCTATGTGCTTCGCTTGGCTGGTGGTTTGTTGTATCTCTCTGGCATGATCATCATGCTGTGGAACACAATCAAAACCGCTACTGCTGGACGCTCTGTCACAGTCAACATCCCAGCTGTTGCTGCTCACGCTTGAGGTAAATCACTATGTCTACATCTAATCAAAGCGGCGGTCTGTCGCACGCCACCATTGAGACCAACAACGGTCTGATGATTGTGCTGATGCTTATCGTGTTGTTGTTTGGTGGGTTGGTTGAAATCGTGCCTTTGTTTTTTCAAAAATCAACCACGATTCCTGCACCTGGTCTGAAACCTTACACATCGTTGCAGCTTGCTGGTCGCGACATTTACACGCGTGAGGGTTGCTACAACTGTCACTCACAAATGATTCGTCCATTCCGTGCTGAAACTTTGCGTTATGGCCCCTACTCCAAGGCCAATGAGTTTGTGTATGACCACCCGTTTCAATGGGGTAGCAAGCGCACAGGTCCAGACCTGCACCGTGTTGGTGGTAAATACAGTGACCAGTGGCAAATTACTCACTTGAATAACCCGCGTGATTTGGTGCCTGAGTCGATCATGCCAGCCTATCCATGGTTGATGAACACGCCAGTTGACGCTGCCACGATGCCATCACACATGACAGCTTTGCGCAAAGTGGGTGTGCCTTACACGGATGCTGAAATTGCAGCTTCTGTTGAAGAGCTCAAAGGCAAGACCGAAATGGAGGCTGTCGTGGCTTACCTGCAGGTTTTGGGAACTACATCAAAATAAACAGGAGACATTCATGGAGTTTGATGTCAACACACTTCGTTCTGTGTCTACATTGGTGAGCTTTGTTAGTTTTATTGGCATTATTGTTTGGGCTTTTTCCCGAAAAAATTCTGCTGACTTTGATAAAGCTGCCAATTTGCCATTTGAGCAAGATTGACCCTCTCACCTGATTGGAAAAAAAATGAGTGATTTCACTAGTAATTTTTGGGAAATATACATTTCCGGCATTTCATTGGTTGGCATCATTGCTTGCTTGGTCTTGTTGATCATCACTGGGAAAATGAAAGCTTCCACAGCGGCGGACAACACGACTGGTCACGTGTGGGATGGTGACCTGCGTGAAATGAACAACCCGCTGCCACGGTGGTGGAGTTTCATGTTTGTGTTTACTGTTATTTTTGCATTGGCTTACCTCGTGTTGTATCCCGGGTTAGGTAGCAACAAAGGCACTTTAGGCTGGACTTCTGCAAAACTGCATGCGGATGAAGTTGCAAAGGGAAATGCTGAAATTGCACCGATTTATGCCAAGTTCATGTCAATGAAACCTGAAGAGGTGGCCAAAGATGCGCAAGCGATGGCAATTGGTGAGCGGTTGTATGGCAACAATTGTGCGCAATGCCACGCATCCGATGCACGCGGTAACAAAGGTTTCCCCAACTTAACTGATGGTGATTGGCTCCACGGCGGCACCCCAGAGAAAATCAAAGAAACCATTACGGGTGGTCGAAATGGCAACATGCCACCGATGGCGGCAGCTGTAGGCACTGCTGAAGATGTTAAAAACGTAGCTCAATACGTCTTGAGTCTCTCTGGTAGCCCACATGACTCAGCTCGTGCAGCACTTGGTCAAGAAAAATTTGCAGTCTGTGCAGCCTGCCATGGTGCAGATGGCAAGGGGATGCAAGTGGTGGGTTCTGCTAATCTGACTGACAACATTTGGTTGCATGGTTTTGGAGAAAAAGCCATTCTTGAAATGGTCAACAATGGCAAAGTGAATGTAATGCCCGCTCAAGGTCAGCGTTTGACTGAAGCTCAAATTCACGTGTTGACTTCTTACATTTGGGGTTTGTCAAACAAATAATTTTGTTTTGACTGGTTAAAGACTTGGTCTCGCGAAAGCTGAGATCAGGTCTTTTTTCGTTTTTATCATTGGAGATGTTGTGACCAACAAAGATTCATCTGAGAAAAAAATCATTCCCATCACACCCATAGAGGATGATAGGGAGACGATTGCCATGTATGCGCCTGAAAAAAAAATCTATCCACGCAGCGTATCAGGTTATTTTTCTAATATCAGATGGATCATGGTTTGGGTGACACAAATCATTTTTTATGGTTTACCTTGGTTGGCGTGGGGGCAGCGTCAGGCCGTTTTGTTTGATTTGGGTACGCGTCGTTTTTACATTTTTGGTTTGGTTTTATACCCACAAGATTTGATTTATTTCGCATCGTTATTGATCATTTCAGCTTTTTCATTATTTTTATTTACTGCTGTAGCTGGTCGTTTGTGGTGTGGATATTCATGCCCGCAAACTGTCTACACTGAAATTTTTCTTTGGATAGAAAAACAAGTTTGTGGGGATCGATCAGCGCACATGCGCAACGATGCTGAATCCTGGTCATTTAAGAAAATATCGCGAAAAGGACTCAAACATTTTCTTTGGATTTCTTTTTCTTTGTACACCGGGTTTACTTTTGTAGGGTACTTCACACCCATCAAAGAGCTTACTATTGAAATCTATCAGTTAAATTTAGGTGCATGGGAAGTTTTTTGGGTGTTCTTTTACGGACTCGCAACTTACGGCAATGCTGGTTTTTTGCGTGAACAAATTTGCAAACACATGTGCCCTTATGCACGGTTTCAAAGTGCCATGTTTGACAAAGATACGCTGGTAGTGGCGTATGACCTAGCACGCGGCGACCCAAGAGGTGCTCGTTCACGGAAGGCTGATCCTGCGCAATTGAATTTAGGTTCCTGTGTTGATTGCAATTTGTGTGTTCAGGTGTGTCCAACTGGCATTGATATCAGAAACGGCTTGCAGTACGAGTGTATTGGTTGCGGTGCTTGCGCTGATGTTTGTGACACTGTGATGGACAAAATGGGTTATGAGCGTGGTTTAATTAAATACGCTACTGAAAACTCCATGTTGAGTGGTTGGTCTAAACAGCAAATTTGGAAAAGAATCTTCAGACCTAGAGTTTTGATTTATACCGGGCTACTGGCGCTTATCGTCGGTGGATTAATTTACAGCTTGAATGATCGCAAGCCTTTCAAAGTGGATGTTGTTCGCGACCGTGGTGTAATGGCACGGGTTGTTGAAGGCGGGAAAATCGAAAATGTTTACAGATTGCAGATCATGAACGCAACCGAACAAATCCAGCATTACAGCGTGACAGTATCTGGTTTGGATGGTTTAGAAGTCGTTTCAGACAATCATTTGGAAGTCGGTCCAGCTGAATCGCGTTGGATGGTGTTGCGTGCATTGTTGCCAGCAGATGCCGCAGAACCTGGCTCACATAGAATCAAATTCCGTATTTTTTCGATTGACATGGAAGATCATGATTCCGAAAAATCTACATTTATCGTCCCGAGAAACTAAGAGAAACTAAGAGAAACTCATGAGCATTTCAACCGAAACGATCAACGAATCATCTACTCCTTGGTGGAAGCATGGTTTCGTCTGGATGGTCATTGCCGGTCCTGCCATTGTGGTGGTAGCTAGTTTTGTGACCTATTATTTGGCGACGAGTCGCCCCAACGAGATTGTCAGCAATGATGCCTACAAACCTCAAAGGCAATCTGATCAGAGCATTGAAGCTCGACGCAGGGAAAGTGGCGAAGCTCCTGCGCTAGAGGGTCGTAATCATGCGACCACTGGTGTGGTGCCAGTAACCAAATAGGATTTGAACTTATCGTGGGTTGACAATGGCTTGCAAGGCATCGGTGTTGAGGATGTGAACATGCCTTTGCTTGACATCTACCACGCCATCATCGA
This sequence comes from Rhodoferax sp., assembly GCF_028715765.1. Taxonomy (GTDB): domain Bacteria; phylum Pseudomonadota; class Gammaproteobacteria; order Burkholderiales; family Burkholderiaceae_C; genus Rhodoferax. Next base: position 55,783 of record NZ_JAQURE010000006.1, read on the forward strand.
CAAATTTTGAAAAAGTGCGACTGATGGTTTCTAGTTTCAGGCCTAAGTAGCTGCCAATTTCCTCACGGGTCATTCGCAAAATAAGTTCAGATTGTGAAAAACCTCGCGCATGAAGTCTTTGAGCCAGATTCAAAAGGAAAGCAGCTAGGCGTTCTTCAGCGCGCATGCTACCCAGCAACAGCATGACACCATGCTCACGCACAATTTCACGACTCATGATTTTGTGAACATGGTGTTGCAGCGCGTTGACTTCTCTTGACAAATTTTCAATTTGTGCAAAAGGCATCGCGCAAATTTCACCGTCTTCAAGCGCAATGGCATCGCAGGTGTGGTGGTCATGGACTATGCCATCGAGTCCAATGATCTCACCGGCCATCTGGAAACCTGTCACCTGATCTCTTCCATCCTCAGAGGTGATGCAGGTTTTGAAAAAACCGGTTCGAATGGCATAAAGGTTAGTGAACCTATCGCCATTATGAAAAACTCGCTCGCCACGTTTGATTTTTCGACGTGAACCGATGATGTTGTCAATTCGATTGAGTTCTTCATTGGACAAGCCCACGGGCATGCAAATCTCTCGCATGTTGCAGTCTGTACAGGCAATTTTGATCGTTTCATGGTTCATGCTTTAGATTTTGACATTGTTTTTCAGCATCATCTGATTTAAGTCAATTTTGCTTGGCTACATTTCTTGATTTAGTTGATTAAGATCAAGACTCATATTTTGTCGTTTAGGCACAGTGATACGCATTGTTAAGGAACATTCATGATCGAGAGTACAGCCGAGCCCATCTCTGAGAGTCTTATTCGACAGTACGATGTTTCCGGCCCCAGGTACACGTCTTATCCAACAGCAGACCGTTTTGTAGAAGCCTTCACCTCTGAGGACTACATTCAAGCGCTTGAGCAACGCCGCTCTGGGGCTGCTGCCATGGTGCTTCCGTTGTCGCTTTACATTCATATCCCGTTTTGCGAATCACTTTGCTATTACTGCGCTTGCAACAAAATCATCACCAAGCACCATGATCGCTCGGCCGCCTATTTGAAATATTTGGCGCTTGAGGTTGCTTTGCACACGAAGCACATGGGACTTGGTCAGGTGGTTTCGCAATTGCATTTGGGTGGAGGCTCTCCCACCTTCATGTCGGATGCTGAATTGTGCGAACTTATGGCGCTGCTCAAGCAAAACTTCAGTTTCACGCCAGGGGGCGAGTATTCGATAGAGATTGACCCTCGCACGATTGACGCCAACCGGTTAGACACTTTGGCAGACTTAGGCTTTAACCGTTTGAGCTTTGGCGTGCAAGACTTTGATCCGGCTGTTCAAAAAGCTGTCCACCGCGTGCAACCTGCCGAACAGGTTTTTGCGTTGGTCGATGCAGCTCGCCAGCGCGGATTCGAATCCATCAACGTTGATTTGATTTACGGTCTCCCAGAGCAAACACCAGAGTCGGTCAAGCGCACCCTCGCCCAAGTCAATCAACTCAGGCCAGATCGCATAGCGCTTTACGCCTATGCTCATCTGCCAGAGCGCTTCAAGCCTCAGCGCCGTATTTCATCCACAGAAATTCCTACGGCTTCTTCCAAAATCACCATGCTGGCTGACTCCATGTCGGCCTTGATGGATGCTGGGTATGTCTACATTGGCATGGATCATTTTGCGTTGCCAAATGATTCTTTGGCAGTTGCCAAACGCCAAGGGCGTTTACACCGAAATTTTCAGGGTTACAGCACCCAGCCAGATTGCGACATGATTGGGTTGGGCGTTTCATCCATTGGCCGTGTGGGTGCCACCTACAGCCAAAATGCCAAAACACTTGAAGATTATTACGACTACTTGGATCAAGGTTTGTTTCCGGTGGTAAAGGGTTTGGCATTGACGCGTGATGATTTGGTTCGTAGAGCCGTCATCATGGCTTTGATGTGCCAAGGGCGAGTGTCTTTTAAGTCCATTGAGCTTGCTTATCTGGTCAATTTCAAAACTTATTTCGCCAAAGAAATGGGTGTTTTGCAAGATCAAGTGAAAGAGGGTTTGATTGAGCTTGATGCCAGTGGCATCCAGGTCACGGCCAAAGGCTGGTTTTTTGTGCGGGCTGTTGCCATGGTGTTTGACCAATATTTTCAAACTGACCGTACCCGTGCCAGGTTCTCCAAAATTCTATAAGCCAAGGGTATGCAAACAACCCTTGCCACCACGGCACTTTTGATGGGCTTGGCCGGTGGTCCGCATTGCATTGCCATGTGCGGTGCAGCGTGTGCTGGCATTGGTCAAGCCGCTGGGGCGGCTAAAACCTCAGCCATGTGGACATTTCAGTTGGGACGCATGCTCGGCTATGCCGGCCTGGGTGCTGTGGCTGCTGCTTCCATGCAAGGTTTGGGGTGGTTGACCGTGCAATCTACTGCCTTGCGGCCGGTTTGGAGCATGTTTCACGTGGCCATGTTCATGCTTGGTCTGGTTTTGATGATCAAAGCCCAGCAGCCCGTTTGGATGGAACAGGCCGGACGAAAAATTTGGAGTGGCGCCAAAAGCTTGGCCATGGGGCGGGGCAGGGGCGCGCCCATGGTCATTGGCGTGCTGTGGACATTTCTTCCATGCGGTTTGCTCTATTCAGCGCTGTTGGTGGCTGGTTTGACCGGGCACCCTTTCGACGGTGCATTGGTCATGGCCTTGTTTGCTTTAGGCACCAGCGTCTCCATGATGCTTGGCCCCTGGCTTTGGTTGCGACTCAAAGGCAATGGCTCGGGCGATTGGGGCGTTCGATTGGCTGGGCTGGCCTTGGCAGTGAGTTCGGTGTGGGCGCTGTACATGGCCTACGCGCACGACACTGCGCCTTGGTGCGCCACCTCCTGAGCGCTTCTTTGGCTGGTGCGCCGGCTGGATAATCGCACGCATGACAAGTTTGCACCTCCAAAACAATCAGCGTTGGCGGCTTGCAGTGGCTCCCATGCTCGAATGGACTGATCGTCACTGCCGCTATTTCCACCGTCTCATCACCCGCCACGCCCTGCTTTACACAGAAATGGTCACCACCGGTGCACTCATTCATGGTGATGTGGCTCGGCATTTGGCATTTAACGCAGAAGAGCACCCGGTTGCGCTGCAACTTGGCGGCAGTGAAGCTGCTGATCTGGCTCAATGCGCCAAGCTGGCGCAGCAATGGGGTTACGACGAAGTGAATCTCAATTGTGGTTGCCCCAGTGAGCGTGTGCAGCGCGGGGCGTTTGGTGCTTGCTTGATGCGTGAGTCACGTTTGGTGGCTGATGCGGTCAAAGCCATGTGCGACACCGTCAGTATGCCGGTCACGGTCAAGCACCGCATTGGTCTGGATCGAGCTGAAAGCTACAGTTTTGTGCGTGATTTTGTGGGTGAAGTGAATCAAGCCGGCTGCCGCACATTCATTGTGCATGCCCGAAATGCCTGGTTAAAGGGCTTGAGCCCCAAAGACAACCGCGAAATACCACCCTTGCGCTACGAGGTGGCCTACCAACTCAAACAAGACTTTCCGGATGTGGTGATTGTGCTCAACGGCGGTATCAAGGACAGTGCGCAAATTCATCACCACTTGGCGCAAGTCGATGGTGTCATGGTCGGGCGCGAGGCATATCACAACCCTTGGTGCATGGCGTCATGGGATACCGAATTTTTTGCATCCACCGGCACGCGCGATGACCTTGCACCACCAAACTCGTTGACCCGCGAATGGGTTGAACAACGCATGGTGGCTTACATGCAGCAGGAGCAGGCTGCGCAGGGCACGCCGTGGCCTCACATTGCACGACACATGCTGGGTTTGCGTCATGGTTTGCCGGGGTCTAGGCATTGGCGGCAGGTGTGGAGTGATCACAAACTCAAAAATTTACCACCTGCCCAAGTGATGGCCATGGCGCACGCGCAACCCTGACATGCGCTGATGACTTGCGCCATTAGAGCGCAACGAGGCTGCAAGTTATCATCAAGCAGCCATTTGGCAAGTCTTCAAAATCTGGGTTTCATTGTCATTTTTGGAATCATCTCTATTCTGGGTATTCCACTTGTTTTTGTCATAGCTCTCTGTGCGACTCAATTCCATCAAGCTTTCCGGGTTCAAATCATTTGCCGAACCCACCAATTTTTTATTGCCCGGACAGTTGGTCGGCGTGGTGGGCCCCAACGGCTGTGGCAAATCCAACATCATGGATGCCGTGCGCTGGGTTCTAGGGGAAAGCAAAGCCTCAGAGTTGCGTGGCGAGTCCATGCAAGACGTGATCTTCAACGGCACCACCACCCGCAAACCTGCCAGCCGCGCCAGTGTGGAGCTGGTGTTTGACAACGACGACCATCGTGCCGGTGGTCAGTGGAGCCAGTTTGGTGAAATTGCCGTCAAACGGGTGCTCACCCGTGATGGCAACAGCAGCTACTTCATCAACAACCAGGCGGTTCGCCGCCGCGATGTGCAAGACGTGTTCCTGGGCACAGGGCTTGGCCCACGCGCCTACGCCATCATTGGCCAAGGCACCATCAGCCGCATCATAGAAAGTCGCCCTGAAGAACTAAGGTTGTTTCTGGAAGAGGCTGCCGGGGTTTCCAAATACAAAGAGCGTCGCCGTGAAACCGAAAACCGCCTGTCTGATACCCGTGAGAACCTGACCCGGGTCGAAGACATTCTGCGTGAGCTCAACAGCAACCTTGAAAAGCTTGAAAAACAAGCCGAGGTGGCTCAAAAGTACAACACCTTTCACGCTTCAGTCACACTTAAACAGCATCAGCTTTGGTTTTTGAAGTGTGCAGAGGCGCAAAACGACCAGGCGCGTGTGCATGCTGATTCCCTTGGCGCTGTGAACGCCCTTGAAAGCCGCATGGCCGATTTGCGCCAGATTGAATCTGAACTTGAAACCGTGCGTCAAGCGCACTACGCCGCGGGTGACCAGGTCAACCAAGCCCAAGGCTTGCTTTATGAAGCCAGCACCGAAGTCGGACGTCTGGAGGCTGAAATTCGGTATGTGGTCGAGAGCCGCCAGCGCGTAGAGCTGCGCCTGAAGACCCTTCAAGAACAAACCACACAATGGCAAACACGCAGTGAAGACGCTCAAACTGACCTTGAAAACTTGGCTGAGCTCGAACTTCTGGGCGAAGAAAAAACCGAGCTGCTCAACGCCCAGGTTGAAGAGCAAGCGCAGGCTTTGCCTGATTTGGAAGATGCCTTGCGACAAGCCCAACTGGTGGCCAACCAGCAGCGCAACAGCGTGACTCAGGTGCAACAACAGCTGGGGGTTTTAGCTGCTCAGCAGCGCCACATGGACGATCAGTTTCGCCAATTGAGCCTGCGCCATGAACGGCTGCACAGCGACAAAAATGCGCTGACCGCACCCGATGAGCAGCACCTGTTGGCACAGCAATACCAGCTAGACCAAGCCATTGAAGCCACCACCGAGGCCCAAGCCCGCGTGGTGACGTTGCAAGACAGCCTGGCCGAGCTTGAGGCTCAGCGCCGCAGCCAGCAAACGCTGGTGAATACCGAATCAACCCTGTTGGCAGACCTGACAGCCCGGCATGAGGCTCTGAAAACCCTGCAAGCCAAAGTGCAGACCGACGGCAAATTGCAACCCTGGTTGCAGCGCCATGGGCTGGATCATTTGCAAGGCCTGTGGACGCGTTTGCACATCGAGCCCGGTTGGGAAAACGCCCTTGAAGGCGCTTTGCGCGAGCGTTTGGCTGCCCTTGAAGTCAGCCGTCTGGAGTTGATGAGCGCTTTTGCCCAAGACGCTCCACCGGCCAAACTGGCTTTTTACACCCCTGCGGGGGCAGCGTCTGCCTCGCCCAGCCACGGCCTGCCACGTTTGATGGAACTGCTGCACTGTCACGATGCCAACCAACACGCCGTGCTTGCAGACTGGCTGCAAGGCTGCTACACCGCCACTGATCTGACCTCTGCGCTGGCGATGCGGTCGCAGTTGCAGGCGGGTGACACCATCTACGTCAAGTCGGGGCATGCGGTCAGCCGTCACAGTGTCAGTTTTTATGCCCCAGACTCTGAGCAAGCCGGCCTGTTGGCACGTGCCCAGGAAATTGAAAACCTGGACAAACAGCAACGCGCCCAAGTGCTGTTGGCGCAAGACGCGCGCGCTGCGCTCAGCCGTGCTGACGCCGCTTTTGCCGACCATTCACAACAACTGGCCGCGGCGCGACGCGAGGCGCAAGCGCTGCAAAACCAAAGCCATGGCCTGCAAGTTGAAACGTTGCGCCTGACCCAGCTGGCCGACCAAGCGCGCCACCGCAGCGCCCAACTTGATGCAGATTTGGCTGAAGTGCAAGACCAACAGACCAGTCTGCAAGAAAGCCGTGCGCAAGCCGAAGCCCAGTTTGAAGACCTTGACCTGCAGTTGGCTGAAACCCAAGAGCGCCACGCCCAGCTGGAAGACCACGTGATCCTGGCCGAGCGCAAGTTGGCGCAATGCCGCGAACAACAGCGCACGCTGGAGCGCCAAGCGCAAGAGGCCACGTTTGCCCTGCGCAGCTTGACTGCGCGTCGCGGCGAACTTTCTCGTGCGCTAGATACTGCAGCGCAACAGGTCAGCAACCTCAGTGCTGAAGCACAAAGGGCTCAAGACGAATTGGCCCGCCTTAACGACGCGGCCGCACAAGGTGGCTTGCAGCAAGCCCTGGCCACCAAACTTGAGCGTGAAAAACACCTGGGTGCGCAGCGCAGCCTTTACGATGACCTGACCGCCAAGTTGCGCGCCAGTGACGAGCGTCGCCTGCAGCTTGAGCGTGAGCTTGACCCCTTGCGTGCACGCATCACTGAATTCCAGCTCAAAGAGCAAGCGGCGCGCCTGGGCTATGAGCAATACCAGCAACTGCTGGCCGATGCCAAGGCCGATCTGGAGGCACTGGCCGCCTCGGTGGCCAATGGCGCAGTGCGCCTGCAGGGCTTGCAAAGTGAAATTGACCGAGTCAACCGTGACATCGCCGCCTTGGGGGCCGTCAACTTGGCTGCGCTTGACGAGCTGGCCTCTGCCCGCGAGCGCAAAACGTTTTTAGACGCCCAAAACGCAGACCTGGTCGAAGCCATGACCACGCTGGAAGACGCCATCCGAAAAATTGATGGCGATACCCGCGAACTGCTCTCTGGCACCTTTAACCAAGTCAACGCCCATTTTGGCAAGATGTTCCCCGAACTCTTTGGCGGTGGCAATGCACGCTTGGTCATCACCGGGGAAGAAATCCTTGACTCTGGCGTGCAGGTCATTGCCCAGCCACCTGGCAAAAAAAACCAAAGCATTGCGCTGCTTTCCGGCGGCGAAAAAGCGCTGACGGCGATTGCGCTGGTGTTTGCCATTTTTCAACTCAACCCGGCACCGTTTTGCTTGCTTGACGAGGTGGACGCACCGCTGGATGATGCCAACACCGAGCGCTATGCCAAACTGGTGGCCAGCATGAGCACCGAGACCCAGTTTTTATTCATAAGCCACAACAAAATTGCCATGGAAATGGCCAAACAACTCATCGGTGTCACCATGCAAGAGCAAGGTGTTTCTCGGATTGTGGCGGTCGACATGGATGCCGCGCTTTCAATGACCAAGGTGTAAGCAATGAGCCAATTTCAATGGGGTTTGATCATCACCGGCGCGCTGTTGCTGCTGGGCATTTTGTTGCAAGTCTTGTGGTTGGCGTGGCGCAACCGCGCGCGGCGGGTAATTGCCCCGTCCGAGGCCGATCAGGTGCCCACCAACCTTGAGCCCACCCTGAATGACACGGTGGCAGATGACCTTGAGTTTGCCCTGCCCACACCAGAGAAAAAACCAGGCCTGGATGCCTTGATCGATGTCATTGCCCCGATTGCCCTGGACACTGCCGTCAGCGGTGAAGCCCTGTTGGCGGCCATGCCACCCACACGCCGGGTGGGTAGCAAGCCCTTCGCCATTGAAGGCTTGGTTCATGGCCAGTTGCAATGGGAATTTCCTCAGGTGGGGCAACGCTACAGCCAGTTGCAAGCGGGCATCCAGCTGGCCAACCGCAGCGGCGCGCTCAATGACATCGAGTTTTCAGAATTTGTCATGGCCACCCAGACTTTTTGCGACCTGGTGGGGGGCTCGCCCGATTTTCCAGACATGCGCCAAGAAATTGCGCGTGCGCGTGAGCTAGACCAGTTTGCCAGCGACCACGATGCCCAGCTCAGCTTTGTGTTGCGCGCGCGCCGCGCCGCCTGGAGCGCCAGCTACATCCAGCAAATGGCCGCCAAACTGGGCTTTGTGCCAGGTGTCATGGCTGGGCGCATGGTGGTGCCTTCCAGCATGGGGGGCTTGCCACCGGTGTTGAGCTTGTCGTTTGACAGCCAGGCCGCCTTGTCTGAAGACCCCGCCCAATCTGCCTTGCGCGAGGTCACCTTGTCATTGGACGTGTCCCAAGTTGACCGCGGTGAACGTGCCTTTGAGCGCATGCGCGAGGCAGCCGTCACATTGGCCAAAGACATGGACGGTGTGGTGACCGACGACAACGGCATGGCCTTGCCCGCCGAAGCTCTGGACGTGATTGGTTACGAGTTGGCGCACCTTTACGACACCTTGGCACAGCGTGAGCTGGCAGCAGGCTCGGTGTTGGCGCGGCGCCTTTTTTCCTAAAAATATGCCATGACTTCGCCCGATTTGTTTGCCACGGCCAAAGACGTTTTAGACGCATCCGAGGTGACCGCCCCCCCAGTTGCGGCGCAGGCAGCGGCCTTGCGCGCCACTTTGCACGCCCACGCCCACCGTTATTACGTGCTAGACGACCCCAGCGTGCCCGATGCCGAATACGACCGCTTATTCAAAGCGCTGCAAGACCTGGAGACCCGATACCCCGCGCTGCTGACCCCCGACTCCCCCACCCAGCGCGTAGGTGGCAAGCCTTTGGCGGCCTTTGCCCAGGTGCGCCACGCCGTGCCCATGCTCAGCATTCGCACCGAAACCGACACCACTGCCAGTGGCGCAGAAAACTTTGATGCCCGCATTCGCCGCGAGCTGGGGCTGACCGACGCTGACCCTGCCGTGGACTACGTGGCCGAGCCCAAGTTTGACGGCCTGGCCATGAATTTGCGTTATGAGCAGGGCGTGCTGGTGCAAGCTGCCACCCGGGGCGACGGTGAAACTGGCGAAGACGTGACGCAAAACATCCGCACCATTGGCCAGATTCCGCTGAAATTGCCCGCAGGTGTGCCGCCGGTGCTGGAGGTGCGCGGCGAGGTCTACATGCGCCGCGACGACTTTGAAACCCTGAACGAACGCCAGCGGCAAAAAATCGCTGCCGGGGCCAAGGGTGAGAAAACCTTTGTCAACCCGCGCAATGCCGCCGCCGGCGCTGTGCGCCAGCTAGACCCGGCCATTGCCGCACAGCGCCCCTTGAGCTTTTTTGCCTACGGACTGGGTGAGATCACATCCGCAGCGCAGGGCAGACCGCCATGGGCATCGCACCTGGAGCTGCTGCAAACCTTGAAATCATGGGGTTTTCCGGTTTGCGACCTTGTCAAACAAGCACAAGATGCTATTGAATTGGTATCGTTTTATCAAACCATTGGGCAGCAGCGTGACGGCCTGGGGTATGACATTGACGGTGTGGTTTACAAGGTCAACAGCCTGGCGCTGCAGCGCCAGCTGGGTTTTGTCACGCGCGAGCCGCGTTGGGCCGTGGCGCACAAGTTTCCTGCGCAAGAAATGCTGACCACCGTGTTGGCCATCGACGTGCAGGTGGGGCGCACCGGCAAGCTCACCCCCGTGGCCAAGCTCGCTCCGGTGTTTGTCGGTGGCGTGACCGTGACCAACGCCACCTTGCACAACGAAGACGAAGCGCGCCGCAAAGACGTGCGCGTGGGCGACACCGTGGTGGTGCGCCGCGCCGGTGATGTGATTCCGGAGGTGGTCAGCGTGGTGCTGTCGCCAGACACTGCCGGCTCTGGCGCGTTACCCTTGCCCGAGCGTGGCGCGGTCTTCACCATGCCGCACACCTGCCCGGTGTGTGGCAGTGTCGCGCTGCGTGAAGAAGGCGAAGCCGACTACCGCTGCACTGGTGGTCTGTTTTGCAGCGCCCAGCGCAAGCAGGCTTTTATGCACTTTGCCCAGCGCCGTGCTGTAGAGGTAGAAGGCTTGGGTGAAAAACTGGTCGATCAGTTGGTAGAGCGTGATGTGGTTCGCACTTTGCCAGACTTGTACCGGCTGGGCTGGCGTGCGCAGGCTGAGTTGTTGGCTATCAGTCAAGAGCAACTTGCCGCCGAGCTGGATGCAGACAAGCAGCAAGACCTGGCTTTATCCACCCTGAAGAATTTAGACAGAATGGCGGTCTTATCCGCTCAGAATCTGCTTGATTCGCTACAAAAATCAAAGCAAACCACCTTGCCCCGTTTCCTCTTTGGCTTGGGCATACGCCACGTCGGCGAGGCCACGGCCAAAGAATTGGCACGCCATTTTGGCCAACTCGATGCCATCATGGATGCGTCTGAAGCGCAATTGCTGGAAGTGGCCGATGTGGGCTCCATCGTGGCTCAGAGCATCCGCACTTTTTTTGACCAGCCGCATAACCGCGAAGTGGTGGAGCAACTGCGTGCCTGTGGCATCACCTGGCCTGAAGGCGAACCCGCACAGCGCGCGCCCACACCCCTGAGCGGCAAAACCTTTGTCTTGACCGGCACGCTACCAAGCCTGGGGCGCGAAGAAGCCAAGGCACTGATTGAGGCCGCAGGTGGCAAAGTGGCTGGCTCGGTCAGCAAAAAAACCAGCTATGTGGTGGCAGGGGCAGAGGCCGGCAGCAAGCTCGACAAGGCGCGTGAGCTGGGTGTGCCGGTGCTGGATGAGGCGGCGTTGCGTCTCATGCTGCCTTCCCCTATCCCACCCATCTTGGATGATGCTGCGGTTTGACAACGAGACAACATGATGTACACTTTGGAAACGTACAAATATGGAGTCTGTCATGTCCCGAGTCGCCTTAGAAAGCAACAGTCGCGTCGCTTTGCGGATTCGCAGTGCTGACAAAGCCCGCTTGATGCGTGCTTGTGCTCTAGAGCACACCGATCTGACCAACTTTATTTTGCGCAATGTGTTGCGCGCTGCCGATGCGGTGATCGACCAGGCAGAGCGGGTGCAACTTTCAGACCGTGACAGCCTGCGTGTACTGTCTTTGTTGGAGAACCCGGGCACACCAAATGCCCGTTTGCAGGCAGCCGCACTGGCTTTACCGGTTCAGCCATGAAGCTGCCCGCGTGGCATGAAGAGCCGATTGCCAAACAGCATGATCGACAGGCTTTTGATTGTGGCCAAACCGAGCTCAATGTTTTTTTGCAGTCTCATGCCCGGCAAAGCCATGAACGGGGTGCTGTGAAAACATTTCTGGCAGTTGCTGACAACGGCAACCATCCCGTCCTGGGTTATTACAGTCTCAGCCCCGCCAGCGTTGAATATGCGCGTACGCCAGAGTTGCTCAAAAAAGGGCTAGGTCACTATGACATTGGAGCTTTTCGCTTGGGCAGATTGGCGGTGCACGCAAGCCTGCAGGGTCAGGGGCTGGGTGGACAGTTGCTGCTGGCGGCAGGCCGAAGGTGCTTGCGGGTGGCGCAAGAAGTGGGTGGCACGGTGTTGCTGATTGATGCCAAAACACCGGCTGTTGCTGATTGGTATGCCAGTTACGGTGCACTGTCCTTGCTGGATGCGCCTTTGACACTGTTGTTGCCACTGCAACTGGTCGCCAGTGCGTTAAAAACTTCGCCCCCACCATGAGCGTCAAAACCATCCTCAAAATGGGCGACCCGCGCCTGCTGCGCATGGCCCAACCGGTGACGCGGTTTGATACTGACGATCTGCACCTGCTCATCACCGACTTGCTTGACACCATGCGCGCGGCCGACGGTGCCGGGCTGGCGGCACCGCAAATCGGCGTTGATTTGCAGGTGGTGGTGTTTGGCACCAACGCCCCCAACCCGCGTTACCCAGAGGCGCCTATCGTGCCGCGCACGGTGCTGGTCAACCCGGTGATTACACCGCTGCCAGAGGTAGACGGTGGGCTCGTGCGCGAGGAAGAAGATTGGGAAGGTTGCCTGTCTGTGCCCGGTTTGCGCGGCAAAGTGCCACGTTTTTGGCGCATCCGTTACACCGGGTTTGACCCCTTTGGTGACCCCATTGACCTCACGGTGGAAGGCTTTCACGCGCGCGTGGTGCAGCATGAATGTGACCACCTGATCGGCAAGCTGTACCCGATGCGGGTGCGTGATTTCTCCCAGTTTGGCTTTACTTCGGTGCTGTTCCCGGAGTTGGCCGATTCACCCGACGATTAACGCGGAGTTTGCTTATGTCCTGCTGTCACAACTATTTTGCGGTCACAGAAGGACATGAACATGTCTTCTCGGTGGACATCTCCAGCATCAGCTTTGGTCACGGTGTGCTGGCCGAGGCGGGCGAACACGCCAAGGCGCTGGGCATGCACCGTGTGGCGCTGTTCACCGATGCCACGCTGGCGCAGCTGCCCTGCGTGGCGCAAGTGCGGGCATCCCTGCTGGCGGCGGGCATGGACGTGGTGCTGTTTGATGCGGTTCAGGTTGAACCCACCGACCAATCCTTCAAGGCCGCAGCCCGTTTTGCCGCAGAGGGCAAATTTGACGGCTACGTGTCGGTCGGTGGCGGCTCGGTCATTGACACCTGCAAGGCTGCCAACCTGTATGCCACCTGGCCCACTGGCGATTTTCTGGACTATGTCAACGCGCCCATTGGTGCGGGCAAAGCTGTGCCGGGGCCACTGAAACCGCACATTGCTTGCCCCACCACCTGTGGCACGGGGTCGGAATGCACCGGCATCACCATTTTTGACTTGCTCTCGCACCAGGTCAAAACCGGCATTGCCTCCAAGCGGCTGCGCCCGTCGATGGCGCTGATCGACCCCGCCACCACCTACACCTTGCCAAAAAACGTGGTGGCTTCCAGCGGTTTTGACGTGCTGTCGCACGCGCTGGAGTCGTACACCGCCAAGCCCTTCACGCAGCGCCTGGCACCCGGCAAAGCGGCCTTGCGCCCGATGAGCCAGGGAGCCAACCCGTGGAGTGACCTGGGCTGTGAGGCGGCTTTGAAGTTGCTGGGTCTGTACCTGGTGCGCGCAGTGAACGATGCCAGTGACCATGAGGCGCGTGACCAGCTGATGTACGCCGCCACGCTGGCTGGTATTGCCTTTGGCAATTCGGGCGTGCATGTGCCGCACGGTATGGCGTATTCGGTGGCTGGGCTGGTGCGCGACTTTCAGCCCGAGGGCTATCCCTTGCATGAACCGATGGTGCCGCACGGCATGAGCGTGATCGTCAACGCGCCCTCTGTTTTCCGTTTCACCGCCTGTGCCTGCCCCGAGCGGCATTTGCATGGCGCGATGTGCCTGGGCGCGGATACGCGCGATGCGCAGCCAGACGATGCCGGAGAGGTTGTGGCGCAAAAGCTGATCGCACTGATGCAAGCCACCGGCATTCCGAACGGCGTGGGTGGGGTTGGTTATGGCGCGGCGGATGTGCCCGGTCTGACCAAAGGTGCCTGGGCGCAGCAGCGGCTGCTGACCAATGCCCCGCGTGCCGTGACCGAAACCGACCTGAGCCAGTTGTACCGCGATGCCATGCGCTATTGGTAGCGCAGGTGACCCAGCCGATCAAAAAAACACCTTGATTGCAGTGCCAGGCAAGAGATTAGTTTCATCATTGGCTTAATAAATGCTACATAAAAAATAGCTGCCTAAGCTTATTCTATAAGCTATAGAGGCCTAAAAGGCTTATAACATCAAGCCAGTGCGTCAAGCAGCTCGGTCTCGATCTCGATTTGGTCTCGGTTGTGCTGCAGCGCCGCGCCCTGGATCAAAAACGTGTCTTCCACGCGCTCGCCCAGGGTGTTGATTTTGGCAAGGTTCAGGTCGATTTTGTGCTTGGCCAGCACCCGTGCCACGCTGTAGAGCAAGCCCACGCGGTCACTGGCAGAGATGTTGAGCAGCCAGCGCTGGGCTTTTTCATCGGGCTTGAGGCTGACCCGGGGCGTGATTGGAAAGCTTTTCACCCGGCGCGACACCCGGCCGCGGCTGGGCGGGGGCAGGGGTTCCACTTGGGCGATGACACGGGTCAGCTCAGACTCAATCATGTTGATGAGTTCACGGTAGTGCTCGGTCAGGTTGGTTGAAATCACCTGAAAGGTGTCGAGCGCATAGCCGTTTTGGGTGGTGTGGATGCGGGCGTCCTGAATGCTGAAGCCACTTTGGTCAAAGTAGCCACAAATACGGGCAAACAGGTCTTCTTGGTCATGGGCGTACACCATCACCTGCAACCCTTCGCCCACAGGCGAGGGGCGCGCATACACCATGGGGTCTTTGCTGGTCAGATGGCGTGACAGTTTGCGCGTGTGCCAAGCAATTTCTACCGCATCGTGGCGCATGAAATAGCCCACATCCAGCGTGGCCCAGAGTGCTTTGTGTGACTCAAAAGGTTGGGCATACAGCGCCAGTTCAATCAGCGCGTCGCGTTGGCGTTCTTGCACGGCGGTGTGCACATCGGGGGCATGGCCCCCCAGTGCGCGCGAGGTTGAGCGGTACAAGTCTTCCAGCAGCTTGCCTTTCCAGGCGTTCCACACTTTGGGGCTGGTGCCGCGCACATCAGCCACGGTAAACAGGTACAGCGCGGTCAAATAGCGCTCGCTGCCCACTTGCTTGGCAAAGGCAGTGATGACATCGGGGTCGCTGAGGTCAGACTTTTGCGCGATGCGGCTCATGGTCAGGTGCTCGCGCACCACAAAGGCAATCAGCTTGGCATCTTCAGCGGCGATGCCGTGCTGTTTGCAAAAACGCAGCACCTCTTGCGCGCCCAGCACAGAATGGTCGCCACCGCGGCCTTTGGCAATGTCATGAAATAGTGCCGCAATGTAGAGCTGCCAGGGTTTGTCCCAGCCACCGGCCAGCTGCGAGCAAAACGGGTATTCATGCGCATGCTCGGCAATGAAAAACCGCCGCATGTTGCGCAGCACCATCAAGATGTGCTGGTCAACCGTGTACACATGAAACAGGTCGTGCTGCATTTGCCCGACGATTTTGCGAAAAATCCACAGGTAACGCCCCAGCACCGAGGTCTGGTTCATCAGCCGCATGGCATGCGTCAAGCCGCTGGGCTGCTGCAAAATTTGCAAAAACGTGTGGCGGTTGACGGGGTCACGGCGAAACTTGCCGTCCATCAAGTGGCGGGCGTTGTACAGCGCACGCAGCGTGCGCGCTGACAGGCCTTTGAGCCCCACATGGCTTTGAAACACCAAAAAGGTTTCCAAAATAGCGTGCGGGTCACGTTGGTACAGGTCGTCACTGGCCACCTCGACCATGCCGGCTTTGTACAAAAATTTGTCACTCAACGGGTAGGGCGAGTGGTCAGAGGGGTTGAGCCGCTCTTCAATGTTGAGCAGCAAAATTTGGTTGAGTTGGGTCACCGCTTTGGCGGCCCAGTAGTAGTGGCGCATCAGCGCCTCGCTGGGGCGCACAAACGCCCGGGGGTCGACGTTGGCATCAGGGGGCACGTAGCCAAACGATTTGGCTACCGCAGCTTGCAAGTCAAACACCAGCCGGTCTTCACGCCGGCCGCTGATCTGGTGCAGGCGGGCGCGGATCAGGTGCAGCATGGCCTCGTTGCGCTTGATTTGCTTGACTTCAAACGCAGTGGCCAGGCCATTTTTGGCCAGATCAGACCAGTTGTGGCCAAAGCCTGCCGCTTTGGCCACCCACAAGATCACTTGCAGGTCGCGCAGGCCGCCGGGGGACTCTTTGCAATTGGGCTCCAGTGCGTAAAGTGTGTCTTCATGCTTGGAATGGCGCTGCTGCATCTCCAGCGTTTTGGCGGTAAAAAAAGCGTGCGGGTCAAGGGCTTTGAAAAAGTCTTTTTGAAAGCGGCGAAACAAGGCCTGGCTGCCGGTGATCAGGCGCGCTTCAAGCAACGAGGTCTGCACCGTGACATCTTTGGCAGCTTCATCCAGACAGTCGCTGACGGTGCGCACACTGGAGCCAATTTCAAGCCCCGCGTCCCAACAACTGCCTATGAAGCCTTCAATTTGGGTTTTGAGCGCCGCATTTTCTTCAGGGCACTGGTGCTCTGGCAGCAGCAGCAACACGTCGACATCCGAGTGCGGAAACAACTCGCGTCGGCCAAAACCGCCCACTGCAGCAAGCACAAATTCAGAAGTAAACCCGGCGCGCTGCCACAAAGTTTTGAGTAACCCGTCGGCCAAACTGGCCAGTTGGGTGAGGGTGCGGTGCACACCGCGGGTGGATGCGCCGGTGCCCGCCAGAGCGGCCAGCAGGGCGGCTTTGTCAGCGCGGTATTGGGTGCGCAAGGTGCTGAGTTCAGTCATGACAAAACCTGCTGGGTTGAGCACCGAAGAGGGTGCAAGAAGATTTAAGCCGAAGGCGTCACAAACGCTGGAATGGCGGGGCTGTGGTCAGAGAGCGTCAGCACTTCATAGCCATTGGGCGTGACCAGCACGGTGTGCTCCCACTGGGCTGAGAGCGAATGGTCTTTGGTGACGATGGTCCAGCCGTCGCCCAGCTCTTTGATGTCTTTGCGACCAATGTTGAGCATGGGCTCAATGGTGATGGTCATGCCCGCTTCCAGCCGCTCCAGCGTGCCAGGTTTGCCGTAATGCAGCACCTGGGGGTCTTCATGAAATTTTTGCCCAATGCCGTGGCCGCAAAACTCTCGCACCACGCTCAAGCCTTGGCCTTCGGCAAACACCTGAATGGCATGACCAATGTCGCCCAGGTACGCCCCTGCGCGCACCTTCATGATGCCTTTCCACATGGCCTCGTAGGTCAAATGGCACAGGCGTTTGGCCGCCACCGACACCTCGCCCACCTGGTACATGCGGCTTGAGTCACCGTGCCAGCCGTCTTTGATCACGGTCACGTCGACGTTGATGATGTCGCCTTTTTTCAGTGGCTTGTCGTTTGGAATGCCGTGACAGACCTGGTGATTGATCGAGGTGCAGATCGACTTGGGGTAGGGGTCGTGGCCGCCCGGGGCGTAGTTCAGCGGGGCTGAAATGGCGCCCAATACTTTCGTGGTGTGTTCTTCAGCCAGGCGGTCAAGTTCATTGGTGGTGATGCCGGGTTTGACGAAGGGAGCCAGGTAGTCCAGCAGTTCTGCGGCCAAGCGGCCAGCCACGCGCATGCCGGCAATGCCAGCGGAGTCTTTGATGGTGATAGTCATGGCGTGGGATTATCCCATTGGGGCAACACCAGCGAGATGGGCAGGGTAAGTGCTGAGAACACCCTCAGCGGCGCGCCCTGTCCGTGATTTGCCCATGTCCAGGTTGCGGACTGTGGGTTGCATGTGCGGCCACAAGGTTTTTATCGCATTTCAAACGCTTCTTGGTGAAAGCGTGGCAACAAGCCCAGCGCTTTAAGTCCGGCGCGCAGGCTGTTGCCCAAACCAGCAGGGCCACAGTACCAAATTTCGGCATCTGGGGTTACGCCCAGAGCTTGGGCATTCAGGTTGGCACCTTGTTGGCTGCCGTGAATGTGCAGCTTGACCGCGGGCAGTGTGGCGCACAGCGCTTGCAAGCGTGGCACAAAGGCGTCGGTGGTTTGGTCACGGGTGCAGTAGTGCAGGTCAGCTACTGGGGCGGTATTGGGCTGGGCTTGAAAGGATTCCAGCCAGGCGATGAAAGGGGTCACGCCAATGCCACCGGCAATCCAGATTTGCTGGTTGTTTGGGTCGCAGCGCGACACATCAAAGCGGCCATAGGGGCCTTCAACCCGCACACTTTGTCCCACATGAATGCGTTTGGCCAGCCCACGGGTGTAGTCACCCAAAGCTTTGATCTCGAAACTGATGCTTTGGTCACCCCGGTCGGCGCTGGCAATGGTGAAGGGGTGCGCGCCCTCTTTGTCATCCAGTGTGACAAAAGCAAATTGTCCGGGGCGGTGACCTGTCCAACGGTCATCAAGCTGGCAATGGATGGTGCTGATGTCGGGTGCTGGGTGACCAATGGCGACCACGCTGCCTTTTGCCTGCTTGCTTTGGCCAATGCTGTCGCGCAGCGACTGCACCGCGCCATAAATGCCTGCGCCCAGCAGCAGCGCCATCAACACCCCCACGGGTTGACGCCAATAGTCGGTGGGCATCAGCATCACGGTGTGAAAAGCCAGCATCAAGTACAGCACGGGCATGCTGCGGTGCAATATGCTCCAAGCTTTGTAGGGGAATTTCTTCCAGAGCGTGATCAGTAACATGGCCAACACAGCGTAAATGGCCCATTCGCCCAGGTCTTCGCCCAGTTTGCGCATGACTTCCAGCAAACCGTCAAATCTCTCTTTGGTCGGGCGGCCTTCACGCCCCACCCAGGCTTTGAGCATGTCACTGGACATCTCAACCAGCCAGTGTGTGGCGGCAAATGCCACTGCCAAGATACCCGCCCACTTGTGCGCGCGGTAAACCCGATCCATACCCCCCAGCGGGCGCTCCAGCCAAGCTGGACGGGTGGCCAAAAACATCACCAGTGACATCAGCGCCACTGACAGCAACCCACTGATGTACATCAGCTCTTGGCGCGCTAACCAGACTGGGCTGGTTGGGGCAAGGCTTGGGCTGTGAAAGAAGTCCCAGCCCCAGGCCAGGGTCACCAAGGAAAGCAGACCAAAGATGAGGGTTGTCATGTCAACGCTCCAAAAAAACTTAGGCAATTTGCGCCGTGCAGGCGCTTGCCAGGGGGCAGGGTGCGTCTTGCATCAAAGTGGGCGAGGTGCTGGCCAGCATGAGCGCGGTCAAAAGGGTGGTCAGGCTGAACAAGTGGGTGAAGTTGGAACTTTTCATGGCTTGGGGTTCGATGGAGGTTGTTGTGGATAGGGGCTTTAAGGGAATTTGCTGCGCTGGCTGTGTCAGGGGTCATTCGTCGTAGTAGCCCTTTGCGGCGGTGCTGTGGCAGGCGGTGCAATTGCTTTTGCTTTGCACATCTTTGTGCTGCCATTCCCAGTCTGGCACCTTGCGGTGCTTGTCCAGCCAGGCGGGCAATTCGGTGATGCGCAAGGGGGCTTGGGACAGCGACACATCACGCATCAGTTTGGCGCTGAAGTTTTGCCCACCGTTGTCGGCCGCTTGTGCCACCAGGTTGGTGGTGATGATGCGCGCCGTGTTGGCGTCGATGCTGGCATCTTCGCCAAAGTGGTTAGACAGGTCGGCCATCATGCGTGTCCACGAGCTCGCGGGCAGCATGGACGGCGCATACACCAGGTGGCAACTGCCACACTCCTTTTGGGTTTCAGGTGCGCTGGCGGGCGCAAAAAAATGGCCACCACCGGCTTGCGCGCGGTCAATCACAATGGCAAAGAAACCCATAAAAACAAGGCTTAAAGCGATAGAGCGGTAGGGCAAATGCATGGTGAATTCCTCTCTTTTGGGGCAAAAACATGGATGAGGTGGTGGGACTATGCACATGCGCAACTGAACACAAGGTGAATTTGCCGGTCATCTGGCGTTCAGGTTGGTTGCGCTATAAATTCAGCCTTTGACTGTCAAACCACACCAGCCCATGACCCCTAAACCCTTGTCACGCCCCACGCACCGCTTCGTTCGGCTGCTGTGTGCGGCTGTGCTGCTGATGGCAAGCGGTCATGGCCATACTGACAGTGACCATGACCATGACCGTGCCCGCCAGGCGCTGGAGGCGGGTGAAGTGCTGCCGCTGCACAAAATTCTTGAGCGGGTGCACAAAGAAGTGCCTGGTGAGGTGCTCGATGTGGAGCTGGACCGCGACAATAACCACGGTGCTGTGAGCTGGACTTACAAAATCAAGGTGTTGCGCCAAGGCGGTGAGCGGGTCAAACTCAAAATTGATGCCCGCACCGGCCGCCTCATCAGCCGAAAAACCAAAGATTAACGCCCCGGCACACCCGGCCAATGACTGACATGCGAATCTTGATTGTTGAAGATGAACCCACCTTGCAAAGCCAGTTGGCGCAAGCTGCCAGAGCCGCAGGCTATGTGGTGGATGTGGCCAGCAACGGCATTGATGCGCTCCATCTGGGCGACACCGAGCCGTATGACGCAGTGATTTTGGACTTGGGGCTGCCCCAGCTTGACGGCCTGTCTGTGCTGCGTCAATGGCGCTTGAGCGCGCGCGTGATGCCGGTGCTGATTTTGACCGCCCGCGACGGATGGCACGAAAAAGTGGCCGGCATCGATGCCGGTGCCGACGATTACTTGAGCAAACCCTTTCACATGGAAGAACTGCTGGCGCGCCTACGGGCACTGATTCGCCGCGCGGGTGGCCATGCCAGTGCCGAGCTCACCTGTGCAGGCCTCACACTCGACACGCGCCTGAGCCGGGTCACGCTCGACGGTCAAACCCTCACCTTGACCAGCCACGAATACCGTGTCTTGGCTTACCTGATGCACCACCGTGACAAAGTGGTCTCGCGCAGTGCCTTGATTGAGCACATTTACGCCCAGGACTTTGACCGCGACTCCAACACCGTTGAGGTCTTTGTGGCTCGACTGCGCAAAAAACTTCCCATGGGCATGATTGAGACCGTGCGCGGTTTGGGCTACCGGCTGGCTGCGCCCGCATGAAACTGGCGCACTGGCGCAGTTCGCTGCGCGTCCGGTTGTTGGTTGGCACGCTGGTTTGGATTGCGGCCACCATTGTGCTGGCGGGCTGGGGCTTGGCAAGTTTGTTTCAAAAACATGTGGCAGACCAGTTTCAGAGCGAACTGGTGGTGCACCTGGATCAACTCACCACCCAGCTCACGCTGGATGCGCAAGGCCACCCACAGTTGGCCATGCCCTTGAGCGATGCACGCCTGACACGCCCCTATTCTGGCTATTACTGGCAAATTGACCGTCTGGCAGATGCCGCTCAAGGCACATCAGAGCAAGCCGGGCAACTGCGCTCACGTTCCCTTTGGGATCATGTGCTGGCTGTGCCAACCCTGCCCAATAGCGCAGGCAACCTGGGTTATGGCCGTGTGCCCGGTCCACAAGACCAAATGCTGGGCTGGGCGCAGCGCCAGGTGCGCCTGGACGAAGTGCCCAATCAGGCGCCAGTGACCTTTCGGCTGGTGGCTGCGGCCAACGAGCGTTTGATGTTGGAGCCCGTGGCGCAGTTCAGCCGCACGCTATGGTGGGCGTTGGGGGTGCTGGCGGCGGGGTTGGTGATGGCAGCAGGGGTGCAAGTGTGGGTGGGCTTGACGCCTTTGCGCAGCTTGCGCCAAGCTCTGGGGCAGGTGCGCAGTGGCCAGTCGCACACGCTTAAAGGCCAATTCCCCAATGAAATCATGCCCTTGGTTGACGACTTCAACAAGGTGTTGGCGCAAAACGCCGAAGTGGTTGCGCGCGCGCGCACGCACGCAGGCAACCTGGCGCATGCTTTGAAAACACCCTTGAGCGTGTTGGCCAATGCCACGCAAGACCCTCGGCTGGAACCTGCGGCCTTGTCGCAGTTGGTGGATGAACAGGTGGCTCTGGCGCGCCAGCAGGTGAGCTACCACCTGGCGCGAGCGCAGGCGGCCGCCAGCAGCCGTTTGCCAGGTGTCAAAACCACACTCAAGCCGGTGCTGGACGGATTGCTGCGCGTGATGAGCCACATCCATGCTGAGCGACAACTCACCTTGTCATGCGACCCCTTTGATGCGGATGTCAGTTTTCGGGGCGAAGCACAAGATTTGCAAGAAATGCTGGGCAATGTGCTCGATAACGCGTGCAAGTGGGCCAAGGCTGCTGTGCGTGTCAGCGTGCAAAGCCAGGAAGACGGGTTGACGATCACGGTAGATGATGATGGCCCAGGCATTGCCCCAGCGCAACGCCTGGCTGTGCTGCAAAGAGGCGTGCGGGCAGACCAGCAAACCCCCGGCTCTGGTCTGGGACTTGCCATTGTGGACGACCTGACCCACCTGTACAACGGGCAAATCACACTGGCAGAGTCACCTCAGCAGGGTTTGCGGGTGCAACTGGTGCTGCCGAGCAGCTCTGTTGCTCCAAATTCATATAACAAATAGGCCTATAGCGCTTATGAAATAAGCGTGAATAGCTATTGATTAAGTAGTGTTTTGGGCTTGCCACTCGGTTTGCAGCAGCGCCAGCATGTCTTCTGCGGTCATTTTGGCGGCCAGGTTGCTGCCTTCGAGCAAGCTGTTGCCCAGGGCACGTTTGGTTTTGTGCATGTCAACAATTTTTTCTTCGATGGTGTCTTGCACCTCCAGCCGGTAAATCGTCACTGGGCGGGTTGGGCCGATGCGGTGGGCGCAGATCTGCGCCAGGTGGTCGACAAACTGGCTGAACACCAGGGCTTTGTGGCGGTTGGCGGCAACAGTCATGGGGCTTGAATCCATAGGCGCGCAGGGGGTGTGAAGGCGGTTAACGCAGTGGATGATTGGCAAGGCTGGCACTTTAACCCGGCTGACCGGCTGGTAAAATTTTTGGCCATGGGTGGCAACCGCCTTGTTGATGCCCTCCGCGTGACACTCCACCCCTCCATTTCTCCCCCTACCAGGCTCCCAAAGTGACCTTGCACATTTCTACCTTCGAGGGCGGCAGCGCTCTCAGCGCTTTTCGTGTTCAACAACTTTTGCCCAAGCTGCAAGCGGTGCACGACAAAATCAACGGCATCGCCGCCCGCTACGTGCACTGGGTGGCCTGCACTACGCCGCCCGCGCCTGAATTGCAAGCCAAACTGGCGGCCTTGCTGACCTATGGTGACCCTTACACCGGCTCGGACGAAGGCACATTGGTGGTGGTATCGCCACGCTTGGGCACGGTGTCGCCTTGGGCGTCCAAGGCCAGCGACATTGCCCACAACTGTGGCCTGGCGGTGCAACGTGTGGAGCGGGTGGTGGAATACCGCATCAGCCTGAAAAGTGGCTTGCTCAGCAAACCCAGCTTGAGCGCCGAGCAATTGTCCCAAGTGGCCGACCTGTTGCATGACCGCATGACCGAGAGCGCGCTGTTTGACCGCGCGGCGGTGCACCACCTGTTTGCCCATCTGGACGCCGCCCCCATGGCGCATGTGGATGTGCTCGGCGGCGGCAAAACTGCGCTGCTGGCAGCCAACTCCGAGTTTGGCCTGGCACTGGCGGCCGATGAAATTGACTATTTGGTCAACGCCTTCACGCAGCTGCAGCGCAACCCGACCGATGTGGAGCTGATGATGTTCGCCCAGGCCAACAGCGAGCACTGCCGCCACAAAATCTTCAATGCCGAGTTCACCATCGACGGCGTGGCGCAGCCCCACACGCTGTTTGGCATGATTCGGCACACGCACCAAACCAATCCGCAGCACATGCTGGTGGCGTACTCTGACAACGCCTCGGTGATGGCGGGTGCACAGGTCGAAAGGTTCAGTGCCAAATCAGCCTCTAGTGCTTATGGAATAAGCATAGCTAGCTATCAAAAAGAATCTGCTTTGCAGCACATTTTGATGAAGGTGGAAACCCATAACCACCCCACCGCGATCTCGCCTTTCCCAGGTGCGGCCACGGGGGCAGGCGGCGAAATTCGTGATGAAGGCGCCACTGGCCGCGGCTCCAAACCCAAAGCCGGCCTGACCGGTTTCAGTGTGTCAAAAATTAATTGGGGTCAGATTCCAATTCATTTGTCAAAACCAAAAGATGAAAATAATTCGACTCTGACCCCCATTTATGGCAAGCCGGGGCACATTGCCAGCCCGTTGCAGATCATGCTGGAAGGCCCGTTGGGTGGCGCGGCGTTCAACAATGAGTTTGGTCGGCCTAATTTACTGGGTTACTTTCGCGAGTACGAGCAATCTTTAAGCTACCAGGTCAAGGATGCCAGCGGCGCGGCGCAGGCGCAAACCGAGCAGCGCGGCTACCACAAGCCCATCATGCTGGCCGGTGGCTTGGGCGTGATAGATGCCACGCAGACGCACAAAATCCAGTTTCCGGCGGGCACGTTGCTGATTCAACTTGGTGGCCCCGGCATGCGCATTGGCATGGGTGGCGGTGCGGCCAGCTCCATGACCACCGGGGCGAATGCTGCGCATCTGGACTTTGATTCGGTGCAGCGTGGCAACCCCGAGATTGAGCGCCGGGCGCAAGAGGTCATCAACCAATGCTGGTTGCAGGGTAATCAAAACCCCATCTTGGCGATTCACGACGTGGGCGCGGGTGGTTTAAGCAACGCCTTTCCCGAGCTAACCAACGATGCGCAACGTGGTGCGCTGTTTGACCTGCGCCGCGTGCCGCTGGAAGAAAGCGGCCTGGCGCCCAAAGAAATCTGGTCTAACGAAAGTCAGGAGCGCTATGTGTTGGCGATTGCGCCGCAGTCGCTGGACGGCTTCAAGGCCTTGTGCGAACGCGAGCGCTGCCCGTTTGCCGTGGTGGGCGTGGCTACCGAAGCGCGTCAACTGGTGGTGGGTGATGTGGATTTGGCTAAAGGCCTGGTCGTGCAACCCGAAGCTGAACTTCCCGTGCACATGCCGATGAACGTCTTGCTGGGTAAACCACCCAAAATGCAGCGCGATGTGACCACCGTCAAGCGCGAATTCGCCCCCATCAACCTGACCGGCGTTGCGCTCCAGCAAGCCGCCATTGACGTGCTGGCGCACCCCACGGTGGCCTCTAAACGGTTTTTGATCACCATTGGTGACCGCGCTGTGGGTGGCCTCACGCACCGCGACCAGATGGTGGGTCCCTGGCAAGTGCCGGTGGCCGACTGCGCTGTAACGCTGGCAGATTTCAAAGGTTTTGCCGGTGAAGCCATGGCCATTGGCGAGCGCACACCGCTGGCCACAGTGAATGCTGCCGCCAGTGGCCGCATGGCGGTGGCGGAAAGCATCACCAACCTGCTGGCTGCGCCGTTTGAGCTAGACCGCGTCAAACTGTCTGCCAACTGGATGGCCGCCTGCGGCGAATTGGGCGAAGATGCTGCGCTGTATGACACCGTGAAAGCTGTCGGGCTGGAGCTGTGCCCGGCTTTGGGCATCAGCATCCCGGTGGGCAAAGATTCGCTCTCCATGCGTACCCAGTGGAAAGACGAGCAGGGTGCGGATAAAAAAGTCACTTCACCAGTGTCACTGATCGTCACCGCCTTTGCCACCTTGGCCGATGTGCGTGGCACCTTGACACCGCAACTCAATGCGACGGACGACACCTCGTTGATTTTGATCGACCTGGGTCGGGGTCAAAACCGCATGGGCGGCAGCATCTTGGCGCAAACGCTCGGCCAAATGGGTGACACCGTGCCTGATTTAGACCATCCGCAAGACCTGGTGAGCCTGGTCAACGCGATCAACTTGCTGCGTACCAGCGGCCAGCTCTTGGCCTACCACGACCGCAGTGATGGCGGCTTGTTTGCTGCTGCGTGTGAGATGGCGTTTGCTGGCCACGTGGGTGTGGCGCTGAATGTGGACATGCTGGTGCTAGAAGGTGACGGCATCTCTGACAGCCGGATGGATTGTGGCGATGCCAAAAACTGGGCCAGTCAAGTCAGTGGCCGGCGCGAGGAGCTGACCCTCAAAGCCTTGTTCTCTGAAGAACTGGGAGCTCTGATTCAAGTGCGCACGGTGGATCGAAGTGCGGTGATGCAGGTGCTGCGCACCCACGGCCTGAGCGCCTACAGCCATGTGGTGGGCACCACGCGCCCGGCAGCGTCAAGCATCAGCGCCGGTGTGGGTGAGGTGCAAGTGTGGCGCGATGCCAAGTCCATCTTCAGTGCCAAGCTGCCTGACTTGCATCAGGTGTGGGACAGCGTGAGCTGGCAGATTTGCCAGCGCCGCGACAACCCGGCCTGTGCCGATGCCGAACACGCCAGCGCTGGCGAATCGACTGATCCTGGCCTGCACATTCATATGCCAAATGAGGCTCTAGCGCTTATCAATCAAGCGCAGGTAGCTATTGAATCTGTATCAGCACCCGGCTTGTTGCTGACCCGCCCGAAGGTGGCAGTGCTGCGCGAGCAGGGGGTCAATTCCCATGTGGAAATGGCCTACGCCTTCACCGAGGCTGGTTTTGAAGCGTTTGACGTGCACATGACCGACCTACAAAGTGGTCGTGCCGATTTGGCTGATTTCAAAGGCCTGGTGGCTTGTGGCGGGTTCAGTTATGGCGACACGCTGGGCGCTGGCATCGGTTGGGCGCGCTCCATCACCTTCAACCCCGCGTTGGCAGCGCAGTTCAAGGCATTTTTTGCCAGGCCAGACACGTTTGGCTTGGGTGTGTGCAATGGTTGCCAGATGTTTGCCGAGCTGGCTGACATCATTCCCGGTGCTGCCGATTGGCCGCGCTTCACCGCCAACCAGAGTGAGCGGTTTGAGGCGCGCCTGAGCATGGTGGAAGTGCTGGCCTCGCCGTCGCTGTTTTTCAAGGGTCTGGCTGGTATGCGTCTGCCGGTGGTGGTGTCGCATGGTGAGGGTTTTGCCAATTTCCATCAGCGCGGTCATGTTGATCGTGTCATGGCCGCTTTGCGCTACACCGACAACCATGGCGCAGCCACCGAGGCTTATCCGTTTAACCCCAATGGCAGTCCGGGTGGTTTGACCGCAGTGACCACGCCAGATGGCCGCTTCACCGCCATGATGCCGCACCCCGAGCGGGTGTTCCGCAATGTGCAGATGAGCTGGACGAGCCAAGATGTGGCGGCGCACAGCCCATGGCTGCAGCTGTGGCGCAATGCCAGGCGCTGGGTGGGTTGAATGGGTGGGGTCTGGCCTGAATGCTATACTCGACAGGCTTGAGGCTTGGTGACAGGTCTCAGGCAAAAATCGCAAACCAGTTTGAACAAGGTGTGTGGTGTCAGCGCTGAATATAGCGTTTGACATCGCATCACGAACTGGATTTAAGACTAAACCTTTGGAGTAAACCATGGCAATTACCATGCGCGAAATGTTAGAAGCAGGTGTTCATTTTGGCCACCAAACACGCTTCTGGAATCCCAAGATGGCCCCTTTCATTTTTGGCCATCGCAACAAAATTCACATCATCAACCTGGAAAAATCATTGCCGATGTTCCAGGAAGCTGCCAAGTTTGTGAAGCAAATTTCAGCCAACCGTGGCACGGTGTTGATGGTTGGCACCAAGCGCCAAGCCCGTGAAACCATTGCCCAAGAAGCACAGCGCGCTGGCGTTCCCTATGTGGATCAACGTTGGTTGGGTGGCATGTTGACCAATTTCAAAACGGTCAAAACCTCGATCAAACGCCTCAAAGACATGAAAACCCAGCAAGAAGCTGGTTTGGACAGTATGAGCAAGAAAGAGCAGCTGATGTTTGCTCGTGAGCTGGAAAAGCTTGAAAAAGACATTGGCGGCATTCAAGACATGACCGTGTTGCCTGATGCCATTTTCATGATCGATGTGGGCTACCACAAAATTGCTGTTGCAGAAGCCCGCAAACTGGGTATTCCGCTGGTGGCTGTGGTCGATACCAACCACTCGCCTGAAGGTGTTGATTACGTCATTCCTGGCAATGATGATTCATCCAAAGCCGTGACCTTGTATGCCCGTGGCATTGCAGATGCCATCATCGAAGGCCGTGCCAACGCGATGGACGATGTGGTCAAAGCTGTGGCAGCTGAGAGTACTGATGAATTTGTGGAAGTGAACGAGGCAGTTGCCTGAGTTGTTCTTTCACCCTGAAAAAAGGGGGCTTGTGTGCCCCTTTTTTTTAATCAAATTTTTAACTTAATCGATTGAATCTGGAGAATAAAAATGGCTGCAATTACCGCAAGCATGGTGGCTGAACTTCGTGGCAAAACCGATGCCCCCATGATGGAATGCAAACGCGCCCTGACGGAAGCCGATGGCGACATGGCCAAAGCCGAAGAGCTGCTGCGTGTCAAATTGGGTAGCAAAGCGGGTAAGGCTGCTGGCCGTATCACCGCCGAAGGCGTGGTGGTGGCTGCCATTGAAGGTGATGTGGGCGCCATGTTGGAAGTCAATTGCGAAACTGACTTTGTGACCAAGAACGACAGTTTCCTGGCACTCGCCAACGCCGCAGTGGCCTTGGTTGCCAAAAATGACCCGGCTGACGTGGCTGCATTGGGCGCCTTGGCCTACGAGCAAGACGGCTTTGGCCCCACCCTGGAAGATGTGCGCAAAGGCTTGATTGGCAAGATCGGTGAGAACATGAGCTTTCGCCGCTTCAAACGCTTCGCCTCTGGAGCCAAACTCGCTTCCTACCTGCACGGCACGCGCATCGGTGTGGTGGTTGAGTTTGAAGGTGATGCCACTGCCGCCAAAGACGTGGCCATGCATGTGGCCGCCATGAAGCCTGTGGCTTTGACCAGCAATGACGTGCCGGCCGAACTGGTTGAGCGCGAGCGCTCGGTGGCAGCAGCCAAAGCGGCTGAAGATGCGGCTGTGGCAACTGCTGCGGGCAAGCCAGTGCAATCTGCAGAAATTGTGGCCAAGCGCATTGATGGCGGGGTACAGAAATTCCTCAAAGAAGTGTCACTGTTCAACCAATCGTTTGTCAAAAATGACAAGCAAACGGTTGAGCAAATGCTCAAGGCTGCAGCCACCACCGTCAAGTCGTTCACGCTCTATGTGGTGGGTGAAGGCATTGAGAAAAAAGTCGATGACTTTGCTGCAGAAGTTGCAGCCCAGGTGGCAGCAGCGCAACAAGCTGCCTGAGTTCAGTTCAACGCCTTTCAACACCCCCTTCATTCTCATCTTTAGGAGCATTCCATGTCCTCTTCTCAGCCCGCTTACAAGCGTATTTTGTTGAAGTTGTCGGGTGAGGCTTTGATGGGGGATGACCAATTTGGTATCAATCGTGACACCATTGTTCGCATGGTGGACGAGGTGGTTGCGGTGACCAAATTGGGTGTTGAGGTGGCTGTGGTGATTGGCGGCGGCAACATTTTCCGCGGCGTAGCTGGTGGATCGGTTGGCATGGATCGCGCCACGGCAGATTACATGGGCATGTTGGCCACGGTGATGAACTCTTTGGCCTTGGGTGACACCATGAACAAAGCGGGTTTGACCGCGCGGGTGATGTCTGCCATTGCCATCGAGCAAGTGGTAGAACCCTATGTGCGTCCCAAAGCTTTGCAGTACCTCGAAGAAGGCAAGGTCGTGATCTTTGCAGCGGGCACTGGCAACCCATTTTTTACAACCGACACAGCGGCCGCTCTGCGTGGTGCTGAAATTGGTGCAGAAATTGTGTTGAAAGCCACCAAGGTGGATGGCGTCTACACGGCAGATCCTAAAAAAGACGTACACGCAACGCGTTACAGCAAGATTTCATTTGATGATGCGATCTCGCAAAACCTGGGCATCATGGATGCCACTGCGTTTGCGTTATGCCGCGACCAAAAGCTCCCGGTCAAGGTGTTTTCAATTTTCAAACATGGCGCGCTCAAGCGTGTGGTCATGGGCGAGGACGAAGGTACTTTGGTTTACGCTTGAGCTTGTCAAAATGATTTGATATTTGTGTAAAGGGAATGTATGCCAATCACTGACATTAGAAAAAATGCCGAAGCCAAAATGGATTTGTCCATTGAGTCTTTCAAGCACAACCTGACCAAAATCCGCACTGGGCGTGCCAACCCTGGCATTCTTGACACGGTGCACGTGGACTATTACGGCTCCATGGTTCCCATCAGCCAGGTGGCCAATGTGTCACTCTTGGACTCTCGCACCATCAGCGTGCAGCCTTGGGAAAAAGGCATGGGCGCCAAAATTGAAAAAGCGATTCGCGACAGCGATCTGGGTGTCAACCCCTCGTCCATGGGCGATTTGATTCGTGTGCCCATGCCGCTGATGTCTGAGGAGCGGCGCAAAGAGTTGACCAAATTGGTTCGCAACGAGGGTGAAGCTGCCAAGGTGGCTGTGCGCAATTTGCGCCGTGATGCCAACGAGTCTGTGAAGAAATTGGTCAAAGACAAATTGGCTTCAGAAGACGAGCAAAAACGCTGCGAAACCGACATTCAAAAGGTCACCGACAAGCACATTGCGGCCATCGATCAACTGGTGGCCGGCAAAGAGCAAGACATCATGGCGGTTTAAGCGGTCATGACTGCACAAACTGTGCCGCATCACATTGCCATCGTGATGGATGGCAATGGCCGTTGGGCCAACAAGCGTTTCTTGCCAAGAATCGCTGGCCATAAACAGGGTGTGAATTCGCTCAAGCGCTGTGCCAAGGCCTGTGATGCGCGCGGGGTGCGGGTGCTGACCGTGTTTGCTTTCTCGTCAGAGAACTGGCAGCGCCCCACCGATGAAGTCTCTGGCATCATGGATTTGTTTGCCTTTGCCCTGGCGCGCGAGGTGCCGCAACTCAAGGCAGACGGTGTGCAACTGCGCTTCATTGGTGAACGCCAAGGCCTGTCTGACAAAGTGCTGCGTGGCATTGAGCAGTCTGAAGTCGCCACTGCATCCAACCAACGATTGGTGTTGAACGTGTGTTTCAACTACGGCGGGCGTTGGGACATTGTGCAGGCGGCAGCCAAGCTCGGCGCACAAGGTGTGCCTGTTACCGAAGCCAGTTTGAATCAGGCCATGGCGTTGGCGCATGTACCTGATCCCGATTTGGTGATTCGCACTGGCGGCGAACTGCGCATCAGTAATTTTTTGCTTTGGCAATCGGCTTATTCAGAGTTTGTCTTTACCGACACCTTGTGGCCAGATTTTGATGAAGTGGCACTGGAGGCTGCCATCAGCGCTTTCGCCGCACGTGAGCGCCGCTTTGGCAAAACCTCTGATCAAGTCAAGCCGGACGTGTTGCTCGCGTCTGATCACTGAAGCGGCCATGCTCAAGCAACGCATCATCACCGCCTTGGTTTTACTGGCTATTCTTTTGCCGACGCTCTTTTACAGTGAACCCTGGCCGTTTTGTTTGCTGGCGTTGGTGTTTATCGCGGCCGCAGCGTGGGAGTGGGGCAGAGCCAATGGCTACGGGCAAGGCATGTCATGGTTGGCGGGGGTGGTGTGTTGTGGGTTGTGTGGTTTGATGTGGCAGCAGGGTTGGTTGACTGAACACATGCCACAACTCTGGTTGTGGGTGGGGATGGCTTGGGTGCTGGGCGGTGCCTGGATTTTGCGCTCTGGTGTTAATGCCTGGAAGCAACACGCCAAACCTTTGCGTTGGATGGGTGGTGTGTTGGCTTTGTCTTTGACTTGGTTGGCCATTGGTCAAGCCAAAGTGATTGGCGTCAACTTTTTGTTGTCGATTTTGGCTTTGGTCTGGATGGCCGATATTGGTGCTTATTTTGCAGGTCGTGCCCTAGGCGGGCGCTTCACGCGCAGCAAGTTGGCTGCCAGTATCAGCCCCGGTAAAAGCTGGGAAGGCGTTTGGGGCGGCATGCTGGGGGTGGCGCTGATGGCATGGTTATGGGTGGTCTATGACGCAAGGTCACATGCACAGGTGCTTGGTTTTTATACCCATATGTTTCAAAAAGGCGGCATGCTTTTGTGGCTGTCAGTGGTTTTTATGGCGGCCATGAGCGTGGTCGGCGATTTGATTGAGTCTTTGGTCAAGCGCAGTGCAGGCATCAAGGACAGCAGCGGTTTGCTACCAGGCCACGGCGGCGTGCTTGACCGGGTGGATGCGTTGCTGCCCACGCTGCCTCTCGCCATGATGTTGTATTCCCTTTAAGGTTGTTATGCCTGATAAAAACAGTTTGCGCCGATCACGCGTTGCGATTTTGGGTTCGACCGGATCCATCGGGGTCAGCACCCTGGAGGTGTTGGCACTTCATCCCCATCAATTTGAAGTTTTTGCTTTAAGTGCTTCGACTCAAGTTGACAAATTGTTGGCGCAATGTGTTCACTTCAAGCCTCGCTATGCCGTCATGGCCAGCGCTGCACACAGCAAAGTTTTGGCGGAAAAATGCAAAGCGTTGGGTCTCACGACTCAAGTCCTTGCGGGTGCTGAATCTTTGACAGAGATGGCACAGCATCCTGAGGTCGATATGGTCATGGCAGCCATTGTGGGTGCTGCGGGTCTGGCTTCGTGTTTGGCAGCAGCGCGCGCTGGCAAACGTTTGTTGCTTGCCAATAAAGAAGCATTGGTGGTGGGTGGTGATTATTTTCTGCAAGCTGTGGCCTTGGGTGGTGCCAAATTGCTGCCCATTGACAGTGAACACTCTGCTGTTTTTCAATCTCTGCCAGACGATGCCACCACTTGGCCAGCGCAAATTGACAAAATCATCTTGACGGCCTCGGGTGGTCCTTTTCGCCGCCGAGACCCCGCCACCTTTCACAGCATCACGCCCGAACAAGCTTGCGCGCATCCCAATTGGGTGATGGGCAGGAAAATCTCGGTGGATTCAGCCACCATGATGAACAAGGCGCTTGAAGTGATTGAGGCGCGCTACCTTTTTGGTGTCAAACCCAGCCAAATTGACGTGGTGATTCATCCGCAAAGTGTGATTCACTCCATGGTGCAATACCAAGACCATTCTGTGTTGGCACAACTGGGCACGCCTGACATGAAAGTGCCTATTGCATACGGTTTGTCGTGGCCTCAACGCATGAACTCGGGTGCTAACGCGTTGGACTTTAAAACCATGGCGGATTTGTCTTTTGAGTCGGTGCAAGACCATGGTCACCCTGAGCGGTTTCCAGGATTGGCATTGGCCTGGGCGGTGTTAGATGCTGTGCCTGGGAGTACCGCAGTCTTGAATGCCGCCAATGAGATTGCAGTCGAGGCTTTTTTGTCTAAACGCATTCGATTTGATCAAATCCATGCGGTGAATCTTCAAACGCTGGCTTCATTGATTCCGAGTCCACCACAGTCTTTGGAAGATTTGCTGGCTCTGGATCAGCAGTCTCGTAGCGTTGCCAGCGCCGTGGTAATGGGCTTGAGCCACTAACCAAAGCACAGGGCTCAACATGCTGACCTTGCCTGCTTTCATTGTGGCCATTGCGTTGCTGATTGCCATTCATGAATATGGCCACTACCGCATGGCGTTGGCCTGTGGCGTGCGGGTGTTGCGGTTTTCTTTGGGCTTTGGCAAGCCCATCTACCAATGGAAAATCAAAAACTCAGACACTGAGTTTGTCTTGTCTCTTTTTCCGATTGGGGGCTATGTCAAGATGCTCGACGAGCGTGAAGCGCCCGTTGCACCCGAGTTGCGGCACTTGGCATTTAACACCCAGTCACTTGGTCGTCGCGCAGCCATTGTGGCGGCCGGGCCTTTGGCCAACCTGGGTTTGGCTGTCGTTCTTTATGCTTGTGTGAATTGGTTGGGGGTGGAGTCTGCAGCGCCCGTGTTGAGCCACCCAGCGGCACAAACCTTGGCCAGTCAGGCCGGTATTGTGGGCGGCGAGCGCGTGTTAAGAGCCGGTATGGCGGGGCAAGAAGCTCAGGATGTGGCATCTTTTGAAGCGCTGCGCTGGCAACTGACGCGCGCTAGTTTGCAAGCGCAAGACCTTCAGTTGGTCGTGCAACGCGCTGGCTCTTCAATAGAGCGTGAGGTGACGCTGCCTCTCTCAGGGTTGGCACAGCCCGAGCTTGACCTTGCCATGTTCGCGCACATTGGTATTGTGGGGCCTTTTAGCCGACCTTTGATCGGAAAAATCATGGCTGACGGTGCCGCAGAGCGCGCTGGTTTGCAAGAGGGCGACGAAGTGCTCTCGGTCAATGCGCAAGCCGTGGTGGATGGTCAGCAACTGCGTCAATGGATTCGTCAGTCAGGAACACAAGGTACCAATGCCCCGCAAACCTGGCAAGTTCTGCGCCAAGGCCAGCAGATCAGTTTGCAGGTACAACCTGCTCTGGTGCAAGAGGCGGGTGTGTCCATTGGCCGAATCAGTGCCTATGTGGGTGCTAACCCTGAGATGGTCATGGTCAGTTATGGGTTGTGGGATGGCGTGAGCCAAGCGGTGGTTAAAACTTGGGATGTTTCAGTGTTGACGCTCAAAATGATGGGCAAGATGCTGACCGGGCAAGCCTCGGTGAAAAACATCAGTGGCCCCTTGACCATTGCCGATTACGCGGGCAAATCAGCCAGCCTGGGGCTCACCCAATACCTGATTTTTTTGGCTTTGATCAGCGTCAGTTTAGGGGTGCTGAACCTGCTGCCTTTGCCGGTTTTGGATGGTGGACACCTGATGTATTATCTTTGGGAGGGAGTCACCAGCAAGCCGGTGTCTGAGGCCTGGATGATGCGTTTGCAGCAGTTTGGCATTGCTGTGTTGATGATCATGATGTCCATTGCCATGTTCAACGATATTTCCCGTTTATTTGCTTCTTGAGTTCGGCCTTGGGTTGTGCTGGCTCTTTTAATGGTTTTAAAACATGCAATTTGATCGATTTCATTTCAAGACACTCTCCAGGTTGGTCGCGTTCACTTTGGTGGCTCAATCAGCCTGGGCGGTTGACCCATTCACGGTTCGGGACATTCGCATTGAAGGCTTGCAACGTGTAGAGCCTGGCACCGTGTTTGTCTCCATGCCCGTGCGGGTGGGTGACACCTATAACGACGACAAAGGCTCAGCGGCCATTCGCTCTTTGTTTTCCTTGGGCTTGTTCAAAGACGTGCGCATTGAAGTCAATGGCGATGTGTTGGTGGTTGTGGTGCAAGAGCGCCCCACGGTGGCGAATGTTGAATTTGTCGGAACCAAAGAGTTTGACAAAGACGTGTTGACCAAGTCGTTGCGTGACGTGGGACTGGCCGATGGCCGCCCCTTTGACAAGGCGCAACTCGATCGCGCCGAGCAAGAGCTCAAACGCCAATACATCAACCGCAGCCTGTACGCGGCTGAAGTGGTGACCACGGTGACCCCCATTGAGCGCAACCGGGTGAACTTGACCTTTACCGTGACCGAGGGCGACCCGGCCAAAATCAGCGAAATTCGCATTGTGGGCAACCAGGTGTTTGACGAATCCACCCTGCGCAAGCTGTTTGACCTTGATACTGGCGGCTGGATGAGTTGGTACACAAAATCCAACCGGTATTCGCGTGCCAAACTCAATGCTGACATTGAAACCCTGCGCTCTTACTACCTGACACGTGGCTACCTTGAGTTCAAGGTGGACTCCACACAGGTCAGCATCTTGCCCAACAAAACCGACATTGGCATCACCATCAACATTTCTGAAGGTCAGAAATTTGTGGTCTCTGGCGTCAAACTGGAAGGTAATTATTTGGGCAAAGACGACGAATTCAAATCCTTGGTGGCGATTCGACCAGGCGAAGCCTACAACGCGGATCAAGTTGCCAAAACCACCAAGGCATTCACCGACTACTTTGGCAATTTTGGTTACGCCTTTGCCCGGGTGGAGTCCAAACCCGAGATTGATCGCGTCAACAACCGCGTCGCCTTGGTGCTTCAAGCCAACCCGTCAAGACGCGCCTACGTGCGCAACATCAATGTGGCTGGCAACACCCGAACACGTGATGTGGTCGTGCGGCGTGAATTCCGCCAACTTGAAGCGGCTTGGTACGACGCCGAAAAAATCCGTTTGTCGCGCGACCGGGTCGATCGCTTGGGTTACTTTGGCGATGTCGCCATTGAAACCCAAGAAGTGGCAGGCTCGCCCGACCTGGTTGACCTGACCATCAACGTCACAGAAAAACCCACCGGCAGTTTGAGCTTGGGGGCAGGTTTTTCAAGCGGTGACGGTTTGGGTTTGTCGTTTGGCTTGAAGCAAGATAACGCTTTTGGTTCAGGCAATTCACTGGGCGTGCAGGTCAATACCAGCAAAGTCAACCGGGTGATTGTGTTCAACACCACCGACCCTTATTTCACAGAAGATGGTGTGTCTCGCACCTATGACCTCTATCACAAGACCAGCAGCCCCTACCAAGACCAAAACTACTACCAGTTGGTGACCTCGGGCGCAGGGGTGCGTTTTGGTGTGCCCTTCACTGAAATTGACACGGTTTACTTTGGTGCAGGGGTAGAGCGCACCACCATCGTGCCAGGCACCTTGCTGCCCACCTCGTACCAAACCTATGCCAACGAATACGGTTACACCAGCTCATCCATCCCGGTCACAGCGGGCTGGGCACGTGACAGCCGCGACAGCTCACTGGCACCCACCCAAGGCAGGTACCAACGCGTTAACGCCGAGTGGTCTTTCGCAGGCGATGCCAAATACCTGCGCACCACTTACCAATTTCAACAATATGTGCCTTTGAGCAAACAATACACGGCGGCGCTCAATGCTGAAGTGGGCATGGGCGCAGCAGCGGGTGGACGGTCATTTCCCGTATTCAAGAGCTTTTATGGCGGTGGGCTGGGCTCCGTTCGTGGTTTTGAACAAGGCAGCTTGGGGCCCAAAGATACCAGTGGCACGGTCATTGGTGGCTCACGCAAGTTGAATGTCAATATGGAAGTTTTGACGCCGTTCCCTGGCGCAGGGAACGACCGAACACTGCGCATGTATGGCTTCTTTGACGTCGGTATGGTGGGCGGCCCAGATGGTGGCTTGGCCATCAATGCCAACGCCAACAACCTCAGGTCATCCATGGGCGTAGGGATCAGCTGGATTTCTCCGGTGGGACCTCTGCGCTTGGCGTTTGCCAAGCCGTTGCGCAAGTTAGACGGCGATAGAATTCAAAGCATGCAATTTCAAATTGGGACCAGTTTCTGATGAATCATTTATTACGTCGTTTGTGCACCGCTGCCACTGTTGGCTTTTGTCTGACTGCAGCACAGGCACAAGAAGTTCGTTTGGGCTTTGTCAGTACCGACCGGGTGCTCAAAGAAGCCAGCACAGCCAAGGCGGCGCAAACCAAGTTGGAGCAGGAGTTTTCCAAGCGTGAAAAAGACTTGGTAGATCAAGGCGCCAGCATCAAAAGCATGGCCGACAAGTTTGAGCGTGAAGCGCCCACCTTGCCTGAGACACAACGCCAAGCCAAGCAAAAGCTGTTGCTTGAGCAAGACCGTGACTTTCAACGCAAACGCCGTGAATTTCAAGAAGACTTGAATTCACGCAAAAACGAAGAATTGCAACTGGTCATTCAACGCGCCAACAAAGCCATCAAAGAAATTGCAGTGGCTGAAAAATATGACTTTATTTTTCAAGACGCGGTGTATGTCAATCCCAAGCACGACATCACTGACAAAGTGATCAAAACCCTCAATTCCGTTGCCAAGTAAGTGCAGCGCTGCAGAGGTACAGCAGCGGTCATGCGTTTGTCTGACATTGTGGCTGCCCTGGGCGGACAGTTGCATGGGGACGCAAACCTCTGCATAGAAGGCTTGGCGCCGCTAGAGGTGGCTACTTCAAGGCAATTGAGTTTTTTAAGTCACCCCAAATACCAACAGCAACTGGCTTCCAGCCAGGCCGCGTGCGTGATTGTTCACACGGCCATGGCAGCGCAAGCCATGGCGCGCGGCGCGTGCATCGTGACCGATGAGCCCTACCTTTACTTTGCCCGTGTCACACAACTCTGGAAAAAGCACTTGCCTACGGCTGATCAGCCCAACTGTCATCCCAGTGCCGTGATTGACCCCACGGCCAGCGTGCACCCCAGCGCACGCATTGGTGCGCTCTGCGTGGTTGAAGCAGGTGCGGTCATTGGTGCCCATACCGTGCTGAAATCGCGCGTCACGGTCTCGGAACACTGTGTGGTGGGTGAACGCTGTGTGTTGCATTCGGGTGTGGTCATTGGTGCGGATGGTTTTGGTTTTGCACCCGCTGCCGGTCGTTGGGAAAAAATTGAGCAGTTGGGTGCCGTGCGCATCGGCAACGACGTTGAATTGGGTGCCAACACCTGTGTGGATCGGGGCGCCTTGCAAGACACCGTGATTGAAGATGGCGTCAAGCTCGATAACCTGGTGCAAATTGGTCACAACGTGCACGTGGGCGCACACACCGCCATGGCGGGTTGCGCCGGGGTGGCTGGCAGCGCTCACATTGGCGCGCACTGCACGGTGGGCGGTGGCGCGGTGGTGTTGGGGCATTTGACCCTGGCCGAGGGGGTGCACATTTCTGCCGCCTCGGTGGCCACCCGCTCCATTCACAAGCCTGGTCATTACACCGGGATGTTCCCAATTGATGACAACGCATCTTGGGAAAAAAATGCAGCTTCGGTCAAGCAATTGGCCAGTTTGCGCGACCGCATTAGGGCGTTGGAACACCAGGTGGCTTTGCTCAACCCAGCCGCCGTGTCAGACACGCACTCATAACAAAGGAAAAAAATCCATGGACATCTACAAAATTCTCACCAAACTGCCGCATCGTTATCCATTTTTGCTGGTTGACCGGGTGTTGGAGATTGACAAAGGCAAGACCATCAAGGCGCTGAAAAACGTCACTATCAACGAGCCTTTTTTCCAAGGTCACTTTCCTTACCGTCCCGTCATGCCAGGGGTGTTGATGCTTGAAGCCTTGGCGCAAGCGGCCGCTTTGCTGGCTTTTGATGCCATGGACTCGGCCGCGACTGACGACACGGTGTACTACTTTGCGGGTATGGAAGGGGTGCGTTTCAAGCGCCCCGTGGAGCCGGGTGACCAATTGATCTTGGAAGTGGCCTTGTTGCGCATGAAAGCGGGCATTTTCAAGTTTCAGGCGCGTGCCCTGGTGGCGGATGAAGTGGCTGTGGAAGCCGAGCTGACCTGCGCCATTCGCAAAATAGCTTGAGGACGCGCCCTTGACCGCCATTCATCCCACGGCTCTGGTGGCGCCCACGGCAGAGCTTGACAGCTCGGTCACCGTAGGGGCTTACAGCATCATCGGACCACACGTCAAAGTGGGTGCAGGCACCACGATTGCGCCGCATGTGGTGATTGAAGGCCACACCACCATTGGCTGCGACAACCGGATTTTTCAGTTCTCATCGTTGGGCGCCATTCCGCAGGATAAAAAATACGCAGGTGAGCCGTGCGAGCTGGTCATTGGCAACCGCAACACGATTCGCGAGTTTTGCACCTTCAACATCGGCTCGCCGGGCGACGTGGGCGTGACCCGTGTGGGTGATGACAACTGGCTGATGGCCTATGTGCACCTGGCGCATGATTGCCAAGTGGGCAACCAAACCATTTTTGCCAACAATTCTCAATTGGCCGGTCATGTGCATGTGGGTGACTGGGCCATTTTGGGTGGGTTTACCGTGGTGCACCAGTTTGTCAAGATTGGTGCCCACAGCATGACGGCCATGTGTACCTTGTTGTTTGCCGATTTGCCCCCGTTTGTCATGTGCCAAGGCCAGCCTGCTGCTGCCCGCTCGATGAATTTTGAAGGGCTGCGTCGCCGGGGTTTTTCCCCCGAGCGCATCAGAGCCATCAAAGGCATGCACAAAGCCTTATACCGTGACGATTTGACCCTGCAAAGTGCCCGTGCGCGCATTGCAGAACTTGATGAAAATAGTCCAGAGAGCACGCCAGATGTGCAGCTGATGCTCTCTTTTCTAGATCAAACATCGCCCCAGCGCGGCATTGTTCGGTAGCCAAACCGATGGCTTTATGACCTTTGCTGCACTGGTTGCGGGAGAAGCTTCAGGTGACTTGCTGGCTGGCTTGTTGCTTGATGGGCTCAATCGTCAGTGGCCCGTGTTGCACACTGCTGGCATCGGTGGCCCGCACATGGCACGCCGGGGGTTTGATGCCTGGTGGCCACACGAGAAGCTCTCGGTGCACGGCTTTGGCTGGGAGCTGTTGATCCGTTACCGCGAAATCGTGGGCATTCGCCGTCAGCTGAAACAGCGTTTGTTGCAACAGCCGCCGGATGTGTTCATTGGTGTCGATGCGCCTGACTTTAACCTTGACCTGGAAGCCGACTTGAAGGCGCACGGCATCAAAACCGTGCATTTTGTCTGCCCCTCAGTGTGGGCGTGGCGCCCGGAGCGGGTGGAGAAAATCAAACGCAGCGTTGACCATGTGCTGTGCATTTTTCCGTTTGAGCCTGAATTGTTGGCGCGCAGCGGCATTGCCGCCACCTATGTGGGGCACCCGTTGGCGCAGGTCATTCCCATGCAGCCCGACAAGTCTGCGGCTCGCGCGGCGCTGGGTCTGGCGGCCACAGATCAGGTGGTGGCCATTTTGCCGGGCAGTCGCAGCTCAGAAATTCGTCACTTGGCTTCATGCTTTTTTAGGGCTGCAGCGCTTATGAATAAAGCGCAACCAGCTATAAAATTCATTGTGCCTGCGGTACCGTTTCTAAGAATTGAAGTGGAGAAAGCGGCTTATTTCAGTGGCATGCAGCAGCATTTGCAGATCATTGAGGGGCAGTCGCACACGGCCTTAGCCGCTTGTGATGTGACCCTGATCGCCAGCGGCACCGCCACCCTGGAGGCGGCCTTGTTCAAGCGCCCCATGGTCATTGCCTACCGCATGGGCGCTGTGTCATGGCACATCATGAAGCGCAAAAAATTACAGCCCTGGGTGGGTCTGCCCAACATTTTGTGCCGCGACTTTGTGGTGCCAGAACTGCTGCAAGACGCAGCCACACCTGAAGCCCTTGCGCAAGAAGTTTTGCAATGGCTGCAAGCCGCCAGCACAGAGCCTGAGAAAATAACAGCTTTAGAACATAGGTTCACCGCGTTGCACCAAGAGTTGCAGCGTGACACCCCAACCCTTGCCGCTCATGCCATTGCGCACCTCGTTAACCCTTAAGCCCGTGGCACCTCCGGCCAAAGTCAAACCCAGGGCTGCCAAGCCCAAACGCCGCTCTGCGC
Source organism: Rhodoferax sp. (assembly GCF_028715765.1). GTDB lineage: Bacteria > Pseudomonadota > Gammaproteobacteria > Burkholderiales > Burkholderiaceae_C > Rhodoferax. The sequence goes on from NZ_JAQURE010000006.1 coordinate 96,283, forward strand.
CCCAGCCCAGCATGGCTCATTTGGCGCTGCAATGGGGGGTGAATGGCCTGATTGCCGGCGTGGATGAGGCCGGTCGCGGGCCGTTGGCCGGACCGGTGGTGGCCGCCGCGGTGATTTTGGATGACTTGAACCCGATTGAAGGCTTGGCAGATTCCAAAAAACTGACCGTGCGCAAACGCGAACAATTGTTTGACGAAATTCGTGCCAAAGCCTTGTGTTGCAGCGTGGCGCAAGCCAGCGTGCAAGAAATTGACCGCTTGAATATCTTGCAAGCCACATTACTGGCCATGCGCCGCGCCGTTGAAGGTTTGCGTTTGCCGCCCAAGCTGGTGTTGGTTGACGGCAACCGCTTGCCCGTGCTGCCCATGCGTGCGCAAGCCATCGTCAAAGGTGATGCCCTGGTGGCAGCCATTTCTGCCGCGTCCATTTTGGCCAAAGTCACACGTGACCGCTGGTGTGAGACGGTTGACACGCAATACCCTGGCTACGGTTTTGCCCAGCACAAGGGCTACGGCACCGCGGTGCACCTGGCTGCGTTGCAAAACTTGGGCGCGTGCCCTGAGCACCGCACCACCTTTCGGCCGGTGACCGAGGTGTTGGCACAAGGGCGCGCATGAGTGAGCCTTTGTTCATCAGTTCGCGTGACAACGCCTGGCTCAAGGCGCTGATCAAGCTCTCACATGGCAGCACTGAATACCGCAAGCAACACCAGGTGTGGGCCGAGGGAGACCATTTGGTGCGTGCCGCCAAAGCGCGTGGGGTGCGGCCACAAGTGGCCGTGTTTTCAGAGTTTTTTTGGCCTCTAGCGCCCGTAAAATATGCGCAGATAGCTACAAAAAACGTAGTTATTTCAGACCCGCTGTTTGATGCCATCAGTGCCTTGGAGTCGCCCGCCAAGATGGGTTTTTTGTTTGACTTGGCAGCGCCGCCGGCGCTGCAAGCTGGTGTGGCCAGCGTGGTGCTAGACCGGCTGCAAGACGCTGGCAATGTGGGTGCCATTTTGCGCAGCGCCGCGGCATTTGGTTTCAAGCAAATTGTGGCGCTCAAGGGCACCGCTGCGCTGTGGAGCCCCAAGGTGCTTCGCGCTGGCATGGGCGCGCATTGGGGCTTGCAATTGATCGAGTCGGCCGAGTTGGAGAGCGTGCAGCGCTTAGGCGTGCCGCTGCTGGTCACCAGCTCGCACCGGGGTGATTTTTTACACCAGTCACTTGCAAAAAGAGAGCTGCCTATGCCCTGTGCATGGGCGCTGGGGCATGAAGGGCAGGGGGTCAGTGCAGCGCTTGAGTCGCTCGCCAGCATGCATGTGCGCATCGCTCAGCCGGGTGGCGAAGAGTCGCTCAACGTGGCCACTGCCTGCGCGATTTGTCTTCATGCCAGTGCGACTGCCGCTTTGACCTGATGAACCAGACAAGTCAGTAGATGCCCTGATTGCTTGAGCTGTCTGTGCACTGTACGATGCCAAACTTGCCGCTTGCATTGGCTTTCGAGTCTTCTTAAAAGCACAGCCCAAAGGACTGTGCGTAACAACTAACAATTGGCGATGATTTGGACACCCAGATGACAGAGTCAGACAGCAAACCAGCCGCTGGTGTTAATTTTTTTAAAAACTTCAATCGTGTGGTGGGCGCTGCCTTTTTGGCGATCATGGTGCTGGTTCTTGGGTTTTTTTTTGCAGCAAATCAACGTCAAACACACGCAAGAGTTGGCCAGCATTCAGGGACACGTGGCGCGGCACAGTCAGTTCATTGAGTTCATCTTGCGCTCATCGATGGATTACTTGGAGTCTTTGCGCACAACAGCGCATGCCCATGACGATGCGGTTGGGCGCACGCCCGCCAGTGCACATGCCTTGTTTCCCTACCTTCGAGAGCGCAGTGGTGCTGACGGTTTTAATCTGGATGCCATGCCTGACCGTGATTTGGGCGGTAACCTGACCGGGCTGGGGTCGCTCACTGGGCGCACCTCGTTGTTTTACCAAGATGTCAATATGGCGCTTGGCCTGAATCAGACATTTTTCTCTATTGTTTTTAATTTGCCTAGTGCGGCTGAGGCGTCATTTGTTTCGGTAGAAAACTTTGCCACCTTGTCGCCATGGCAAAGTTCGTCGAAACGCCAATTTAACCAAAGTTGGTACGAAAGCCCACTGTGGCAGCTGGGCAAGCCCGAACACAACCCCAATCGTGAAAAATATTGGGGGCCGGTTCACTTTGGCGGCAAAGATGTGGGGCTGCTGGTGCCAGCGGGAGCGCCTATTTACAGCAAAGATGACTTCCGGGGCATTGTCAGCATTGAAACCAGTTTGGATTATTTGAACCGCATCAATGCAGACTTTGGCTACCAGCCTGGCACTGTGCTGCTGGTGGATGCCTTTGGCACGGTGTTGGCGCACCCTGACTTGGCGAAGTCTGCCATGGATCAGCAAACCACCAAATCCATCAACCAACTGCTGCCTGCTGAGGTGGTTGCAGCTTTGGGCTCGCTTCGTGACTTGCCAGAGCATCAGCCTTTTGAGGTGGCTGGCCACCTGCTGATCAAACACAGTTTTGTTTCTGCGCCTTGGCAACTGATCTATGTGGTGCCCAGTCGGGTGATTTGGGTGAAGTTGCTCACAGAGTACGGCGGTGCCATGTTGGTCATGTTTCTTGGGTTGAGCAGTTTGATCATCGTCATGTACCTGGTGACTGCGCGTGAGTTTGTCGGGCCTGCCACCAAGCTGGTGCAGCACTTGGCAGCAGAATCTGAATTCAAACCTTTACCCATGCCCGTGGTGCCTTTTGCCTGGCGACCCTGGTTTGAGACCATTTCCAAAGCATTTCGCGAGTCTCTGCAGCTGATGTCATTGCGGCAAGAGCTCGATATTGCAGCCAACATGCAGCAGGCTATTCTGCCCCGCCATTGGCCTAGCAGCAGCAAGTTTGAGTTGTGGGGCACCATGCGGTCGGCCAAAGAAGTGGGTGGCGACTTTTATGACCACTTTCAACTCCATGGCGGTAAATTTGGTTTTGTGGTGGCTGATGTGAGCGGCAAAGGCGTGCCTGCAGCCTTGTTTGGCATGGTGTCAAAAACCTTGCTGAGAGCCACTGCCATTCAACATACCCATACCCCTGGCTTGACGCTTGCCAAAGTGAACGATGCCTTGTGTGAGGACAACGACACTTGCATGTTTGTGACCGTGTTCTATGCCGAGTTTGACCCTGAGCTTGGGTTACTGACCTATGTGAATGCCGGCCATCCACCGCCGCTACTCACGCATGCGGTTGGAACCAGTGAGTTTTTGCCCACCACAGACGGCATTGCCCTGGGTGTGGCAGACGGCATAGTGTTTGCACAGCATCAGGTTCAACTCCAACCTGGCGATGTGTTGGTGGTTTATACCGACGGGGTCACCGAGGCCTTTAACTTGAGCAGCGAAGAATTCACCCAAGAACGCTTGCCAGGTGTGTTTGCCGCTGAGTCTGCGTTGACAGCCCAAGCCGCAGTACACCAGGTAGTTCATGCCGTGGACGAATTTGTTGCCGGTGCGCCGCAATCTGATGACATCACTTGTGTGGCGCTGCACTATGGCACTGACGACGTGGCGCGTGCCACAGCCGAGGTGTAATCACCATGCACACAACTTTTTTGTTTCAATCGAAAGTTCTGCCCAGCCGCTTATTCAAAGACATGATGGGCTGGCTCTTGCTGAGCCTGGTGTTGGCAACTTCTGTCCATGCAGATGTCCTTGACCGCATCATGGCGCGTGGCGAGCTGATTGTGGGGGTTAAGAAAGATGTGCCACTGTGGGGCATGCTGGACCCGGCCAGCGGACAGATCAAGGGGTTTGAGCCAGATTTAGCGCGCTTGGTGGCACAAGAGCTGGGTGTGAAGTTGCAACTGGTGGGGGTGCAAACTTCAGAGCGTGAAGAGGCCGTGGTCAGTGGCCGGGTTGACATGTTGATCGCCACTTTGTCCGATACCCCTCAGCGACGCATCAGCATGACGCTGGTTCAGCCGCATTACTATTCTTCGGGGGTCAATTTACTGGCACGCAAGTCACAAGGGTTCAAGCAATGGAGCGAGCTCAGAAACCGACGAGTTTGTGGTCGGCGGGGGGCTTTCTATAACCGGTTGGTCACAGTCACTTATGGCACGGATCTGATTGCGTTGTATGGCAATGAGTTGACGTTTGCAGCCCTGCGCGACGGGCGTTGTGAGGCGCTTCTGCATGACGACATTGCGATTGTGGCCATGCTGCAAAACCCAATGTGGGCGCAAGACTTTGAAATGCCTTTAGACACCTTGTACAACGTGCCATGGTCGATGGCGCTTGCGCCCACCGAGCGTGGCAGCAGGTTTGAAGCAAGACTATCCAAACTGGTCGCAAGTTGGCATCGCGGTGGGCTGCTGCGTGAGTTAGAGACCCAATGGGGCGTTCCGCCCACCGCTTACTTGAAAGAGAAAGAGCAGATTTGGCAGCGCAAGGCCAGTGGCGTTTGGTATTGTGGCGATCAAGTCACAACCACCACGCCCCTAGAATGTTTGTAGACCTTATATCTTCAATCATGCGCTTTGAAACTCCACCTGCATCGAACAATGCTCCACAGCCCACACAGCTTGACGTGGATGCCAGCAGTCGGCAGGTGAATCAGGCCATGAAGGCCTTGTATGACCATTATTTCGCCAGCCATGACTATGTCAAAAGATACCCCCAACCGAATCAGGCCACGCTGCATTTTTTGCTGAAACACGGGGCGGGTCAAGCGCAAGACATTCTGGATTTTGGTTGTGGTAATGGCCGTTATGCCTTGGCTTTGCTGCACATGACGCAAGCCAAACTGACGGGCTACGACATTTCTGAAACTGCATTGGCCGAATTTAAAAGTCATCTTGAGCCATTGAATGGGCAAGCGCGTGTGCGGCTCCTGCATGGGGAAAGTGCAGTGTTAGACCACAGTGGCAGCTATGACATGGTCTTGATGTTGTTTGGCGTCTTAAGCCATGTAGGGGGTCAACAAGCTCGGCAAAAGACATTGCTTCAACTGAGAAAACTGATGCCTGACGACGGCAAACTGCTGCTGACTGTGCCAAACCTGTGGCGGCGCAGACCTTTTGAATTGGCCAAAGCAGCTTGGATGCGCTGGACTGGGCAGGCCAAAGGTTTGCAGGCAGAGCCTGGCAACATTGTCTTTAACCGAAAGCTTGCAGGTGTGGAGCATCAGTTTTTTTACCATCTTTTTACCGTTCGGGCCTTGCAGCTTGAGCTTTTGGCTGCGGGCTTCGAGGTCACACAGGTGGAAGCAGAAAGTATCTTCCCCGAATGGCTGATTACCCAGCATGCCTGGCTTGGCGCTTTGGATGCCAAGCTTTCACATTATTTGCCGGCTTTTTTTGGCTACGGCATCCGAGCAGTGGCAAAGCGCATATGAATTCACAGACATTGAGACACCGCATAGCAACGCTGCTGATGCTGTGCAGCTGGTTGCTGGCAGCTGTGGTGCAGGCCGCGCCACAAGAGCCCGTACGCGCCAGCGAAAGATGGGCCATGATCAAACAGCGTGGTCAATTGATTGTGGGTGTGAAAACCGACTACCCACCTTTTGGTCAACTCAATGCGGCTGGCCAGCCCGAAGGCTTTGAGCACGACTTGGCGCAGGACATTGCCAAGCGACTCGGTGTGACTTTGGTCAAGGTGGGTGTTTCGGGTGCCAACCGCTTGCAAAAGCTGGAGGAAGGCAGCATTGACATGGTGCTGGCCACCACCGGAGACACGCAAGACCGGCGCAAGATGGTCACCATGATTGAGCCTAACTACTACTCGTCTGGTGTGACACTGTTCATGGCTCCAGACCAATACATCGCTGACTGGACCGAGACCCGGGGTAAGAAAGTGTGCGCCACCCAAGGCAGCTATTTCAATCGGGTGATGGCACAGCGCTATTTGCTGGATTTGCAAATGTTCAACTCAGCTCGAGACGCCAAGCTGGCGGTCAAAGACAAGCGGTGCATTGGCTACCTGTTTGACAACACCGCCATTCAAGGCGACCTGCGTTTGCCTGAGTGGTCGGGCTACAAGGCACCTTTACCACCGGTGCTGGGCACCCCTTGGGCTATTGCCATTGCCAAGCGTGAGCAGGGCACAGACTTTGAACGCGTGCTGGGCGATGCGGTCGCCGATTGGCATCGCACCGGGTTTGCCATTGAGCGTGAAAAAGCATGGGGCTTGTTGCCATCCAAATTTCTGGCTGAAGCACATGCGCTGTGGACCAAGCAAGATTCAGCAGGCAATAGCCTTTGTCAGCGCGACAGCGCTGGGCAGTGGCCAAGTTTGTGCCGCAACCCGGTGTTTTTGAACTCGGCGGATGTCAGCGGTTTGCGCCGCCTTGGCCTTTGGGTCAAAGAACACACGGGCATGGATTTGACGTTGGTCTATGACGACTACGACCGCGAGCGTTTTTTAAAGGGCTTGGCAACCACAGTGCTGCTGATGGTGTTGTGTGTGGTGGCCAGTTTGGGCTTTGGCGTGCTGGGTGCCATGGTGTCTGAGGCCAGACTTTGGGGCATCAGCCGCACTATCCGCATGGCCAGTGTGGTTGGGCGCATGACGCCCCCTTTGCTGGTGATGTACCTGGTGTTGTTTGGAGTGGGGTCCACGTTGATGGCTTCTTATGGCATCAGCTTGTCACCTTTTGCTGTGGTGGTTGGCTGTTTGTCTTACTACACCGGCTCAAGTGTGATGACGGCCTTGTTGTTTGCGGCCGAGGTGCAGCGTCAGCAGCGGGCGGATTTTTACCTGAAAGCCTCCAATCTGCGCGATGTCATTGCCATGAGCAGTGGTCATGTGACTGCTGCATTGGTCAATGTGTCAAAGGCCACCATGATGGCCTCTGCGGTGGCTGTGCCTGAGCTTTTGTCAGCCGTGACCACCATCATGACCGACAACGGCAACGTCACGCTGATGATGAATGTGCTGTTGTTGACCTTCTTGATTTTGATTTTTGTGACATTTCGTTTACTTGGCGCTCTGGAGAAAAAACTGCTTGGGAGTGTCAAATGACACTGTTTGATGCAGCCGTTTGGCGCGAACTGTGGGTTTGGACGCCATTTTTATTGACCGGTTTTGGCCTGAATATTTTGATAGCGTTGTTGGCCATGTTGGTGGGCACCAGCTTGGGCTGGGGGCTGGCTTTGTTACGGCTCTCTGAGCGCAAAGCATGGGTGAAACTCAGCCTGCTGTTGACTGAATTCACGCGCAATGTGCCAACCATCGTGTTCCAGTTTTATCTGGCTTTCATGTTGCCAAGTGAATTTGTGCTGCCGGGGACAACCCTGCTGCTGGGGTTTCCTGGCTGGTTGAACGCCTCTTTGGCTTTGGCCATAGCGGTGATCGGCTTTACCTCTGACAACCTCACCAACGCCTTGAAATCTTGGCGTATGGGTGATCACAGCGCCGCTTTGCTCTTTTTGCCCAACTGGACCAGTTACATGCTCATCATTGTGATTGCTTCCAGTACCGCGTCCATCATTGGCGTCAGTGAGCTGGTGAGCCGTTGCAACACAGTCATCAACGCCACCGGCAACACCCGTTTGATGTTGCCGGTTTACCTGTACGCGTGTTTGTGTTTCTTTTTGTTTTGTTACCCATTGACCATGCTGATGCAGCGCTACAGAAGCTATTTGGCTGCACGGTTCACGCACAAAACCAGTTGATTCATAAGATGAAATACACGCTATGAAAGTTCGATTTTGGGGCACTCGTGGCTCAATACCCATCTCACTGACCGCCGCACAGTCCCGTGCCAAGTTGGTGTCGGCTCTCCAATTGGCAGTCACCCATGGTTTGAACCGCCAAGAAGATGTTGAGACCTTCATAAGCACCCAGTTGCCGTTTGAAATCTCAGGCACTTTTGGCGGGCACTCAAGTTGTGTACAGCTTGAGTCAGAGGGGGCAGCACATGTTTTTTTGGATTTTGGCACCGGTGCCAGACCACTGGCGGGTGACTACCTGAAACGGTTCCCACCGCATGTGCCGCAAACTTACCATGTGTTCATGTCCCATGTTCACTGGGATCACATCATGGGCTTCCCCTTTTTTACACCGGTCTACATTCCCGGCAACCGCATCGTTATTCACACCTGCCATGCCCACGCAGAGCAGGCTTTTCGCACCCAGCAGTCTGCACCATGTTTCCCGGTGCCATTTGAAGCGTTAAGTGCAAACATTGAATTTGATGTGTTGCAGCCAGGTCAGCGTTACGACATTGCGGGTTTTTCTGTGCAGGCATTGTTGCAACTGCACTCAGGCGATTCATACGGCTGGCGTTTCGAGCGACATGGCAAAGCCATGGTGTATTCCACCGATTCAGAGCACAAGTTAGACGACCCGTCTTCGCTGGATGAGTATGTTAAATTTTTCTCAGAGGCAGATTTGGTGGTGTTTGATGCCATGTATTCGCTGGCTGATGCCATCTCGGTGCGTGCTGACTGGGGCCATTCCAGCAACTTGATGGGCATTGAGCTCTGCCAAGCCGCCAACGCCCGGCGACTGTGCATGTTTCACCATGAACCGGCTTATGACGATGCCAAACTTGCTGAAGTTCTGGCACAAACACGGCAGCTTGAAGCCATTTACCGCACTGGTGCGGCGCTTGAGGTCAGCACCGCTTATGACGGGCTTGAAATCACACTTTAAGCACCATGCTCAAAGAGGGTTTGGCGAATCTGAAGCCGATTCCATGAGCCGACGCGTTGGTAGCTCAACTCGTCAACCAGTTGGGTCACCAAATAAATCCCCAAGCCGCCCACCGGTCGCTGATCCAGATCAGTGCTCAAGTCGGGTGCTTTGACTTGCAGAGGATCAAATGCCATGCCGTTGTCTGAAAGTGTCAGGTGCAGGTGTTGGCCTTCTTGCACCAGCGTCAATTCAATCAGGGTCTCAGCACCACTTTGTGAGCCGTAATTCATGATGTTGACCACCAGTTCCTCCACGACCAATTGCACCTGAGCCACTGCCTGCGCTGACCAGCCTTGACGCAGACCCAAGCCTGTCACTTGGTTAAGAAGTTGTGCCAACTCTGTGGCTGTGGCTTTGCATTGAAGCGTGAGTTGCTCTGACATAAGTTGAAATGGTCTTGGCTTGAATACCGCAGTGACTGCAAGCTACTATAAGATCACAATCATATTGTTGAAAAGGAGCTTAAATGACCACCATCGCCACTTACAAAGCCATTGGACGGCTAGACACTTTAACTGCCAGTGCCGTGGAAAAAAGCCTGATGGCGCTGTTGATGGACGATGTTCACAGCATCACCATGGACATGTCGGAGTTGGACTACATCAGCAGCGCTGGCCTGCGCGTGTTGTTGGTGGTTGCCAAGGCGGCCAAAGCCAAAGGCGGCAAATTGGTGGTGCAGTTGCTCAAACCCACGGTCTTGGAGGTCATCAAGATCAGTGGATTTGACCGCATCATCACGGTGCAAGTTTGAGCGACTGAGCCATCTAAACAATCAGTCGTAAAACCAGGCCGTAGCTTCTTCGGTGGCCCACTGCAAGGCCAAGTGAGTGTCGTCAAAGAGCATGTTGCACAGCTTGGTTGTGGTGCCGGGTTCGCGTGTCCAGCCCTTCAGGGCAATGCCGATGCGCCTTCTGTCACCACCCAATCGGTAGGTGAGGTCACCATACTCGTTCACCACCCGGCACAACAAAGCCACAAACGCATTCACGACAGTGCGTACCGGTTTGCCTTGTTCTTTGGCATTGTTTTGCAAGGCACGCACAAAGCGCAACAGGTAGTCAAGCTTGCACACATGAGAGAAGGTGTTGGCAAATTGGCGCACATTGGAGCCTTGTATGGCCATCAGCTCACGCTCAATCACTATGTCCAGCCCAACATCTTGGTACTCTGGCAAACCGGGTTCAGCCAGCATGCGCCCGATGCGTGCCACAGCCCGGCCAACGCTGATGTCTGCTGCAATCAAAGCTTCTCTGAACGCCAAACCTTCGGTGGGTTGCGTGCCTTTGCCACCTGCTGGCATGGCAGCTGCTGCGCGGCGCAGGTCACTCATCATGTTGCGAATTTTGGATTCACGCACCGGGACAGTGCCAGCGATGTCAGCCAGGTTGATGCGCAAAAACAGGTGCAATATGCCCAAGCGCTCGGCCTCAGACATTTCACGCATGGGGATCAGGTCTACCAACGCCGAGAGCGAGCCCTCTCCGGTGCTGACCACGCCAAACACATCATGAAACCGGATGATGTGCAAAAACAGCCAGTAGTCCAGTTCAGTGCGAAACATGCCGCGCAGCGCCGGCTGCTCGGCGCTGTATTGCAGGTGGTAATAGCCAATGGTGGGGTGGCGGTCGCGCTGAATCACCTTGCCAATGTCGTGGTAGAGCGCGCACACCGCAATGTAGCCTTTGGCAGCTTCCGCTGACCATCCCTTTGCCGTCATCTCTGGCGACTCGTAAATGGCCAAGTAATCGCACTCCAACTCGGCCATTTCATAAAGCAGTTCATCGCTGTCGGTTGGCACCACGGCACCCAACCCGTTCTCATTGATTTGCAGCGCTTTTTTGACAACGGCACGCACATGACCGGGTGTGTCGCGGTTGTCTTTGGGGTCGCGGTCGTGGTCAACCAAACCGGCTAAATCGTGTCCAAAAGGCAGCTTCTCCAGCATGTCGTCGCTTGGCCAAGGTGCCTGGTACAGGGCTGGCACCAGTTGTGAAAACGCTGAATCAGCGGTGAAATGGGGCTGAGATTCAAGGGTATTCATCAAGACTCCAAAGGCAAAAGTTAAAAATGCAAAGTGTCAAACACATCTGCATTGTCAATCAAAGCTGTCGCTGTGTAAGTTGCTTTAGTAACGCTTGGCAGTCCTGTATGCGCAGGCCAAGTCAGTGAGGTTTTGGCCTGGTTTACCCCTCAAACTGCGGTTGCAGTTGGCGAATGCAGCGCATCACCATGCTGGCTGCAGCGGTGCGGTTTTCTACGCCGAGCTTGGCAAAAATGCGCTCCAGGTGTTTCTTCACGGTCATGGGGCTGCTGCCCAGAATGTCGCCAATGTCGCGGTTGGTTTTGCCCTTGACCACCCAGTACAGCACTTCGGCTTCTTTGGGGGTGAGCTTGAAACTCAGGGCAATGGCTTCAATCACGCTTTGGTCTGATACCTCTTGCATGATGATGAGCCAGTCGCCGCCACCGTCAGCGTCGCCAATTTGCTGGTGCAGGCGAAACGTCAGGCGTGTGCTGCCCTGCTCAAGGCTCAGTCGTGGTGGCTCAATGCCAATGACCCCCAGCGTCACATGGCGGCGCAGCCATTGCAGCACCGGGATCGGGGTGGTGGGGGCGTCGGTGCCGTAATATTTTTGCAGCAAGTCACGCGCCAGCGGGGTTTGCCACATCAGTCGGCCATCCGCCACGCGCACGGTGATGCTGGCGTAGCCAAATGCGTCCAGCGCATTGCGTGCCTGACGCTTTTCACGCGCGCCTTGCACATGCACCGCCATGCGTGCCAGCACTTCCTTGGGTTTGATGGGTTTGGTGATGTAGTCAATGCCACCGGCCTCCAGGGCGGCCACCAGGTGCTCGGTCTCGGTCAGGCCTGTCATGAAAATGATGGGTATGTGTGCCGTGGCCGCCTCTGCTTTGAGAGCACGCGCCACCTCAAAGCCATCCATGCCGGGCATCATGGCATCGAGCAGCACCATGTCGGGCAAGGTTTTGAGGGCAGTTTGCAACGCCGCCGGGCCATTGAGTGCCACCAGCACGGTGTAGCCAGATTCTTCAAGCGCGTCGTGCAGCAGGCTCAGGTTGTCTGGCACGTCGTCCACAATCAGCACCAAGCTGCTGTTGGCTCGATCCAGGGAGGTGTTCAAGTGCGTCAGGGCAGGGGTCATGGGCGAGAGCAGGTTGGGCAAAGTGGGCAATGGGTTCAGACGGACAGCATCACTTGGTTCAATTCGTCACGCATGGCTTCAAATTGAAATTGTTTGGACAGTGTTTGCATGTGGGTCACAAATGGCGCGTAGCTGGGGTCTGCGGCTCGCAGGCGACTGAGCTCATTGAGCATGCCACGGTAAAACCCCAGATTGACCTGATCCAGCAGTGGCTGAAGCTCTGAAGCAGGTGGGTACACCAAGGCGGGTTTGGTCAAGGGTTTGGCTGATTGCGTCCCTGCGTCGAGCCAGCTCAGATGCAGGCGCAGCTCAAGCCAGTCAAGCAGGTCGCTGTGGCGAACCGGTTTCAAAATGAAGTCTTCTGCCGGCACACCCTCGGTGTGGCTTTGGCTGCGTTCAAACGCATTGGCCGAGACAATGGCCATGGCCGGCTGCAGGCTGGTCATGTGGGTTTGCAGCTCGCGAATGCGGCGCAGGGTTTCCCAGCCGTCAATGCCGGGCATGGCCAGATCCAGCAAAATCACATCGGGCACATAGCCGCTCACCAGCAAGTCCAGGCAGTCGTGGCCGCTGGCGGCGGTGCGCACCTCAAAGCCAATGGGTTGCAGCACCTGCTGCATCAGCTCGCGGTCGGCCGCCTCGTTGTCCACCACCAAAATGCGCTTGCGCTCACCGGCATAGGCCACCCGGGCACGACGCAGGTAAATGCGGTGTTGCGGTTGGGTGCCGCTGGCCCACAAAGTGCTGGCGGCGGGCAGGTGCAGTTCTGGTAAAAACAGCTTGGCCTGAAAGACCGAACCCTTACCCGGCGTGCTGGTGACCGACATCTCACCGCCCATCAAATCCGTCAGCATCTTGGCAATGGTCAAGCCCATGCCAGCCCCTGCGGTGGCAGCTGCTTTGGCGGTGCGCACAAAGGGCTCAAAAATTCGTTCAAGCTCTTGGGCTGTCAGCCCCGGCCCGGTGTCTTCGACTTCAACGAACGCCATTTCCCGGGCATAGCGCACGCGCAGGCACACATGGCCTTGCGCTGTGAATTTGATGGCGTTGCCCAGCAGGTTGATCAAAATTTGCCGTACCCGCTTTTCATCGGCGCGCACCACCGGTGGCAGTTGGCCGCTGACCTCGCACCTGAATGACAGGCCTTTGGCCAGCGCCTCCAGCTCAAACAGGCTGGCAATGTCGTTGACCAGCTCGGCAAACGCCATGGGTTTCACGTTCAGGTTCAGCCGCCCGGCCTCAATGTGCGCCAAATCCAGCGTGCCTTCAATCAGCGAGAGCAGATGTTCGCCGCCGCGTTTGATCACCGCCACGGCTTGCTTGCGGTGGTCTGGAATGCTGGCGTCTTCGCCCATCAGTTGGGCGTAGCCCAAAATGCTGTTCAGAGGGGTGCGCAGCTCGTGGCTGATGGCGCTGATGTAGCGGCTTTTGGCTTGGTTGGCCAGGTCCGCGGCCAGGCGGGCTTGCTCTGCCACGCGCTTGGCGGACTGCAAGGCTTCATCGGTTTTGCGGTGCAACTCAATCTCTCGCAGCAACAGCTGGGTTTGCCGATTGGACTCGTTTTGTGCCACTTTGCGGCTGTGCTGCGCCAGCACCACCCACCAAGCCACCAGCCCGCCAATCAACAGCAGCGCCACATAGGCTTTCCAAAAGCCGGCTTGCAGGGCACTCATGGCGGTTTGCCGCATGGCCAGATCGAAAATCGACTCGGTCAAGGCGTGTTTTTCCTGGTGGTAAAGCAGCCCAAACACGGCCGCCAGCAGTGGGGTGATGACCAACATCAGCAGCAAAAAATCACCCAGCCCTTTGTCCAGATGGACCCAACTGCGCTGCGGCAGCAGCCCGCGCAGCAGCCCCTGCCATTGCTCGCCCAGATTGGCGTGGGGTTTGCACAGGTCGCCACAGCGCGCATCAAGCGTGCAGCACAGCGAGCAAATGTGACCCTGGTAGGCCGGGCAGTGCGCCATGTCGGGGCTCTCGTAATCGCGCTGGCAAATCACGCAGGTGTGCAAGCCCTGGGGCAAGTCGTTGGTACCTGGCCGCGCCAAGTAATACTTGCCCCGGGTGGCCCAAGCCAGCAGCGGGGTGGCCAGCAAGGCCGTGCCCATAGCCATCAGCACTGAAAAGGCTTGAGCCAGCGGCCCAAAAGCACCCAAGTGCGCGGTGATGGACAACACCGATGCCAGTGCCATCGACCCCACTCCCACCGGGTTGATGTCGTACAGGTGGGCGCGTTTGAACTCGATGCCTTTGGGGCTCAACCCCAGCGGTTTGTTGATCACCAAATCAGCCACCACCGTCATCATCCAGGCAATGGCAATGTTGGAATACAGCCCCAGCACGTCGCCCAAGGCGGCAAACACGTTCATTTCCATCAACATAAAGGCAATCAAGGTGTTAAACACCACCCACACCACGCGCCCCGGGTGACTGTGCGTCAGGCGCGAGAAAAAATTGCTCCAGGCCAGCGACCCGGCGTAAGCGTTGGTGACATTGATCTTGAGCTGCGACACCACCACAAACAGCGCCGTGGCCGCCACCGCCCAGCTGTCATCAGAAAACACATACTCATAAGCGGCCAAATACATCTGGTTGGGGTCGAGCGCCCGGTCTGGCGGCACCGCATGGCTGATGGCCAGGTAAGCCAGCAGCGCACCACCCAACATTTTCAGCACACCCAACACCACCCACCCAGGCCCCCCCACCAGCACGCCAAGCCACCAGCGGCGCCGGTTAGCAGGGGCCAGGGCGGGCATAAAACGCAAGTAGTCCGCTTGCTCGCCCATTTGCGTCATCAAGGCCACCCCCACCGTCAGTGCAGCACCAAACAAGGGCAAGCTAAAGGCTTGTGAGTTTGCCTTGTCACCAACATAGTGCATCACCCCCGCAAAAGCGGTCGGGTCTTTGGCCAGCACAAAGCCAAACGGCAGCAACCACATCAGCAGCCACAGCGGCTGTGTCCACACCTGCAGTCGGCTGATGGTAGAGACCCCGTGCGTGACCAGCGGCATCACCACCAAGGCGCACAGCAAATAGCCCCACGTCGGCGGAATGCCTAAAGCCAGCTCCAGCGCGTAGGCCATCACTGCCGCCTCCAGGGCAAAAAAGATGAAGGTGAATGAGGCGTAAATCAGCGAGGTGATGGTCGAGCCCATGTAGCCAAAGCCGGCACCGCGCGTCAACAAATCCATGTCGACGCCGTAGCGGGCGGCGTAAATACTGATGGGCAGTCCAGCCAGAAAAATGATCAGCCCGGTGGCCAATATCGCCCAAAACGCGTTGACAAACCCGTACTGCACCAGCAGCGTGGCACCCACCGCCTCTAGTATCAAAAACGCAGCAGCACCCCCAAGCGCTGTCTGTGCTACACGCCATTCAGACCACTTTCGAAAACCCTGTGGCGTGAACCGCAGGGCGTAGTCTTCAAGCGTTTCGGCAGCCACCCAGGCGTTGTAGTCGCGCCGCACCAGCGTGATGCGCTGTGGCGCGCCAGGCTCAGGCAGCGTGGGTGGGTGGGGAAGGGCTGCAGTGTTCACCCCCTGGGTACTGCAGTATTCATGCCACGCCACGCCAGGGCATGGCAAAGGCTCAGTCGGTCTTGGCGCCGGTTTCAAACCAGGTTTTGATCACCATGCGCTCGGCCTC
>NZ_JAQURE010000007.1 GCF_028715765.1 Rhodoferax sp.
CGATGCGCAGCACCTGCAGACCCTCAAACTGCTCGAAGACCTGCGCATTTACCAAGTCGAGCTGGAGCTGCAAAACGAAGAGCTGCGCGCCGCCCAGCAAGATGCTGAACTGGCGCGCAAGCGTTACCAATATTTGTTTGATCAGCTGCCGCTGGCCGCCCTGGTGGTGGACGGGCAAGGCGTGGTGGACGAGTGCAACCCCTTGGCGGATGCCCTGCTGGGCGAACGCAAAAAATTTGTCCATGCCGACATGCGGCTGTGGAGCCTGTTGACGGGCAAAGACCGCTCAAGGGTCAGTCAGGCCTTGCGCAGTGTGGCCGCAGGCGAAACCCTGGTGATACCGCAGGTGCACCACAAGACGGCGCAGGGCCAGGTCTTGAGTTTTGATGTGCACCTGATTGGTTTGTCGATTGACTACAAGCTTGAGCGCCGGGTGCTGATGCTGTGGGCCGACCGCAGTGCCGAGCTGGCGCGCCAGGCCGACCAGCAGTTTTATACGCTGCTGCTCGATGCCAGCGACGCCTTCATGTATGCCACCGACACCCAGGGCAAGATGCTGCTGGCCAACCACGCCTTGCTGAACTTTGTCGGGCGCAGCCGCGAGCAGGTGGTGGGGCAGCCACGCGAGAGCTTTTTGCCCCTGCGCGATGCCATTTTGCACGCCGAGGCTGACCAAAAAGTGCTGCACAGCAAGCAGGCCATCACCGTGGAAGAGCAAGTGCACGGCGCGCACGAGCGCATGGATTTTTTAACCCGCAAGTTTCCGTTGCGCAACCTGCAAGGCGAGGTCTATGGCGTGGGCGGCATCTCAACCGACATCACCGCCCTGAAAGACCAGCAGCGCCAAATGCTGCTCAGCGAAGCGGTGTTTCAAAACTCTGCCGAAGCCATCATCATCACCGATGCCAGCACCCGCATCTTGCGCGTCAACCCGGCGTTTACCCGGCTGACCGGTTTCTCGGCCGAAGCCGTGCTGGGGCAAAAGACCAATGTGCTCAAGTCTGGGCGGCAAGATGCGGCGTTTTACACCGCCATGTGGCAAGCCATCACCCAAACGGGCACCTGGTCGGGCGAGCTCAACAACCGCCGCTCAGACGGCCGCTACTGCACCGTGTGGAGCACCATCAACGCGGTGCGTGATGCAGAAGGCAATGTGTTGAACTACATTGCCGTGCAAGCCGATGTGACCCCGCTGCACAACGCCAAAATGGCCTTGGTGCACCAGGCCTCTTATGACAGCTTGACCGGCCTGCCCAACCGATCTTTGTTCAACGACCGCATGGCGCAGCTGATGAGCGCCAGCCTGCGCCACAACAGTTCTTTTGCTTTGCTGTTTGTTGACCTGGACCGCTTCAAGGAAGTCAATGACACACTCGGGCACCAAGTGGGCGACCAGCTGCTGCGCGAAGTGGCGCACCGACTGCAGTTGAGCGTGCGCGCCGAAGACACGGTGGCGCGCATTGGTGGCGACGAGTTTGTGCTGCTGCTGCCCGGCAGCGACGTCCCCGGTGCGCAAGCGGTGGCGGCCAATGTGCTGACCAAACTGCGCGAACCCATGCAACTGCAAGACAGTGTCAGCTACCGCCCCATGGCCAGCGTCGGGTTAGCCCTTTACCCGCAAGACGGCCAAACCCCCGACGCGCTGCTGCGCTGTGCCGACCTGGCCATGTACGACGCCAAAATTGAGGGTCGCAACCGCTTTGCGGTCTACACGCCTGAGCTCAGCCGCGTCAATGACAAGCGCTTTGCCATCCAGACCGAACTGGCACAAGCCATAGAGCAGCAACAACTGCGGGTGTACTTTCAGCCCAAATGCCGCTTGAGCGACGGCGCGCTGCAGGGCGCCGAGGCGCTGGTGCGCTGGCAGCGCCCGGGCAACGGCTTGGTGCTGCCTGGCGAGTTCATTGGTGTGGCAGAAAAAACGGGCTTGCTGGTGGCGCTGGACCATTGGGTGATGAACGATGCGCTGCGCCAGCTTGGCAGCTGGCTGGCCAGTGGCCAATGGCAACCGGGCTGGCGCTTGTCCATCAACCAAAATGTGGCTGATTTAAAGCACCCCCGCATGCTGGAAAACCTGCAGCAGCAGCTCAACCAGCACCGCGTGCCTGCCAGCGCGCTGGAGCTAGAGCTGACCGAAGACGCTTTGCTGGAACACACCCCTGAGCAGCTGGCGCAGCTGGCAGACATTCAGCGCCTGGGCGTGTCGGTGTCGATAGACGACTTTGGCACCGGTTACTCCAGCCTGGCTTATTTGCGGCAACTGCCGGTGTCGGTCATCAAAATTGACCAAAGCTTTGTCAAAGGCATGCTGACCCATGAAAACGATGCGGTGCTGGTGCAAACCATTGTCGACATGGCACACAACCTGGGGCACACGCTGGTGGCAGAAGGCATAGAGCAAGAGACTCAGCGCCAACACCTGGCTGGCCTGGGTGTGGAGCTGGGGCAAGGCTTTTTGTTTGACCCGGCACTGGACGCCCAAGCCTTTGCCCAGCGTTGGTTGACGGCCTCCCAACCCTCTTGAAAGTTCAGAGTGTTTTTGGCCTCTAGCGCATGTCAAATAAGCGTGAGTAGCTCTTTATAAGATAGCGTTGTGGCGCCTATTGCGCCAGGCGTGCGGCACGGCTGGCCAGCTCTTGCGCCAGTTGCGCTTTGGCCTGCGGGTAAATCAGCGTTTCTTCGAGCACGATGTGGTCGTGGCACAGGCTCACAAACACCTCTGCGTTGTGCTTGAGCTCGGTTGGGTCAGCCCAGTCTTCGCCCTGCGCCAGGGCGCGCAGCAGGGGCGCCAGCTCCAGCCAGTTTTGCTCAATCCAGCCATGGTCTTGGCGCAACACCTGCACCGCTTGCACCAGCTCGGCATCGCCACTGAGCAGCAGTTTGGGGAACACATGGCGCTCTTCGTCGGCATGGTGGGCACGCGCGGTGTCTGAAAAAAAGGCCTCAATGGTTTTGGCTTTTTGGCGGCAGTGGGCGCTGCAGTCATCGCTTTCAAGGCGCTCCAGCAGGTCAGCCAAGGCTGCCAAGTGCTCGTGAATTTGCTGGTGGCAGGCGTCCAGCGCTTTGAAGGGGTCAGCAGTCGGGGCAGTGTTCACAGGGGTTCTCCTTGGTGTGCAACAGGGGCAGGCATCAAAGCATTTTGGCGGCGACAAATCGGTTTGATTTGCGCCAGATCAAGAAGGCCGTGCAAAGCCTCGGCGTAGGATGCCCCTCACCTGCGGTGCTCAAACCGATGACCCAGCAGGATGAGGAGACAAACTTGCAACCCACCCAAACCTCGAACCCAACCTATTTTCACAAGGTTGTGGACTGCCAATGGGCCTGCCCGGCCCACACCCCCGTGCCCGAATACATCCGCCTGATTGGTCAGGGTCGCTACAGCGATGCCTACATGATCAACTGGGTCAGCAATGTGTTTCCAGGTGTGCTGGGGCGCACCTGCGACCGCCCTTGCGAGCCCGCCTGCCGGCGTGGCCGGGTCGAAGAAAACAACGGCGCCAAGCCCGAACCGGTGGCCATTTGCCGCCTCAAGCGTGTGGCGGCTGATTTCAAAGACGACATCTCGGCGCGCATGCCCGCCATGGCGCCGCCCAACGGCAAAAAAGTGGCCTGCGTGGGCGCGGGTCCGGCCTCTCTCACCGTGGCGCGTGACCTGGTGCCGTGTGGTTATGCCGTCACCGTGTTTGAAGGCGAGTCCAAAGCCGGTGGCTTTGTGCGCACCCAAATCCCCAAGTTCCGCCTGCCGGAGTCGGTGCTGGACGAGGAAACCAATCAGATTTTGAAGCTGGGCGTGAACTTCCAGTCTGGCAAACGCATTGAGTCCATGAAAGCGCTGCTGGCGCAGGGTTTTGATGCCATTTTTGTGGGCAGTGGCGCACCACGTGGGCGCGACCTGGTGCTGCCCGGGCGCAAAGAAGCGGCGGCGCACATCCACATTGGCATTGACTGGCTGATGTCGGTGTCGTTTGGCCACATCTCTACCACCGCCGAGCGCGTGATTGTGCTGGGCGGCGGCAACACTGCCATGGACTGCTGCCGCAGCGCCCGGCGCATGGGTGGCAAAGACGTGAAAGTGATCGTGCGCAGCGGCTTCGAGGAAATGAAAGCCTCGCCCTGGGAAAAAGAAGACGCTGCCCACGAAGGCATCCCGATTCTGAACTACCACGTGCCCAAATCTTTTGAGCACACCGACGGCAAGTTGACCGGCATGACCTTTGAGCTGGTTCGCGCTGAGTACGATGCCAAGGGCAAACGCAGCTTGGTGCCCACCGGTGAACCCGACGTGTTGGTGCCTTGCGACGAGGTGCTGATTGCCGTGGGGCAAGAAAACTCGTTCCACTGGATCGAGCGCGACCTGGGCATTGAATTCGACAAATGGGGCTTGCCGGTTTTGAAAGAAGGCGCGTTCCAGTCCACTTTGCCGCAAGTCTTTTTTGGCGGCGACGCCGCTTACGGCCCCAAAAACATCATCACCGCAGTGGCGCACGGCCATGAAGCGGCGGTGTCGATTGACCGGCTGCTCAACGCTGAAGACGTGACCCAGCGCCCTGCGCCGACCACCAACCTGATGTCGCAAAAAATGGGCATTCACGAGTGGAGCTACAAAAACGCCGTCTCTAACGACCTGCGCTCCAAAGTGCCCTGGACCAGCGCCGAAAAAGCCCTGGCCAGCATCAAGGTTGAAGTGGAACTGGGCTTTGATGCCGCCACCGCTTTCAAAGAAGCCAGCCGCTGCCTGAACTGCGACGTGCAAACCGTGTTCAAAGACAAGCTGTGCATTGAGTGCGATGCCTGCGTGGACATTTGCCCGATGGATTGCATCACCTTCACCGACAACGGCGAAGAGGCTGATTTGCGCACCCGACTCAAAGCCCCGGCCACCCACACCGCGCAAGACCTGTATGTGTCTGACGGTCTGAAAACCGGCCGCGTCATGGTGAAAGACGAAGATGTGTGCCTGCACTGCGGCTTTTGCGCCGAGCGCTGCCCCACCGGCGCCTGGGACATGCAGAAATTCCGCTTGGACACCACGCAAGCCGGCCCGCGTGCACGCGACACCCGCAGCAGCGCTGCCCAACTCAAAACCCCGGAGGCCGCATGAAACGCATTGAAGCCGTGAACGATTTCGTCATCAAGTTTGCCAACATCAACGGCTCTGGCTCGGCCAGCGCCAACGAGCTGTTTGCCAAAGCGGTGATGCGCATGGGCGTGCCGGTGAGCCCGCGCAACATTTTCCCCAGCAACATCCAGGGTCTGCCCACTTGGTACGAAGCCCGGGTGTGCGAAAAAGGCTACCACGGCAGGCGTGGCGGGGTCGACATGATGGTGGCCATGAACCCGCAAACCTGGGATGCCGATGTGGCCGAGATTGAGCCTGGTGGTTACCTGTTTTATGACAGCACACGGCCGATTCCTGAGAACAAGTTCCGCAAAGATGTGACCGTGATTGGCGTGCCCCTGACCGAAATCACCAACACCACTTACACCGACCCACGTCAGCGCCAGCTGTTCAAAAACATCATTTACGTGGGTGCGCTCTCCCTGCTGCTGGACCTGGACGCCAGCGTGTTTGAGAAGCTGTTTGCCGAGCAATTCAAGGGCAAAGAGCGCTTGCTGGCCTCTAACCTGCAAGCCATCAACCTCGGGCGTGATTACGTCAAGCAGCACCTGGCTTACCCACTGGGGCTGACCGTGCGCCAGTCTGACAAGGTGGGCGACCAGATTTTTACCGACGGCAACAGCGCGCTGGCGCTGGGTTGCATTTATGGCGGTGCCACGGTGGCGGCCTGGTACCCGATTACCCCGTCGTCTTCCGTGCCAGAAAACTTTCAAAAATACTGCGACAAGTTTCGGGTGGATGAAAGCACCGGCCAGCACCGCTTTGCCATCGTGCAGGCCGAAGACGAGCTGGCCTCCATTGGCATGGCCATTGGCGCCGGCTGGAACGGCGCACGGGCGTTTACCGCCACTTCGGGCGCGGGTATTTCGCTGATGACCGAGTTTTTGGGGCTGGCTTACTTTGCTGAGATTCCGGTGACCCTCATCAACGTGCAGCGTGGTGGCCCCAGCACCGGCATGCCCACCCGCACCCAGCAGGCAGACCTGCTGGCCTGCGCCTACGCCTCGCATGGCGACACCAAGCATGTGATGCTGTTCCCGCAAGACCCGCATGAGTGTTTTGAGCACGCCGCCGCCGCGCTGGACTTGGCGGACCGGCTGCAAACCCCAGTGTTTGTGATGAGCGACCTTGACATTGGCATGAACCAGCGCCTGTGCAAACCCTTTGTGTGGGACGACGCGCGTGACTACGACCGCGGCAAGGTCATGACCGCCGCTGACCTGGACGCCGGCAAAGACTTTGGCCGCTACAACGACGTGGATGGCGACGGCATTGGCTGGCGCACCTACCCCGGCACACACCCCAGCAAGGGCAGCTTTTTCACCCGTGGCACGTCCAAAGACGCCTATGCGCGTTATTCAGAGCGTGGGCCAGACTATGTGTACAACATGGAGCGGCTGCTGAAAAAGTTCAAAACCGCCGCCACGCTGGTGCCCCAGCCCATCATTCACATGGCGCCGCAAGACACCCGCCTGGGCGTGATCTACTTTGGCTCTACCACCCCCGCCATGCGCGAAGCGCTGGATGTGCTGGAGGCTGACGGCGTGCATCTGGATGCCCTGCGCTTGCTGGCGTTTCCGTTCCCGGCCTCGGTGGAGGCCTTCCTGGCGGCGCACGACACGGTGTTTGTGGTGGAGCAAAACCGCGATGCCCAAATGCGCACCCTGCTGGTCACCGAGCTTGATGCCAACCCCAAACAACTGGTCAAAGTGCTGCACTACGACGGCACGCCCATCACCGCGCGCTTCATCGTCAGCGCCATTGCCGCCAAGCTGGCGCTTTTGAAGGAG
This sequence comes from Rhodoferax sp., assembly GCF_028715765.1. Lineage (GTDB taxonomy): Bacteria > Pseudomonadota > Gammaproteobacteria > Burkholderiales > Burkholderiaceae_C > Rhodoferax. The sequence continues at coordinate 6,910 of NZ_JAQURE010000007.1, forward strand.
ACTGTATGACCTACCTTGCCAAACCCCGGCTGCACCACCCCACGCTGACGCAAAACAAGGTGGGCTACACCCGGCGCGACTACGAAGGCCCGGTCTCTACGCTGTGCGCCGGTTGTGGCCACGACAGCATCAGCGCCGCCATCATCCAGGCCTGCTGGGAGCTTGACATTGAGCCGCACCGCGTGGCCAAGATGTCTGGCATTGGTTGCAGCTCCAAAGCGCCCACCTACTTTTTAGGCGCCTCACACGGCTTTAACACCGTGCACGGGCGCATGCCCAGCGTGCTCACCGGGGCGAACCTGGCCAACCGCGAGCTGATGTATTTGGGGGTGTCGGGCGACGGCGACTCGGCCTCGATTGGTCTGGGGCAGTTTGCCAACGCCATGCGCCGCGGCGTCAACATGGCTTACATCGTGATGAACAACGGCGTCTATGGCCTGACCAAAGGGCAGTTTTCGCCCACCGCAGACCGTGGCTCCAAAAGCAAAAAAGGCGCCATCAACACCGACAGCCCGGTCGACCTGGTGGGCATTGCACTGCAACTGGGCGCCACCTATGTGGCGCGCAGTTTCTCGGGCGACAAAGCGCAGCTGGTGCCGCTCATCAAAGGCGCGCTGGCGCATGGCGGCGCGGCGTTCATAGACGTGATCAGCCCTTGTGTCACCTTCAACAACCACGGCGGCAGCACCAAGAGTTATGAATACATCCGCCAGCACGACGAGGCGGTGAGCGTGATTGACTTTGTGGCGCCTGGCTGCGAAATCACCACCAGTTACGCGCCTGGTGAAGTGGTGGAAGTGGCGCAGCATGACGGCTCGGTCTTGCGCATGCGCAAGCTGCACACTGACTACGACCCGACCGACCGTTACGCCGCGATGAGCTACATGAATGCGCACGCCGCGCGCGGCGAAGTGGTGACCGGCTTGCTCTACCTGGACCCGCTGCCCACCGACTTGCACACCTCGCTCAACACCTGCGCCCAGCCGCTCAACAGCCTGGGTGTGCAGCAGTTGTGCCCAGGCTCAAAAGCGCTCGACAAGATCAACGCGGCACTGCGTTAAGTTATACGTCAAAATGGCCTCTAGCGCTTATGAATAGAGCGTGAGTAGCTATTGTTTTTAAGCTAAACCCACAGGAGCACAGCATGACCGAACGCACCGTATTTCAATCCATGGCGCAGCGCCACGTGGTCAGCGTGCAACCCAGCGCCACGGTTTACACCGCAGCTTGTGTGATGACGCGTGCCAACTGCGGCAGCGTGCTGGTGATTGATGCCAACACCACCTTGCTTGGCATCGTCACCGAGCGCGATTTGATGACCCGGGTGATCGCCAAAGCGCAAGACCCAGCCACGCTCACCGTGGCTGACATCATGACGCGCAACCCGATTTGCGTGCCGCCCGAGACCAAAGTGACTGATGCGGTGCTGATCATGATTGAGCGCGGTTTCAGACACTTGCCCATCGTGACCGATGCCAAGAAGATTCTGGGCGTGTTCTCGGTGCGCGATGCCATGCCCAAAGAAGTGCAAGCCGCGCAAGGCTTGGCAGAATTTCACGAGCAAGTGAACGACGCACTGGGGTGAGGGTGCAATTCAAGCTGATGTGCTGCGAGTCTTACGCCCTCTCCCTTTGGGAGAGGGCAGGGGTGAGGGCTCCCCGCAACAAAGTGACACCAACATCCGCCCTCACCCTAACCCTCTCCCAAGGGGAGAGGGAATAAGTCAATGATTTTGTGATGTTTACACCATGTTTGTGAGAATTTTCGCGTACATGGTGAAAGAGATCACTGGGTCAGTGCCACAGCGGTTATCGAAGGGCTTGAGGCTCGGCCCGAATGCGGCGCACGGCGGCGCTGACATGCGGGTCGGTGACGCCGGGGGCGGTGGTGGCGCTCATCGCGTTGCGCGCCATGCGCTCCAGCGTTTGCGCCTGCGGCGTGAGCGGGCCGAAAAAATAGGGGGTGTCGCCCAAGGCAATCAGCAGCGTGGGGAAGTCTTCCACATCCAGTGGGTGCAGCAAGGCTTCGTCGTCTTCAATGTCAATCCAGACAAAACGTGCGTCTGGGTGGCTGGCTGTGAGGGTGGCTTGCACCTGCTCAAAGCGGCTGCGGTAGTCGGTGCACACATTGCACCACGCCGCACACAGGCAAGCCACCAGCAGGGGTGGGGTGGGCTCAATCGCCAAAGCAAATCCCCAGGTCGCGCCCGGTTTGCAGGGCATCGCTGCCCATGGGCACGTTGCGAATATGGCCGGCCACTTCTTCCAGTGCCACATAGTCCACGCCGTTCACGCCCAGCGACACCATCACGCCGCTGTGGCCGGCGTCCAGCGCGCGCACGGCAGCAGCGCCAAAGCGCAGTGCGGCCAAGCGGTCAAACGCGGTGGGGCTGCCCCCGCGCAGCAAATGCCCCAGCACCACCACGCGGGCTTCTTTGCCGGTTTCTCTGGCCAGCGCCTCGGCCACGCGTTCGCCCATGCCGCCCAGGCGCTCGGCGTGCCCCACTTCGGCGGCGGCCAGCAGCTCGCGGTGGCCGTCGCGGGCTTGCGCGCCTTCGGCCACCACCACGATGGAGTAAAGGTGGCCGTTGGCCTCGCGGGCGCGGATTTTGGCCGCCACTTTGTCAATGTCAAAGCCAATCTCGGGGATCAAAATGGCATGCGCATTGCCGGCAATGCCGGCGTGCAAGGCAATCCAGCCGGCGTAGCGCCCCATGACCTCGACCACCAGCACGCGCTGATGGCTCTCGGCGGTGCTGTGCAGGCGGTCCAGGCATTCAGTGGCAAAGCCCACAGCGGTATCAAAACCAAAGGTGGTGAAGGTTTTGTCGAGGTCATTGTCTATGGTCTTGGGCACGCCCACCACGCGCAGGCCTTTTTGGTGCAGGGCGTCGGCAATGGTCAGTGAGCCGTCGCCGCCAATCGACACCAGCGCGTCAATTTCATGGGTAGCAAAGTAGGTGATGATTTCGTCCGAGCGGTCAATTTCGCGCACGCTGCCGTCGGGCATGTTGACCGGAAAATGCAGCGGGTTGCCTTTGTTGGTGGTGCCCAAGATGGTGCCGCCCAGGTGGCCAATGCCGCGCACCCGGTCGCGCGTGAGGCGCATCACACCGCCTTCGGTGTAACGCTCGGGGAACAAGATGCCGTTGAAGCCATCGCGGATGCCAAAGCAGTCCCAGCCACGGTTGTCGGCGGCCATCATCACCGACTGGATGACCGCGTTCAGGCCAGGCGCGTCGCCCCCGCCGGTGTTGACTGCAATGCGTTTGATGGGGTGGGTCATGGTGGCTTCCTTTATTCAATAATAATAGCTGCTTACGCTTGTTTTATAAGCGCTACAGGTCGATTTTAGGCTTGTGATTTGGGTTCCAGCTGGCCCAGCTTGTGGGCCAGCTCCACAGCCGAGCTGACCCCCATTTTCTCGAAAATGTTGGCACGGTGAAACTCTACCGTGCGCGGGGTGATGCCCAGGTGGTCGGCAATGTTTTTGTTGTAGTGGCCGCGAATCAGCTCGTCGAGCACCTCGCGCTCGCGCGGGCTCAGTGAGGCCAGTGCCAGCCGCAGGCGGCGGGTTTGCGCGTCATCTTGCTGAGCGGCGTGGGCCGCAGCCAGGGCTTGCTGCACGCGGTCAACCAGCTCGTTGTCTTGAAACGGTTTTTCTAAAAAGTCCCAGGCACCTTGTTTGACCGCCGCCGCTGCGGTGCCCACATCACCATGGCCGGTTAAAAACAGCACCGGCCAGGGGCAGCCCAGCGCTTTGAGCTGCTCAAAGGTGACGCTGCCTGAGAGCGGTGCCATGCGCATGTCAAGCAGCACCACGGCGCTTTCCCACTGGCCTTGCAGGGCGCGCGCAGCGTCCAGAAACGCCTGGCCTCCGTCCCAGGTGGCGGCCTTGAAACCACGCGAGTCAAACAGCCAGGCCAGGCCGTCGCGAATGTCGGGGTCGTCGTCCACAATGTGTACGCGTGGTGAGGTCATGCAAGCTCCGCTGGGGTGGGGGGTTCAGACAAGGGCAGCCGCACCGTGAAGCGGGCGCCGCCCAGCACCGGGTCGCGGCTGACTTCAATGCGGCCGTGGTGGGCTTCCACAATCGACCTGCAAATGGCCAGTCCCATGCCCATGCCGCCTTCTTTGCGGCTGACAAAGGCGTTGAAGATGGTGGCCTGGGCTTCTTCGCTGACACCTGGCCCGGTGTCGGCCACTGTCAGCTCGGCCATGCCAAGCGCCGCATCCAGCCGCAAGCCCACCCACACTTGCGCCCGCTGCGCCCCTTGGGGCGCCCAGTCTTGCGCGTTGCTCACCAGGTTGTTCACCAAGTGCTCCAGCAACAGCTCGTCGGCATCAATCCAGACGGCGTGGGTGGGCAGCGCCCAGGCGGGGGGTAGTGCGGCGTCTTCGGCCAGCAGCACCAGCACCCGCTGCACGCAGGCCACCAGGTCAAGCCGCTGGCGCGACAACTCGCGCCGGCGGGCAAAGGCGTTGACCCGCTTGATGATGCCGCCCGCGCGCTCGGCCAGCCGCGCCATGCGCTCGACCACCGGCAGCAGGTCGGGCAGGGTGATGTTGCCGGTGTGCAGCCGGTTGAGCAGGCCGTTGGCAAAGCTGCTTAACGCGCCCAGCGGTTGATTGAGTTCATGCGCCAGGGTGGAGGCCACCTCGCCCACCGCCACCAGACGGCCAGAGGCCTCCAGCTTTTCTTGCTGTTGCGCGGCCATGCGCTGGGCGCGCTTGCGCTCGCTGATGTCAAGCACCGAGCTCATCCAGCCCATTTGCTCGCCCGTGGCCGAGTTCAGCGGGGCTTCGTGAATGAGCACGTCAACCAGCTGGCCGCTGCGGTGCTGAAACTGCACCTCCAGCCCCTCGCCACGGGTGCCTTGCGTCATCAGCCCTTGGTGGATTTTGTCGAGCAGGTCGCGCTGGTCGGCTGGCCAGTAAGGGAACGGTGTGGCGCAGCCAATGAGCTCTGCCGCGCTGTAGCCCACCATGCGACAAAAGGCAGTGTTGACATACAAAATCTTGCCGCTCAGGTCCCAGGCACGCAGGCCAATGGTGACCGAGTTTTCCATGGCGGTGCGCAGTGCCACCTGGGTTTGCAACAGCGCTTGCACCTGCTGGCGCTTGGAGAAATCGCGCCGCAGTGCGTACAGGCTGACCAGCATGCCCGCCAAAAACAGCAGCGCCACCAAGAAAAATATGCGCGGCACGGTGGTTGGCTGGGCTTGGGTGAGCGCCACCTGCACAAACAAGTCAACGCCCGGCAAGTTCAGCCCCACGCGGTAAGCGCTGTCGGGCTGCGCCGTGGCCTCGTCGGTGAGCAACTGCACGCTGTGGTCTTGGGTAAACCAGCCTGGCACCAGGGCCGCCAGCGCCTGCTTGACCGCCACCGCCACCAGGTAATTGCCGGCAAACTGGCCCCGCTCAAACAAGGGCACGGCCAGCCAGATCACGTCGCTGGCGCTGCCGTCTGCCTGCCGCATCAAGCCGGCGTAGGCGGCGCGGCGCAGCCCCTGGCTGGTGCTTTGCATCAGCGCCAAGGCCTGCGCGTTGTCTGGGTGGGCGGCCCAGTCTTGCGGCCAGCGCGCCGGGGCGGTGCGTGCCTCAGAGGCGGTTTGAGCGGGTGCGGGGTTCAAGGGCGCAGCAGGCAGCCAGCCGCTTGCCAGCACCACCCCGGGCGCACGCCACAGCAAACCGGCTTTCAAGTCAGCCTCGGCCAGCGGCGCGGGGCTGCTGGCCGGCGCTTGTTGCACCGCCTGGCGTGCCAGCAGCAGCAAGTCGTCTTCCAGCCGGCGAAAGTGGAATTGCACGCTTTGCTCCAGCCACTGCGCGTCTGCGGCGCGGCGCCGGGCCGCCTCTTCCTGCTCAAAATTGTTCAGGTACAGCAGCAGCGTGACCACCGAGCCCAGCAACAGCGCCAACAAGCCCAGCAGCCAGCCCAAGGCGCGCCGGTTGCGCGCACCATGGCGCCCGGCCGACTGGTGCAGCAACGCAAAGTCGAGCGTGTGGTCTACCGCGGCGGGGGCAAGTGGCATGTCAGGGGGGTGTGCGCAAAATGGGCATCATAGCGAGATGGTGTACCATTAAGCGCACCCTGTTTAACCACCTGAAGGAGTTAACCCATGCGCATTCGCAGTCTTTTTTTGATTTTGCTGTTGACCCTGATTGGCGCCTTTACCGCGTTGAACTGGACGGCTTTTTTGACCAACACATCGCTGTCGTTTGGCGTGACCACTTTGCAAGCCCCGCTGGGGTTGATCATGCTGGGGCTGATGATGTTTGTGGTGGCGTATTTGCTGGTGTATGTGCTGTATTTGCAGTCCACCGCTTTGTTTGATGGCCGCCGCAACGCCAAAGAATTGCAAACCAACCGTGAACTGGCTGACAAGGCCGAGGCTTCGCGTTTTACCGAGTTGCGTGGTTTTCTGGAAACTGGCTTGAAACAGCAAGCAGACCAAAACCTGGCCACGCAGCAAGCCGTGCTGGCGCGCCTGGATGCGCTTGAGAAACACCTGCAAACCAGCCTGGAGCAGTCAGCCAATTCGCTCAGCGCCTGTGTGGGTGAGCTGGAAGACCGCTTGCTGCCCGGCGCGGCTCAGCCTGAGCGCCTGCGTTAAGGCACAGCGCCAAGCGAATCATGCCCCGCTGGGCTGCCCACCCACTGCCACGGCGCAGCCTGCTCAAGGCCGGTGCCGCTGGGCTAGCCCTGCCAACGGCGGCATGGAGCCAGCACAAGCCCGACATCACCCTGCGCTTTTCGCATGTGGTGGCCGAAGAAACCCCCAAGGGGCTGGCCGCAGAGCGTTTCAAGGTGTTGGTGGCACAGCGCAGTGGCGGGCGCGTTGGCGTGCAGGTTTACCCCAACGCGCAGTTGTATGGCGACCACGACGAAATGCGGGCGCTGCAGCTCGGCGCGGTCGACCTGGTGGCACCGTCGTTGTCCAAATTTGGGCGCATTGGGTTGCCCGAGTTTGAGCTGTTTGACTTGCCTTTTTTGTTTGACGATCTGGCCGCCGTGCGCCGCATCACGCAAGGCGCGTTGGGGCAAAAACTGCTCAAGGGCTTGACCCACCAAGGGCTAGAGGGGCTGGGTTTCTTTGACAACGGCTTCAAGCAAATGAGCGCTAACCGCCCGCTGCTGGAGCCCAAAGACTTTGTCGGTCTGCGCATGCGGGTGCAGGCCTCGCGCGTGATTGCGGCGCAAATGCGGGCGCTGGGCGCTGTTCCGGTCACGCTGGCCTTTAGCGAAACGCGCCAGGCCTTGGCCAGCGGTGTGGTGGATGGCACCGAGAACCCGATTTCCAATTTTTGGACGCAGGCCATGCACGAGGTGCAGACCGATGTGAGCCTGACCGACCATGGCTACCTGGGCTACGCGGTGGTCACCAACCAGCGCTTTTGGCAAAGCCTGCAGCGCGCTGACCGCGAGTTGATTGCCCAAGCGCTGCAAGAAGCACTGGCGTTTGCCAACCAAATTGCCGACACGCAAAACGACCAGGCGCTGCAAGCCTTGCGCCAGGCGGGCAACATCAATGTCCATCAGCTCACCACTGTGCAGCGAAATCGTTTGCGTCTGGCGGTGCAGCCAGTGCAACAAGCTTTTGTAAATCGCATGGGGTCTGGGTGGACGCAAGCGCTGCAAATGGCCATGCGCGAGTCCAGAAATTGACGTGACCAAGCACAGGGTTAACCCTAGCTGTTGAAGGCCACAGTTGCGTGAAAACTGCAGCGCCTTTAACCTTGGGTTGCTTCGTTTTTCATTCTTAATTATGAGGAGACATCTATGAAATTGAAATTTGTCCTGGCTGCTGCTTTGTTGGCCGTTGGTTTGAGCGCAACTGCTCAAACCATCATCAAGTTCAGCCACGTTGTTGCTGCAGACACGCCCAAGGGAAAAGCCTCGGTATTTTTCGCCCAAAAGGCGGCCGAACTGACCAAGGGCAAGGTCAAGGTTGAGGTCTATGCCAACAGTGCCCTGTACAAAGACAAGGAAGAAATGGAAGCGCTGCAAATCGGCTCGGTGCAAATGCTGGCTCCGTCGCTGGCCAAATTCGGCCCCTTGGGCGTGAAAGACTTTGAAGCCTTTGACTTGCCCTTCATGTTCGACAGCTATGCCGAACTGCACAAAGTGACGCAAGGCCCTGAAGGCGCTGCGCTGCTGGCCAAACTGGAGCCTAAAGGCATCAAGGGTCTGGCTTATTGGGACAATGGCTTCAAGTCGTTCTCAGCCAATTCGCCACTGAAGGCACCGGCTGATTTCAAGGGTAAGAAATTCCGCATCCAGTCGTCCAAGGTGCTTGAAGAGCAAATCCGCTCAGTGGGTGGCATTCCACAGGTGATGGCGTTCTCTGAGGTTTACCAAGCATTGCAAACCGGCGTGGTTGACGGCACCGAAAACCCGATCAGCAACTTTTACACCCAGAAAATGCACGAAGTGCAAAAACACATGACCCTGACCGACCACGGTTACCTGGGTTACGCGGTGATCACCAACAAGAAGTTCTGGGACGGTCTGCCCGCCGACGTGCGTGGCCAACTCGAACAGGCCATGAAAGAGGCCACCGTTTACGCCAACCAGATTGCCAAGGAAGAAAATGACAAGTCACTGGAAGGTGTGAAGAAGAGCGGCAAGACCACCGTCTACACCCCTACTGCCGAGGAACGCCTGGCTCTGAAAAAAGCCATGGCTCCCGTGCACCTGAAAATGGCAGACCGCATTGGCAAGGGCACGCTGCAGCAGTTCTACAAGGCCACCGGCTTCGATCCGGCCAAGCTGTAATCCAGACCCACGCATCCACCCCGGTCGAACCCGTATCGACTGGGGTTTTTGTTGTGCATCCCTTTTTGTAAAAGCATTATTCACTCAGATTTTTGAGGCAAACCTCCCATGAAAATTCTTGATCACCTGGAAGAATGGCTGATCACCTTCCTGATGGGAGGTGCCACACTCATCATCTTTGTTGCGGTGGTGCACCGCTATGCCGCCGGGCTGCCCATCCCCGGCGTACAAGACTGGCTGCTGGCTCTTAACCTGGGCTGGGCGCAAGAGCTGTGCATCATCATGTTTGTATGGATGTGCAAATTCGGCGCAGCCTACGGGGTGCGCACTGGCATTCACGTCGGGGTGGACGTGATGATCAACCGCCTAGACGACAAAATGCGCAGCAAATTCGTCATCATCGGCCTGGCCGCTGGTGCCCTGTTTACCGGCATAGTGGCCACCCTGGCCGCAGGTTTTGTTTGGGAGAACGGCGCTCACCACTGGTGGTTGAGCCTGCTGGGCATGGACGTGGGCGACCTGCCTGAAGGCCCCACCACACCTGACCTGGAGTGGCCCACCTGGATGGTCTACAGCGCCGTGCCGCTGGGCTCCACGCTGATGTGCTTTCGCTTTCTGCAAGTGTTGGTGACCTTCATCAAAACCGGCACCCTGCCACACCATGACCACGGCCATGTGGATGGTCTGGAAGAAGAGGTTGCCAAATGAACGCCGCAATTATTTTTATCCTGTTGCTGGTGCTCATGCTCACCGGCATGCCGGTGTCGATCTCGCTCGGCCTGACAGTGCTGACCTTTCTGTTTGGTTTTACCCAGGTGCCGCTGGAGTCGGTGGCTTTGAAGCTGTTCACCGGCATTGAGAAGTTTGAGATCATGGCGATCCCGTTCTTCATTCTGGCGGGTAACTTTTTAACCCACGGCGGTGTGGCGCGGCGAATGATCAACTTTGCCTCCAGCATGGTCGGTCACTGGTATGGCGGCTTGGGTCTGTCTGGGGTGCTGGGTTGCGCTTTGTTTGCGGCAGTGTCTGGCTCCAGTCCGGCCACGGTGGTGGCGATTGGCTCGATTTTGTTGCCAGCCATGACCAAGGCGGGTTTTCCCAAGAGCTTCGGCGCTGGTGTCATCACCACCTCGGGTGCGCTGGGCATTTTGATTCCGCCCTCGATTGTGATGGTGATGTATTCGGTGGCCACCAACACAAGCGTGGGTGCGCTGTTCATGGCTGGGGTCATTCCCGGCCTGGTGCTGGCCGGCGTGCTGGGCGGTGTCACGTTTTACCGTGCCCGCAAGTTCAACTACCCGCGTCTGCCCAAGGCCAGCTGGGCTGAACGGCTGCGCACCTTCAAGGCCTCGGCCTGGGGGCTGCTGCTGATCGTGATCGTGATGGGCGGCATTTATTCCGGCATGTTCACGCCCACCGAAGCCGCGGCGATGAGTGCGGTGTATGCCTTCATCGTGGCGGTGTTTGTCTATAAGGACATGGGTCTGAAAGACGTGCCGCGCGTGCTGCTGAGCTCGGCCAACATGAGCGCCATGCTGCTGTACATCATCACCAACGCGGTGTTATTCAGCTTCATCATGACCAACGAGAACATTCCGCAGGCACTGGCCGACTGGATGCTCGGTCACGGCCTGGGCATGGTGACCTTCTTGCTGGCGTGCAACGTGATCTTGCTGCTGGCGGGCAACTTCATGGAGCCTTCCAGCATCGTGCTGATTTTTGCGCCAATCTTGTTTCCGGTGGCGATCAAGCTGGGCATTGATCCGGTGCATTTTGGCATCATGATGGTGGTGAACATGGAAGTGGGCATGTGCCACCCGCCGGTGGGGCTGAACCTGTATGTGGCCAGCGGCATCACCAAGATGGGTATCACTGAGCTGACGGTGGCGGTGTGGCCGTGGTTGCTGGCGATGCTGGCCTTTTTGATGCTGGTGACGTATTACCCGCCCTTGAGCCTGTGGTTCCCGCGCATGTTGGGGATGTTGTAGTGACACATTGCCTGACATGATTTTTGGCAAGGCGCTGTAGCTACGCGGGTCAAACCCCGGCTCTCGCAAAAATGCCCGGCTTGTTCCGGGCATTTTTATAAGCCAAATCAACCTCTAGAGCTTATGAATAGAGCGTAAGCAGCTCTTTAATCAATAGCGTCAAACTTCTGTGACATAGGGGTTGGTGCGGCGCTCGCGGCCAAACGTGCTCTCGGGGCCATGGCCGGGGATGAACACGGTGTCGTCGCCCATGGGCCAGAGGCGGGTTTTGATGCTGGTCATCAAATCGGCATGGTTGCCTTGTGGGAAATCAGTGCGCCCCACCGAGCCAGCAAACAGCACGTCGCCGACAAAGGCACGCTTGGCCTCGGGCGAATAAAACACCACATGCCCCGGCGTGTGCCCCGGGCAATGGCGCACTTGCAGCGTGCAGTGGCCCACTGTGACGGTGTCGCCGTCCACCAACCAGCGGGTCGGTTTGAACAACAAGGCCGGTGGAAAACCAAACATCTGGCTTTGCTGCGGCAGGCCGTCAATCCAGAATTGGTCTGCTGTGTGCGGCCCGATGATGGGCAGCCCCAGCTTTTGCGCCAATTCACCGGCTGCACCAGCGTGGTCGATGTGGGCGTGGGTCAGCCAGATCTGCCCCAGCGTCAAGCCCCGGCGCTTGACTTCAGCCAGCAGCACATCCAGGTCGCCGCCGGGGTCAATCACCGCCGCCTGCAGCGTTTGGCTGCACCACACCAGCGAACAGTTTTGGGCGAACGGGGTAACGGGGACGGTGAGGTAATGGAACATGGCAAATGTGCTGGTTGATGTGCGGAGCGCGTATTTTGCATGGTGGTGCAAGCCACAAGACCGCGCAGCAGCAGAAACGGTGATCGCGCCTCAGCCAAAGCTAAAGGCCGACAGGGTGGTCTCCAGCACCCGATCTGAGAATATTTTTCGCCCCACATCAAGACCGGCGGCACCCGCCACAGCCATCAGAGGAATCAGGTGTTCTTCGGCACGTGCCGGGTGGCATTGCCGGGCGCCGGGCGCTTGCTCCCAGTGGGTCAGAAGTTGGTCACGCTCTGGTGGGTTGGATGCAACTGCATGGGTCAGCCATGCGTCAAAGGCATCAGAGATGGGTCCAAAGGCCGGATTGCCATAAGCCCGCATGTTGTGAAAGCTCATGCCGCTGCCAATGAGCAGCACATCCTGATCGCGCAAGGTTTCCAGCGCCCGGCCAGCTGCCAAGTGCTGCGCTGGGTCTAGCGAGGTGTGCAATGAGAGTTGCACCACCGGAATGTGGGCTTCTGGAAAGATCAGTTTGAGCGGAATGAACACGCCGTGATCAAAGCCACGCTGGCTGTTCTGGGCACTGGCAATGCCAGCGGCGTTCAAGGTCTTGACGATTTGATTAGCCAGCGCTGGCGCACCGGCAGCGGGGTACTTGAGTTCATAGGTGTGGGGCGGGAAACCGTGGTAGTCATAAATGAGTTCCGGCTGTGACCCGCTGGTCACGGTAAATCGCGGCGCTAGCCAATGCGCTGACACCACCACGATGGCTTGAGGCGTCCGCGGCAAGGTTGAGGCCAAACGCTTCAAAAAATCCGCCATGGCGTGCCACGCGTCGGGTGGGCTCCAGTCCATAAAGAAACAGGGGCCACCCCCGTGCGGGATGAACCAGGTTGGCATTCTTGCGCTGGTGTGGGTGGGCGTAGGCGTGTTTGGCATCGGGCTGCTTTCTTTGCATTGACATGTTAGTCGCAGGGGGGCCAGCGTGACCAGTGCGGTGTTGGCAAAGCATCTGGCGTGGTCCATTTAACCATGCAAAAAATGCATCTAAATCCTTATAATGCATGGATGATTGATCGCAAGTTGTTCCCTTTCATTCAAACGGCACTGTCAGATTACCCCGCGGTGGTCTTGCTGGGTGCGCGCCAGGTGGGCAAGACCACGCTGGCTCGGTGCATTGGGGACGCACGCGGCGCGATTTACCTGGACATCGAACGCCCCAGTGACCGGCAGAAACTCACCGACTCCGAAGCCTATCTGTCGCTGCACAGCCAGCGGTTGGTGATCCTGGACGAAGTGCAGCACATGCCAGAGCTCTTTCCTGTGCTGCGCAGTTTGATCGACGAAGGCCGTCGTGCCGGGCAAACCACGGGACGTTTCCTGCTGCTGGGCTCAGCCACCGGCGAACTGCTGCGCCAGTCGGGCGAAAGCCTGGCCGGACGGGTGGCCTACCTGGAGTTGCCGCCGCTGCAAGCGCTGGAATTGGCGCAAGATCAGCAAAACACCTTGTGGCTGCGCGGCGGGTTCCCCAACAGCCTGCTGGCCAGCGCTGATGACAAGAGCGTGGACTGGCGGCACAACCTGATCAACACCTACCTGGAGCGCGAACTGCCCAGCTACGGCGCGCGCTTACCCGCACAAACACTGCGCCGCCTTTGGACCATGCTGGCGCACTTGCAGGGCGGCTTGCTCGATGTGTCACAGCTCGCCAAAGGCCTGATGATTGACGCCAAAACCGTGCATCGCTACCTGGACATGCTGGCCGACCTGATGCTGATGCGCAAATTACCACCCTGGCACAGCAACCTGGGCAAACGCCTGGTCAAGTCGCCCAAAGTCTATGTGCGCGACAGCGGTGTGTTGCACGCCTTGCTTGGGCTTGACTCACACGACGCCCTGCTGTCGCACCCGGTGGTGGGTAACAGTTGGGAAGGCTTCGTGATTGAAACCCTGCTCAATGCTGCGCCACGCAACGCCCATTGCGGGTTCTACCGCAGCAGCAACGGTGCCGAGATTGACCTGCTGATGGATACCCCTGGCCTGGGTCTGATGGCCATTGAAGTGAAGAAAGGCAGCAACGCCAAACCGCGCCGTGGTTTTTACAGCGCCTGCGAAGATTTGAAACCCGACCACAAATTTTTGGTGCATGGCGGCGCAGACGGTGAGCCTTACCCGGTTGGGGATGGGGTGATGGCGGTGGGCTTGCGACACCTAGCATTTCGCTTGGCACAAAATTTAGCAATTCAGCCTTGACGTTGACAACACTCTAGCGCTTATCAAATAAGCGTGAGGCACTCCTTTTAAAGGAGCAAATCAATGGCCTGGATCGACTCAATGAGGGTTTTCCCGAAAACGTTGGGGCACATAATGAATTTCTGGCTGTGGCAGCGGCGTTGGCTCAAGCGCTGCGCTGCAGGTTTGGTTCAACTTTTTGGAGTTTTCATGTTTCCTGAATACCGTGCACTCATCACCCAGCTCAAAACCAGCGACGCCCATTTTCACAGCCTGTTTCAGCAGCACAACACGCTCGACCAGCAGGTCAAACGCATGGCTTCGCGCACCGAGCCCAGCACGCCAGCAGAAATTGAAACCCTGAAAAAAGAAAAACTGCGCCTGAAAGACGCCATGTATGTGATCTTGCAAAAAGCCTCACAAAGCGAATGAACGCGTTGCCGGTGGGTGTTTGAGGTTTGTCTTAAGCTGACGCACAAGTGAATTTGAGCTGGGCCCGGCCCAGTTAAAAAAGTCACAGCGTTTTTCTTGAAGGACATCCACATGACCACGGTATACGACTTTGAAGCTTTGGGGATTGACGGCCAAACAGTGGCGCTGAAAGCCTACACAGGCCAAGTGATGTTGATTGTCAACACCGCGAGTGCCTGCGGCTTCACGCCCCAGTTTGCCGGGCTGGAGCAGCTGCACCAAGCCTATGTGGCGCAAGGCTTGGTGGTGCTGGGGTTCCCGTGCAACCAGTTTGGTGCCCAAGACCCCGGCAGCAACAGCACCATTGCCGAGTTCTGCCAGCTCAACTATGGCGTGACGTTTCCAATGATGGCCAAGGTCAATGTCAACGGCTCAGACGCTCACCCACTTTATGCCTGGTTGTGCGAGCAAGCGCCAGGTCTGCTGGGCAGCAAAGCCATCAAATGGAACTTCACCAAATTTCTGGTGGGCAAAGACGGCCAGGTGCTCAAGCGCTATGCCCCCACCGACACCCCCGAGAGCTTGCGCCAGGACATCGCTGCGGCGCTGGCGGCTTGATTTTTTTACCGGCCAGCCAGGCGCTGCGCCGCCTCGCGCAACCCGGCTTCGGTGGCTTCCCAGCCCAGACAGGCGTCGGTGATCGACACGCCGTAGCGCAGTTGCGCTGGGTCGGTGCCTAGCTTTTGGTTGCCTTCCAACAGATTTGACTCAAGCATCACGCCTTTGATGGCGCGGTTGCCGTCCACCATCTGCCCCACCACATCTTTCAGCACCAGGCTTTGCAGCGCGTGGTTTTTGCGCGAATTGCCGTGGCTGCAGTCCACCACGATGTTGACCGGTAGCTTGGCTTTGGCCAGCTCGGCAGCTGCCTCGGCCACCGCCACCGAGTCGTAATTGGGCTGCGAGCCACCGCGCAAAATCAAATGGCCATAAGCGTTGCCACGGGTTTGCGTCAAGGCCACCTGGCCGTCGCCATTGATGCCCAAAAAGGTGTGCGGCTGGGCGCTGGAAAGCATGGCGTTGAGTGCCACCTCCAAGCTGCCGTCGGTACCGTTTTTAAACCCTACCGGGCTCGACAAACCGCTGGCCATCTCGCGGTGGGTTTGGCTCTCGGTGGTGCGCGCGCCAATGGCGCTCCAGGCAATCAGGTCGCCCAGGTATTGTGGGGTGATGGGGTCAAGTGCCTCGGTGCCGCAGGGCAAGCCCATGTGATTCAGGTCAACCAACAGTTGGCGTGCCAGGTGCAGGCCTTCTTCGATGCGAAACGTGTCGTCCATGCGCGGGTCGTTGATCAGCCCTTTCCAGCCTACGGTGGTGCGTGGTTTCTCAAAGTAGACCCGCATCACAATGAACAGCGTGTCACTCAGCGCGTCGGCCAAGGCCTTGAGGCGCTGCGCGTAGTCGCGTGCAGCGGCCAGGTCGTGAATGGAGCACGGCCCCACCACCACCAGCAAGCGCGGGTCTTGCCCGTTCAAAATGCGCGCCACCGTGGCACGCGCCTGGCTCACGGTCTGGCTGGCCTGCGCCGTGGCGGGCACGGCCTCATGCAAGGCGCTGGGTGACAGCAGGGCTTGCTGTGCAACCACATTCAGGTTTTCAAAGGCGTTGGGAAAGGTCATGGTTTTGTAAGGTAAAAATGGGCTCTAGCGCTTATTCTACTTGCATGAGAAGCTATAAAAATAAGAGTTCTTAGAGGTTGTCACTGCGGGCGCTGGCCAGGCGCAATCAAGGCTTCCATCACCGCATCAGGGGCGCCACCTGTGCTGAGGTGAGTTTTATACCAAACGCTCAAAATGTTCGACACCACCGGGCCGGGGTCTTGGCACACTTTGCCAAAGTCAAGCCCGTTGAGCTGGCACACCCGCTTGACCAGGTCCATGTCGAGGTCAATGGCATCGTCGGCACAGCGGCGCAGTTTCAGGTCGGCAAAAGTGCAGCCAACAGGCAGTTTGAGGGTCAAGGGGGAAGGGCTGGTCATGAGGCAATCAAAACGGTGAAGGTGTGAAAGCCATGATTGTCGCCACGCTGCAGGGCGAGCCAGGCCAGCGCAAAGGGCTGCGATCTGGTGGCTGGGTTGCCTGTGCGAGAATGCACCTGCTTTTCAGCGTTGCGGCTGTAGCTCAGTGGATAGAGTATTGGCCTCCGAAGCCAAGGGTCGTGGGTTCGATCCCCGCCAGCCGCACCAGTCATGGGATGGTTCAGACTTGAATCCGCCCAGCTTTTCAAAGGTGTGGCTTAAGTCGTAGCATTTCGTTACGACGACATTCGCCAGCCAGTTGTTTTTCTGTGTCACATCCTTAAGGACACTCTGCACAACTCCCTGCGAGTTGTGGCAGCGCGGCCTCGGGCGGTCTGCTGCGTTGCATTTTTTGCCAATAGCTACGGCTATTGGCTGCAAAACGGCGCCTTGCATCCCATCCCGATCCGCACTACCACACTCTCGCCAGAGTTATGCAGAGTGTCCTTAAAGCAATTTTGCTAAAGCTACCAGTGCCGCGGTTTCAGCGCGCAGCACACGCGGCCCCAGTGTGGTGGGGAGAAAGCCTGTGGCTGTGGCGGCGGTTTCTTCAGCCTCAGATAAACCGCCTTCGGAGCCAGATAAAAAAACGATGTGGGTGCTGGCTGGCACTGCGCTTTCGCCAGATAGGTCGTGCACATGTGTGGTCAAGCTTTGTGCGCCTGCCCGTAATGACAAGAGAAGCTTCAAAATTTGAACATCTTTTGCACCAGGCATGGGCTCTGGAACAGTTTTTAACCACTGAGGCAAGTTCATGACTGCGTGTATGTGAGGTATCCGATTGCCACCACATTGCTCGCACGCCGCCACCGCCACGCTTTGCCAATGCACTTGCTTTTTGGAGGCGCGCTCTCCGCTCAAACGCAACACGCTGCGCTCGGTCATCAGTGGCTGGATGCTGACCACACCCAGCTCGGCGGCTTTTTCTACCAACCAATCCATACGTTCATTGGCCGGCATGCCCACTGCCAGATGGACAGCGTGTTGACTCTCCCGAGCAGTGGCAGTCCATTCACCTACCTGCACTTGCACACTGCTGCGCCCCATGTGTGTCACGCGGGCGGCGCATTCGCCATAGCACCCTTGCGCATCTGGCACACCATTGAACAAAGTGATGGCATCACCTGGCTGAAGGCGAAGCACCTGCACATGTCGTGCGGCACCTTCTGGCAAGTCCAGCAGCGCGGTGCTGACCAGCGGTGTGGGGCAATAAAAACGCGGCATGGGAAAACACAAGACCGTTAGTCGTTGAAATACCAGTAACCAGCGTTGACCCAGTCGGTCAGTTGACGGGCAAACTCGGGGTGGTTCAGCGCCGGTGCCAGCAAGTTGGCAGTGATTTCATCATGGTCACACAGCGCCATGAGGCTGGCGGCCAGGTCAGCGCCAAACGCATAGCGCTCACCGTCGACATAGCACACACCTTGATCGATGGTGGCATCCACATAAAAGCAGCGCAGGCCACCAGTGCGGATCAATGGTTGGTCTTGTAATTGCGCCAGCATGTCGGCTGTGTCGAGCGGGTCATCCAGCGCCTGCAAGTCCAGTGCGCACTTGGTGGCAGAGAAATAACTGCCGGCAAAGTCAGCCATCAGGGCTTCGTTGTCCAGCAGGTTTTGGATATTGGCACGGATCAGCGTCAGGTCGCTGGTGTCAATGCGGCCTTGCTGGTGCGCTATCGGGCGTTTGGGGTCAGCCAGCAGGGTTTTGCCCAGATCTTTGTCAATCACGTGGTCAGCCAGACCGCTGAGCATGTCGCAGCCAGACTTTGCGCGAAAACCCACCGAGAAGCTCAAAGAGCTTTCCAGAGTCACGCCGTCATGCGGAAAGCCCGGCGGGATGTACAAAATGTCACCCGGCAGCAGTTCCACATCGATGATGGCCTCAAACGGCTCGGTGTGCAGCAGCGCGGCATGTGCGGCAAACTGCTTGTGATTGCCAATGTCGCCCACACGCCAGCGTCGGCGGCCAGAGCCTTGGCAAATGAACACGTCATACAAGTCAATGTGCGGCCCGACACCGCCGCCCGGCGTGGCATAACTCACCATCACATCATCAAAGCGCCATTTAGGAATGAAGGCAAAGGGCTTGACCAGCTCAGCTACTTCTGGAGAATAGTGGTTGACAGCCTGCACCACCAGCGACCAGTCAGTTTTGCCAAAACGCTTGTACGACTCAAATGGCCCGCTTTCAGCCTGCCATTTATCGCCTTTTTTGAAGATCAAGCGCGATTGCACCGCTTCTTCCATGGCCAAGCCAGCCAGGTCATTGGCGTTGATAGGGTCTTCAAAATCTTGAAAACCTTGGCGAATCACCAGCGGCTGCTGCTGCCAATAGCAGGCCATGAAGTGTTCAAGGGAAAAGTCAGCCAGGTTGAGAGTGAGCATAAAAAAACCAGCTTTACTTGGCGACCACGCGCACCATTTCCAGGCACTTGTTGGAGTATCCCCATTCGTTGTCATACCAGCTCACCAGCTTGACAAAAGTGCCGTCCAGCGCGATGGAGGCATCGGCATCAAACACGCTGGTGCGGGTCTCGCCACGGAAATCGGTGGCCACCACTTTTTGGTCGGTGTAGCCCAGGATGCCTTTCAAGGCGCCTTCGGACTGGGCCTTGATCTCGGCGCAGATTTCGGCCATGGTGGCGCTGGTGTTGAGTTCGCAGGTCAAATCGACCACCGACACGTCACTGGTCGGCACACGGAACGACATGCCGGTGAGTTTTTTGTTCAGCGCCGGAATCACCACGCCCACCGCCTTGGCGGCGCCGGTGCTGGATGGAATGATGTTTTCAAGAATGCCGCGGCCGCCGCGCCAGTCTTTGTTGCTTGGGCCGTCCACGGTTTTTTGTGTGGCGGTAGCCGCGTGCACGGTGGTCATCAAGCCACGTTTGATGCCAAACTTGTTGTTGATCACCATCGCCAGCGGGGCCAGGCAGTTGGTGGTGCATGACGCATTGCTGATGATGGCTTGACCGGCGTAGCTGGCGCTGTTGACACCAAACACAAACATCGGGGTGTCGTCCTTGCTGGGGGCAGACATGATGACTTTTTTGGCCCCCGCGTCGATGTGCTTTTGCGCACCAGCCTTGTCCAGAAAGATGCCCGTGGATTCGATCACGATGTCGGCACCCACCTCGCTCCATTTCAGGTTGGCCGGGTCACGCTCTTGCGTCAGGCGGATTTTTTTGCCGTTGACGACCAGTGTGTTGCCTTCAACCGAGACTTCGCCCTTGAAACGGCCATGCACGCTGTCAAATTGCAGCATGTAGGCCAGGTACTCAGGCTCCAGCAGGTCATTGATACCCACTACCTCGATGTCGCTGAAATTTTGCAGGGCTGAGCGCAATACGTTGCGGCCGATGCGGCCAAAGCCGTTGATACCAATCTTGATCGTCATGAGGGGAACTCCTTAAAAAACTTGAAAAACAGAAAAATGTGCAAATGACGCAATGGTTAAAGCAGACACGTCATCGCATGGGGGTAACTTTGAGGGTGTTTCAATGCTGGCACAGGGTTCAATGCCAGCGTGACTGCTTTGCTCGGAATGAATGAACTCTTGTTGATTTTATGGCGGGCCAAAAGTGCGCTTTCAGTTACTGGACTGCTTGAGGCCTCCACCACCTGCGTCAAAGGTCAATCGTGTGATGAAACCATTAGCCATGGGCTATGCTTTGCTGCCGGCCTTAACCTGCCATCACCCAACCAGGATTTTTTCATGAGCGAACTCTTTTCTCCCCTGCACCTGCCTTCACCACGCGGCGGGTTGACGCTGCCCAATCGCCTGGTGGTGGCGCCCATGTGCCAATACCAAGCCGATGAAGGCTGTACCACCGACTGGCACCTGATGCATTGGGGCAGTTTGCTCAACAGCGGTGCCGCCATGGTGACCCTGGAGGCCACGGCAGTGCTGCCTGAAGGCCGCATCACACCACAGTGTTTGGGTTTGTGGGACGCCCGCACTGAGGCCGCGTTGGCGGCACATTTGCAGCGGGCACGCGCCTTGGCACCAGCCACCACGGTGTGCCTGCAACTGGCGCATGCAGGGCGCAAGGCCTCCAGCGCCGTGCCGTGGCAGGGTGGGCAATTGCTGTCGCCTGCGCAAGGGGGCTGGCAAACCGTGGCGCCGTCAGCCTTGCCGCATTTGCCATCAGAGTCGCCTCCGCAAGCGCTCACGGCGGCTGGCATGGCTGACATCGTGGCGGCTTTTGTGGCGGCGGCGCAGCGCGCCCAGCGCATGGGGGTTGAGGCCATTGAACTGCACTGCGCTCACGGCTATTTGCTGCACCAATTTTTGTCGCCCTTGGCCAATGTCCGCACCGATGCCTATGGCGGCAATTTTGACAACCGGGTGCGCTTTCCGCTGGAGGTATTTACGGCACTTCGGTTGGCATTTGACGGCGTGCTGGGCGTGCGTTTGTCCGCCACCGACTGGGTCGAGGGCGGTTGGGATTTGCCCCAAAGCATGGCCTTTGCCCAGCGGCTCAAGGCGGCGGGGTGTGACTTCATGCACGTGTCTTCCGCGGGGGTGTCGCCGCTGCAAAAAATCAGTTTGGGTGCAGGCTACCAAGTGCCGTTTGCGCAAGCCATCCGGCAAGCCACTGGCATGGTCACCACTGCCGTGGGCTTGATCACCGAACCCGAGCAGGCGCAAGCTGTGGTGGCCTCAGGCCAGGCTGACCTGGTGGCGTTGGCGCGGGCTTTTTTGTACCAACCGCGCTGGGGCTGGCAGGCTGCTGCGGCGCTGGGTGGTACTGTGCAAGCGCATCCGTCTTATTGGCGCTGCTTGCCACGCCAGGCGCAAAGTGCCTTTGGCCAGGTGTCTGTGAACCAGCGG
This sequence comes from Rhodoferax sp., assembly GCF_028715765.1. Taxonomy (GTDB): domain Bacteria; phylum Pseudomonadota; class Gammaproteobacteria; order Burkholderiales; family Burkholderiaceae_C; genus Rhodoferax. The sequence continues at coordinate 28,009 of NZ_JAQURE010000007.1, forward strand.
TGAGTGGGTGGTGGGCATGTTTCCCAGTCAACTCAGCCTAGCGCCAGCTTGGCACCAGATTGCACCATGCGCTCAAACTCTGGCACTGTCACTGGCGGGCTGAACAGATAGCCTTGCAGTTGATCACAGCCCAAGCCGCGTAAAAACGCCATTTGCTCGGGCGTTTCCACCCCCTCGGCCACCAGCTCTTGGCGCAACTGCTTGGCCAGGGTGACGATGGCGCGGGCAATGGCACAGTCGTTTTCATCGGCGGGTACGCCAATGACAAAAGCACGGTCAATTTTGAGCGTGGTGATCGGAAATTTCTTGAGGTATGACAGGCTGGAGTAGCCCGTGCCAAAGTCGTCCATCGACAGCGCCAGCCCCATGGCCACCAGCTCGTTCATGATGCTGATCACGCCTTCTGCCCCACGCACCAGCAGGCTCTCGGTGATCTCAAGTTGCAAAAGTTTGGGCGACAACTGGTGGCGCTCAAGCACGGCCCACAGCCGCTGTGGCAACAAGCGGTCAAACTGGCGGGCAGATAAATTGACGGCAATGGGGGGCATGTGCAGCCCCGCGTCTTGCCAGGCGCGCAGCTGGCGGCAGGCCTCGTCAAGCACCCAGCTGCCAATGTCCAAAATCAGCCCGGTTTCTTCGGCCACCGGGATGAACTTGGCTGGCGACACCATGCCGTTGACCGGATGGCGCCAGCGGATCAAGGCCTCTGCGCCCACAATCTCGCCGGTGTGCAGACTCACTTTGGGCTGGTAATACAGCACCAGTTGCTGCGCCACCAGGGCGTGCCGCAGCTCGCCTTCAAGCTGCCATTTTTCTTTGGCGCGCTGGTTCATCTCGGCGCTGTAAAACAGGTAGCCAGAGGATTCTTCGGCTTTCATGCGGTTCACCGCCACATCGGCACAGCGCAGCAGTGTGGCCACGTCTTGGGCGTCGTCTGGAAACACGGCTATGCCCACGTTCACGCCCACATGCACCAGTTGGCCGGCCAGCTGAAACGCCTCATCCATGGCAGACAGCAGCTTTTTGGCCACAATGCCAGCGTGCTCGCGTTGCTCCAGGTTCAGCAACGCCACCACAAATTGGTCGGCTCCCACTTTGGCCAGCACATCGGCACTGCGCAGTGTCAGGCGAAAACGCTGGCTGATGAGTTTCAGCAACTCGTCTGCCACATCCAGCCCCAACGAGTCACTGATGGTGCTCAGGCGCTCCAAATCCACCATCAAAATCGCGCCCACCTGCTGCGTCCGTTTGGAGCTGGCCAGCGCCACCTCAGTGAGCTGAATAAAGTGGCTGCGGTTGGGCAGCCCGGTCAAGTCATCAAAATTGGCCAGCCGCACAATCCGCGCCTGCGCCTCATGCAGCACGCTGATGTCTGAAAAAATTGAAAACGCGTGGGTAATGTTTCCCGTAGCATCCCGCACCACGCTGATCGACACGTTTTGCGGAAACAGTTCGCCGTTTTTGCGCCGACCAATGATTTCCCCTTGCCAGGGCCCTGCGCCAGCCATGGAGGCGGTCACTTTGGCGCGAAACTCTGCATCGTGAACGCCTGAGCGCAGCAAGTCGGTGGTCTGACCGATGGCCTCATCAAAGCTGTAGCCGGTGATTTTGCTGAAGGCCGCGTTGACCGACACAATGTGCTCGTGCGCGTCTGTGATCAAAATGCCTTGGTCGCTGTCGTTGATGATGCGCGAATGCAGCCGCTGCAGCTCAAGGGGAGAGAGCTCTGGCGGTGTCTGGCGGGGCAGTAACTGGGCGGTCATGTCAAACCCTTTGAATGGCGGTTGTTGTCATGATAACGGGACACAGCCGCCCGCCACCCGCAGGTCAATGGCGCTATGCTTATCTACCCTGTTACACCCTAGCTGCAACCTTGTCACACCCTGCCCCACCCCCATTGCCACTGGCCAGCGCCATGCTGCTGGCTGCTGGCCGCGGCGAGCGCATGCGCCCGCTGACCGACACCTGCCCCAAGCCCTTGCTGGTGGTGCAAGGCAAGCCGCTGATGCAGTGGCACCTGGAAGCCTTGGCGCGCGCTGGCTGCCCGCGTGTGGTGGTCAACACCGCGTGGCTGGCAGACAGCATTGAGCACAAATTTAAGAGTGTTTTTGGCCTCTATAGCTTATCAAATAAGCGTGAGCAGCTATTGAATGCAGAGCATTTATTGCACCTTCACTACTCTTCTGAAGGGCGCGACTTTGGCGCAGCGCTAGAAACAGCGGGCGGCATTGCACGCGCTTTGCCGCATTTGGGCGACGTGTTTTGGCTGTTGGCGGGCGACGTGTTCACCCCTGGTTTTGACTTTGCCCCGCACGCGTTGGCGCGCTTGGCCGCCAGTGACAAACTGGCGCATCTGTGGCTGGTGCCCAACCCGCCGCACAACCCAGGGGGTGACTTTGGCTTGCAACCCAGCGCAGACGGCAGCCACGCGCTGGCACTGAACCTGCCCTTTGATAGCCGTCAAGCGCGCTACACCTATTCCACCATCGGGGTGTTTCGGCGTGCGTTGTTTGAGCCCCCTTGGTGCGACATTGCGCCAGGCAACCCGCTGGGCGTCAAAGCCCCACTGGCACCGCTGCTGCGCCGCGCCATGGACAATGCGTTGGTCACTGCCGAGCTCTACACCGGCTCCTGGACTGACGTGGGCACGCCGCAGCGCCTGGCAGAGCTCAACGCCGCTTGACCCGGTTTGAATTCATGTGAAAACACCACGGTGCCAAATCTATCGCGTGTCACTGCCCTTGTTTATCTGACTGATTTTCTGAAAGCTTTCGCCATGACCACATCTTCTGTTTACGCCCAGCGCCGTGCCCAACTGGTGCAGCACTTGGGCGCCAAAGGCATTGCCCTCATTCCCACCGCGCCAGAGCAGCAGCGCAATCGCGACTGCGACTTTCCGTACCGCCCCGACAGCTATTTTTATTACCTGTGCGGCTTCACCGAACCGCATGCCTGGCTGGTCATCACCGGCGACGGCCGCAGCACCTTGTTTTGCCAACCCAAAGACCCGCAGCGCGAAATTTGGGATGGCTACCGCCTCGGTCCAGAAGCCGCGCCCACCCAGCTGGGGCTGGATGCCGCGTTTTCTGTGGCTGACCTGGACGCCAAATTGCCCGCCCTGCTGGACGGCTGCGACGCGGTGTGGATACCGTTTGCCATCCACAAAGGGCTTGAAACCCGGCTTGAAACCTGGCTGGCCAGCCTGCGCGCCCGGGTGCGCTATGGCGCGCTGTGCCCGCAAACCCAGCGCGACCTGTGCGGTGTGCTGGACGAAATGCGCCTGGTGAAAGACCCGCACGAGCAAGCCATCTTGCGCAGTGCCGGAAAAATCAGCGCAGCGGCACACATTCGCGCCATGCAATGCTGTGCCCAGATGCTGCGCACCGGCCAAGAGGTGCGCGAATACCACCTTGAAGCAGAAATGCTGCACGAATTTCGCCGCCACGGCGCGCAGTTTCCGGCCTACGGCAGCATTGTGGCCGCCGGTGCCAATGCCTGCGTGCTGCACTACCGCGCCGACCGCGGCCGCGTGCAAAATGGCGAACTGGTGTTGATAGATGCCGCCTGCGAGCTTGACGGCTATGCCAGCGACATCACCCGCACCTTCCCCGCCAACGGCCAATTTACCGGTGCACAGCGCACGCTTTATGAACTGGTGCTGGCGGCGCAAACGGCCGCTGTGGCGGCCACCCGACCAGGTGCGCGTTTCACCGACCCGCATGAGGCAGCAGTCAGCGTGCTGGCGCAAGGCATGCTGGACGTGGGTTTGCTAGACAAAAACAAGGTTGGCAGCTTGCAAGACGTGATCGAGCAGCGCGCCTACTTTCCGTTTTACATGCACCGCACCGGCCACTGGATGGGCATGGACGTGCACGACTGCGGTGACTACACCGAGCCCAGCGAAATCGGTCAGGTCAGCCAGCGCCAAGACGCCCTGACTGGCGACACCATCAAAGACCGCCCGGCACGCATCCTGCGCCCTGGCATGGTGCTGACCATTGAGCCTGGTATTTACGTGCGCCCAGCTTACGGCGTGCCCGAAGCTTTTCACAACATCGGCATTCGCATTGAAGACGATGCCATCGTCACACCCACCGGCTGCGAGCTCATCACCCGCGACGTGCCCGTGGCCGTGGACGAGATTGAGGCCTTGATGAGAGGGTAAGGGCTTGTTGTATCTGTTGTAACGGCATGTTCCACGGTGCGCATGCAAGACACATTCAGTCACTTTTTCAGCGCGGCGTGCGCATGGACTGAGCGATGATGACTCCTTTTTTTGAAGCAAGGAGCATGTTCATGTGGACAACAAGTCAGGTCAGTTGGGTTCGGCATGGCGCTTTGTTGGTGAGTGCGCTGCTGTTGGGCGGCTGCGCCAACCTGTCGCATCGCGACCGCAACACCATCACCGGCGCCAGCATTGGTGCAGCCACGGGTGCTATTTTGACGGGCGGCAGCGCCGTGGGCACCGTGGGCGGCGGGGTACTGGGCGGCGTGATTGGGGATCGGGTTGGGCGCAAGTAAACGGGTCGCCCGATTCGCCAACTTTGAAGCTGTGGCGATGCGCAAATTGCAGCAAATTCACGCGGCCACGGTCATCGAGTTTTTGCGGGTGCCGCCTGGTAACCAACTCGAAGCCCTCAAAGGTGACCGCAAAGGCCAGCGTGCTTGGACGCATTGTTCGGCGCGACATGGCTGAAGCCGCATAAGGCCGCAGTGTTGACAGTGCAGGCCCGCTGCCGTGCGCCAGCTTATACAACGGGGGTTATGTCAAGTTGCACCCGCCGATTCCAATGCAGCGCCAGCCGATGGTCGCGAACTGCAACTTCCTGGGAAGTTCACTCTAATACGTAAGTAACGTACAATTTGTCAATGAAAGCTACTTTCGTCGAGCTACCACCTTTCGAGCGAATTCGCAAAGAATACATGGACGACGAAGCCTACAGGCTGTTTCAGCTTGAGCTGATGGACAACCCCACAGCAGGGGATGTCATAGAAGGCGCGGGTGGTTTGCGCAAACTGCGTCAAGCCGATCCGCGTCGAGGTAAAGGCAAGCGTGGTGGGTTGCGGGTGATTTACTACTTTTGGTCAGGCGGTGATCAATTTTGGCTTTTTACGGTCTACGACAAAGATCAGGCCGCCGATTTGACAACGGCACAACGCAAAGTGCTCAAACAGCTTTTGAAAAACGAGTTGACAAACCGTCAAACCCCAGGTGAAGAACAAACATGATGACTCATAAACGCGATATTTTTGCTGAGTTGACTGAAGGCTTTGAAGCCCTGAAATCGGAACGCGAGGGCAAGCTGACGTTGCGCACTTTCAAGACTGAAAGCAAGCCTGTGCCAGTGTTGTTGCCGCAAGACGTGCTTCAGGTGCGCGAACAATTGCGCTTGTCGCGACCGGTGTTTGCGCATTACCTACGCACCAACCCGCGAACGCTCGAAAACTGGGAGCAGGGCCGTGCCAAACCCAATGCTCAGGCATCGCTGTTGATACGAATGGTGGCTCAGTTCCCAGACATGGTGCAGCGATTGGCTGCGCTTTGAAGTCTCAATCCAATGCTTGGGGACATGGGTGTGTCGCCCTGTATTGAGTTGATTGGCAAATCAAAGTGACGAAAACGTATGAGTTGGTATCACCCCGCCGAACACGACTTCGTGTCACCAGCGCCAGGATGGTCAACCATTGCTTTTAATCGGCCAAACCGTCCGCCGCGTCAACAGGTTCTGGCTGGTTCTGCGGTGGAATTTGAAAATTTAAGACAAATAGAGCTCTAGACCATGTTTTATAAGCACAAGCAGCTACTATTTCGATAGTGGCTTGAGCAGCTCTTGCACATCACTTTCACTGAACAGCGGCTGTTTGCGCCCCACTGAGCCGCTGTACATGCTCTCGGCCAAAGCAGCTTTACGGTCTTGCAGCGCCAGAATGCGCTCTTCAATCGTGCCTTGTGCCACCAGTTTCACCACCCACACGCTTTGCGTTTGGCCAATGCGGTGGGCGCGGCCGGTGGCTTGGGCTTCTACCGCCGGGTTCCACCACGGGTCGTAGTGGATGACGGTGTCGGCTTGTGGCAGGTTCAGCCCCACACCACCGGCCTTCAGGCTGATCAAAAACAGCGGCACCTCGCCGCTGGTAAAGCGCTCAATGAGCGCGTCGCGTTTTTGGCTTTGGCCAGTGAGTTTGACCCATTGAATGCCACGTTTTTGCAACTCGGCCTCAATCAGCGTGAGCATGCTGGTGAATTGCGAAAACAGCAAAATGCGCCGTCCCTCGCCCAGCATTTCGGGCAGCATCTCCATCAGCTGCTCCAGCTTGGCCGAGGTCTTGACCTTTTTGGCGGCGTCAAGTTTGAGCAGATGCGGGTCGCAGCAGACTTGGCGCAGCTTCAAGAGCGCATCCAAAATGGTGATTTGCGACTTGGCCAGGCCTTTGGTGTTGAGCGCCTCGCGCACGGTTTTTTCCATGCCCAGGCGAATGGTTTCGTACAGGTCGGCCTGCTTGCCTGAGAGCTCCACACGCATCACGGTTTCCACCTTGGGTGGCAGTTCGTGCGCCACCAGCGCCTTGGTACGGCGCAGCATGAAGGGTGTGACGCGGGCGCGCAGCTGGTGCAGCGCCTCGGGGTCGCCCTGCTTTTCAATGGGGTTGCGAAACAGCTCTTGAAAGCGCTTTTGGCTGCCCAAAAAGCCCGGCATCAAAAAGTGGAACAGGCTCCAGATTTCGCCCAGGTTGTTTTCCATCGGCGTGCCTGAGAGGCACAGGCGGTGGTGGGACTTGAGCTCGCTGGCCACCTGGGCGGCGTTGGTGGCGGCGTTTTTGATGTTTTGTGCTTCATCCAACACCACCAGATGCCACTGCGCCTCTAGCCAGCGTTCGCGGTCACGGTGCAACAGGGAATAGGGGGCGATGACGATGTCGTGCTCGGCCATGGTGTCTGCCGCTTCATGGCGATCCAGGCCGTGGTGCACCAGGCTGCGCAGGCCGGGGCAAAAGCGCTCGGCCTCGCGCTTCCAGTTGCCCATCAGGCTCACTGGGGCAATGATCAGCGCCGGGTGGGTCAGGCGGCCAGCGTCTTTTTCGATCTGGATGTGGGCCAGGGTTTGCAGCGTTTTGCCCAGCCCCATGTCGTCGGCCAAGATGCCGGCCAGGCCGAATTCGCGCAAGAACTGCAGCCAGTTCACGCCGTGCTGCTGGTAGGGGCGCAGGGTGGCGTGCACGCTGCTGGGCAGCGGCACGGCGGGCAGTTCGGCGCGGCCACTTAGGCGTTGCACCAGCTCGCGAAGATGGTGCGCACCCTCCCACACCGCACCTTCGCCCAAGCTGGCGGTGGTGCGCATGGCGTCCAGGCGCGAGAGTTTCAGGCTCTCGCCGGTGAAATCATGGTCGCGGTCGCCCACCAGTTCCAGCAGGGCAGCCAGCCAGGGCAACAGGTTGTCGGTCGGCAAGCGGATGAAGCCGCCAGTGGGCGCGGGCAGGTAGACAAAAGGCGGAATGTGCGGCAGGCCGGTGGCCTCGTCGCGCGGGCTGCTGGCGGCTATTTTGATGAGTTCGGGCAAAAACGGCAAGATGTTGTGGCGCTGGCCATTGATCTCCATGCCCAGGCTGAGGTCAAACCAGGGCGAGGTGGCCTCGTCATCGCCCTGGGCTTGCAGGTTCACGGTCAAGGCTTCGCCGTGTTGAATCCAGTCTTTCAGCGCTTCGTCTTGCGTGACCTCGAAACCTGCATAGCGCAGTTCGGCATAGTCTTCGTCAGCCCAGCGCAGCCAGCGCTGTTGGTTGAGGTCTTTGTCCAGGCCAAACACCCCGTTGCCGTGTGCCACCAGGTTGAGCTCCATTAGGTGGGTGATGGCTTCAAGCTCGGCTTGTGGGTCGCGGTGCAGCAGGCAGCGGCCTTGCGCATCGTCCACCAGCACGGTGGTGCCTTGGCCGACCCACCAGCCGCGGTGGCCGGCGTAGTCAAAGCGCAGCGTGGCTTGCATCAGCCCCATGCTGGGCACGTCTGGCGCGGGCACGGGCGCCAGGTGCAGGCAGGCGCGCGGGGCGATGCCGGTCAGGGTTTTGAGCTGCTCCAGCACCGGTGGCATGGGCACGGGGCCGAGCCGCTCGACCAATTGGGCTTGGTGCGTTTTGAGGGCTTGCGCATTGAGCGGCGGGGTTTTCAGCAGCACGCCCATTTGCCCCAGGCTTATGCCTTGGACATCGGCCAAGCCGCACACGCCGTTGATGCCGTCCAGGTACAGCGGCGGGTTGTTCAGGCACAGTTTGGCAAAGGGGTGGTTCAGATCGGCGCGCAGTGTCCAGGCTGATTCAGCGTCTTTGAGTTTGGCCACTTCGTGCCATTGCCAGCGCACATTCAGCGGCTGCCCCCAGGTCACCGGGTTGCCCGGCTGGCCGTCGTTGCTGCCAGTAAACAGGCGCCCGGTGCTGGCGGCGAGTTGCAGCACCTGCAGGCCAAATTTGCCTTCCAGCGTGACGCGCGATTTGACGCCATAGCTGTAGTAGTAATTGCTGGCCACGCTGCGCATGGCGCGCATCAGCTGAATGATGTCGCGGTCGGCCTCGGTGGCCAGGTCATAGACCGGCTGGCCGCGCTCGGGGTCGAATTTAAGCTGTTTGGCCTTGGCCCAGCCGCCCACGGTTTTGGTGTATGACAGCACCACCTCCAAGGTCAGTTGCGGCGTGGCGCTTTGGGGCGAGAGCACATTGAGCAAATACAAAAATTGCTCTTGCCGCTGCACCGGGGCTTTGGTTTTGGCGGCGGGCGCGGTGTGGCTGGGGTCGAGGGTTTTGCTGCGCTGCTGCTCCAGGTCGTCGAGCCAGCGCAGCACGGTGCGCTCGGCTTCGAGTTTGGCCGCTGCCTCACGCTGGGCAATGTCGGCCAGGCGCTGTGCTTCAAGCTCTTTGGCGCTGGGTTTGCTGCTGAGGCGGACGACGGTGTTGCCCAGCATTTGCTGGCCTTTGTAGGCCGCTTTGATCATCAGCGCCACGCCGTGTTTGCATTGGTAGCCCACCGGGCAGGTGCAGTCGCTGTCCCACTCCAGCACTTTGCCACTGGCACCGCGTTTGATCTCAATCGACACCTGGTAGGGGTGGCGGGCGCTGCCTTGCACGTCGCCCATCAGCAGCCAGACGTCTTTCATGGGCTCGATGTTGAGCGAGAGCACGCGCTGGTTGCGGTAGAGCTCCAGGCCACGGGTGTAGGTGGCGGTGTCGCACTTTTGCACCAGCGTGGCGAGGTCGAGCCAGAGACTGGACTGGGCTGAATAATTAGACATCAAATTGGCCTCTAGCGCTTATGAATAAAGCGTGAGTAGCTATCAAAATTAATTTATATATTAGGCTGCGAAAAGGCATGCCCGGCCTGCTGGTCGGCGTGGTAGCTAGAGCGCACCATGGCGCCCACGGCGGCGTGGCTGAAACCCATCTCGTAGGCCTTGGCTTCAAACATCTTGAACACGTCCGGGTGCACGTAGCGTTTCACCGTCAGGTGGGAGGTAGAGGGCGCCAAATACTGGCCAATGGTCAGCATGTTGATGCCGTGCGCACGCATGTCGCGCATCACGTCAAGAATTTCGTCGTCGGTCTCACCCAGGCCGACCATCAGGCCGCTTTTGGTCGGCACATCCGGGTGTAGCGCTTTGAATTTTTGCAGCAGGTTCAGGCTGAATTGGTAATCTGAGCCAGGGCGCGCTTCCTTGTACAGGCGCGGGATGGTTTCCAGGTTGTGGTTCATCACGTCGGGCGGTGCGGCTTTGAGGATTTCAAGCGCGCGGTCGTCGCGGCCCCTGAAGTCAGGCACCAGCACCTCAATTTGCGTCTGTGGCGACTTGGCGCGAATCTGCTCGATGCATGCGACAAAGTGCCCGGCGCCGCCGTCACGCAAGTCGTCACGGTCCACGCTGGTGATCACCACGTATTTCAGTTTGAGCTGGGCAATGGTGTTGGCCAGGTTGACCGGCTCGTTGGCATCCAGCGGGTCGGGTCGGCCGTGGCCGACATCGCAAAACGGGCAGCGCCGGGTGCATTTGTCACCCATGATCATGAAGGTGGCGGTGCCGTGGCCAAAGCATTCGCCAATGTTGGGGCAGCTGGCTTCTTCGCACACGGTGACGAGTTTGTTGGCGCGCAGCACGTCTTTGATTTCATAAAAGCGCGTGGTGGGGCTGCCGGCCTTGACGCGAATCCAATCGGGCTTGCGCAGCACCTCGCCCTGTACCACTTTGACCGGAATGCGCGACAGCTTGGCGGCAGATTTTTGCTTGGCTGACGGGTTGTAGTCGGCTTGCGACTGGGCTTCGCGCACAGTGGGGTTGGCGCTTGCGGGAACGGTGGGGCTTGGGTTCATGGTGTCGGGTGCCAGGTCGGTGGAAGGGTTCAGGGGGCAAGGTAGGTGGCAAGCTTTTGGCTCAGCACCTGGGCAGCCTCGTCCCAGCTGACGGAAACGCCGATTGTAAAAAGGTCTACCGTTGTCAAGGCTTGGTAGCCGCAGGGGTTGATGCGTGAGTAAGGTTCCAGGTTCATGGCCACGTTCAGTGCCACGCCGTGGTAGGTGCAGTTGCGGCTGACTTTGATACCCAAAGCGCCAATTTTGCCCAGCCCGGTGAAGTCGGGGGTAATGGAATGCGTTGCAAGTGCTGCGGCGGAAGAATGGGGGTCAGATCCGGCCGCAGAGCGGAACGGCTCTGACCCCCATTCTGGAGCGACGTTGACTTTTCTTTGCGGCCGCTGTGGCAGCAGTGCGTGTCCGGCCGGGTCATCCAGCCGCACATAAATGCCGGGCGCACCCGCCACCCGGTGGCCGGTCACGCCAAAGTGCAGCATCGTGCGGATGACGGCTTCTTCAATCCGGTAGACGTATTCCTTGACGAAATAGCCGCGGCGTTTCAAGTCCAGCAGCGGGTAAGCCACCACTTGGCCGGGGCCGTGGTAAGTGACCTGGCCGCCCCGGTTGGTTTGCACCACGGGAATGTCGCCGGGGTTGAAAATATGCTCTTTTTTGCCAGCTAGCCCTTGTGTATAGACCGGAACATGCTCACAAATCCATAGTTCGTCAGGGGTTTCGGGGGTACGCGCTGCATTGAAAACTTGCATCGCCGCATAGGTTGGCTCATAAGCCACCAAGCGGCCTAAATCAATGGGGGTCAGAGTCGAATTGTTTTCCATGTCTATTGCGTCGAATGCGATTTAATTGGAATCTGACCCCAATTAATTTGTTCTGTAAGGCGGCTGCGCGGTTCAGTCAGTCTAGCGTGGGCATGGCTACAGCACCACTTTGACCATCGGATGCGTGGACAAGGTGCGGTAAATCTCGTCAAGTTGTACGCGGCTGGTGGCGTTGATGGTGAGGGTGACACCCAGGTATTTGCCGCCTTTGCTTTCGCGCAGCTCAATTGTGCGGGCGTCAAAAGCGGGGTCAAATTGTTCGGCAATGTGGGTGATGGCGTGCACCATGCCGTCGACCTTGAGCCCCATCACCTTGATGGGAAAAAGGCATGGATATTCGATCAAAGAAGGGGGTTCAACATGAGGCGGTTGGACTGTCATGGCAGATGACTGTGAATTGTGAAAAGCGTTAAGGGGGTTGATGTTGTTGGTTTTCTACGTATAATCGAAGGCTGAACTAGGCAAGCCAACCTGTAAAGTAGGCGTAATGTACATGGCGACAATACCACCTTCAAGAGAATGGCAAGCAGACTTTGACGATGCGTCAGATTTTGTGCCGCTGACCCGAGAGCAAGCCAATGCGCTTGCCAAAGCCCACCCAGTTGTTTCACCTTGGTGGGTTGTTTTGTGTCAGGGGGCTGTGGGCTTGGTGGCTGCTGGTGTGGCTGGGTTGCTGTTTGATGGTGTGGTTGCCAAATCAGTGGCCTGGGGTGCGTTGGCAGTGGTTGTGCCTGCGGCGTTGTTTGCGCGTGGTTTGACCGGGCAGTTTGCCCGCATCAATCCGGGTGCAGCGGTGGTGAGCTTCTTTGTGTGGGAGCTGATCAAGATTTTGGTGACGTTGAGTATGTTGTATGCGGCTCAACGTTGGGTGACACAGCTAAGTTGGCCGGCCATGCTGGTGGGCTTGGTGGTCACGCTCAAGGTGTATTGGTTGGCTTTGCTGTTTAGGCGCAAAGAGAAACCAGTTCAATTCATTCATGGCGAACATTTGCCGCACGGTAAAAGTAACTGATCAAAGAGTAACTGATGGCTGCTGAAGAAAACGCTGTAAAAGAAGTACTGACTGCTGGTGACTACATTGGTCACCATTTGCGTCATTTTCAGGCTGGTCATCAGTCTGGTGTGATTGACATGTCGGTGCTCAACCTAGACTCCATTTTTTGGTCTATCTTGCTGGGTTGCTTGGGTATGTTTGTGATGTGGCGTGTTGCCAAAAGCGTCACGGCGGGTGTGCCCGGGCGCATGCAGGCAGCAGTTGAAATTCTGTTGGAAATGGTCGATACCCAAGCCAAAGGCATCATTCACAACGCTGAGTCACGCAAGTTTGTGGGTCCTCTGGCGCTGACCGTGTTCATCTGGGTGTTTTTACTTAATTCAATGGACTTTTTGCCCGTTGATTTGCTTCCCCTGATTTGGAAAATGATTTACGGCGGCATGGGCTACGACGTTGAACACGCTTACATGCGTGTGGTGCCTACAGCAGATTTGTCCACCACGTTGGCCATGTCGTCTTCCGTCTTGTTGGTGTGCTTGTATTACAACGTCAAGATCAAGGGTGCAGGTGGCTGGGCACATGAGCTGGTCACAGCGCCCTTTGGCACCAGTAAAAATCCGATTTTTGCGTTGATATTGGGTGTGCTGAACTTCAGCATGCAAATGATTGAATTCACTGCCAAAACGGTGTCGCATGGCATGCGGTTGTTTGGCAACATGTACGCGGGTGAGTTGGTGTTCATGCTGATTGCGCTGATGGGTGCGGTTGGTTTTGGCTCCGCCACTGGCGTGGCATTGTGGTTGGGTCATGTGGTGGCGGGTACCGGTTGGGCAATTTTTCACATTTTGATTGTTGCTTTGCAGGCCTTCATTTTCATGATGTTGACCTTGGTGTATGTGGGGCAAGCCCACGACCATCACTGATAGTTTTGTAGGTTAGTTTTTTCTTTTTTCTTTTTTCTTTTCAACTTGAATCCATAGGAGCTTTAAATGGAAAACGTGCTTGGTTTGGTGGCGCTGGCTGCTGGTTTGATCATTGGTTTGGGTGCTGTCGGTGCTTGTATCGGTATTGGCATCATGGGTAGCAAATACCTCGAAGCTGCTGCTCGTCAACCTGAATTGATGAATGAATTGCAAACCAAAATGTTCTTGTTGGCTGGTTTGATTGACGCTGCGTTCCTGATTGGTGTGGGTATTGCCATGATGTTTGCGTTTGCAAACCCGTTCGTTATCCACGTAGGTTAATTTCCTTCGCCTTTCACCAATTAGAGAGGGGTTGTTGTGAGTATTAACGCAACATTCTTCGCGCAAATGGCGGTGTTTTTCATGTTGGTGGTGTTCACGATGAAATTCGTGTGGCCACCCATAGCCAAAGCACTTGACGACCGCGCTCAGAAAATCGCAGACGGCTTGGCTGCTGCAGACAAGGCCAAATCCGAACTTTCATCCGCTAACAAACGGGTTGAAGACGAACTGGTCAAGTCACGCACAGAAACCGCATCTCGTTTGGCTGATGCCGAACGGCGCGCCTTGTCCATCATTGAAGACGCAAAAGCCAAAGCCACTGAGGAAGGCAACAAAATTGTTGCTGCCGCCAAGGTTGAGGCTGATCAGCAGACCGTCAAAGCGCGTGAAGCCTTGCGTGAGCAAGTGGCCACACTCGCTGTGAAGGGCGCCGAGCAGATTCTCCGCAAGGAAGTCAATGCTGGCGTGCATGCTGATTTGCTGTCTCGTTTGAAGACCGAGCTTTAAGAGGTCGCCATGGCTGAACTTGCCACTATTGCTCGTCCCTACGCTGAGGCTTTGTTCAAAGCCAGTGCATCAGATGCAAAGTCTGTGTTGACTTGGCTTGATGAACTTGCCTGCATCACGGCACAAGTCCAGCTGCTGGAGTTTGCAGACAGCCCGCAAGCCACTGATGCGCAGGTTGAAGCAGTCATCACCGGGGTGATGAAGTCGGCGTTGAATTCACACGCTCAAAACTTCATTCAAACCGTGATTGCAAACCAGCGTCTGGCTTTTGTGCCTGAAATTGCGGTGCAGTTTCGGGCACTGGTGAACGCCAAAAGCGGCTCAAGCGATGCCGTGATTTACAGCGCTTTTCCAATGGACAGTGCTGCACTGGCAGAAGCTGAACAAGTCTTGGAAAAGCGTTTTGCACGAAAACTCAATGTGTCAGTTGAGTTGCAGCCTGAGCTCATTGGTGGCATCAAGGTGGTCGTGGGTGACGAAGTTCTTGACACATCCGTCAAGGCTCGTTTGGAACAAATGAAAATGGCACTGACGGCTTGAGGCTTTTGCCCTCAAGTCCCAGGCCTGTTTAACGAAAGAAGGAAAGAGCCATGCAACTCAATCCCGCAGAGATTTCTGAACTGATCAAGAGCCGTATTGAAGGCATGTCAGCCACAGCCGACATCCGTAATCAAGGTACCGTGGTGTCCGTGACCGACGGTATCGTCCGCATTCATGGTCTTTCAGACGTGATGCAAGGCGAAATGCTTGAATTCCCGTCAGATGCTGAAGGTCAAGCCAGCTATGGTTTGGCACTGAACCTGGAGCGTGACTCGGTCGGTGCCGTGATTTTGGGCGCATACGAGCACATCTCTGAAGGCGACACGGTCAAATGCACGGGTCGTATTCTTGAAGTGCCGGTGGGTCCCGAGCTCAAAGGCCGCGTGGTGAATGCCTTGGGTCAGCCGATTGATGGCAAAGGCCCCATCAACGCCAAGATGACCGATGTGATTGAAAAAGTGGCGCCCGGCGTGATTGCCCGCCAGTCTGTCGATCAACCCATGCAAACTGGTCTGAAGTCGATTGACTCCATGGTGCCTGTGGGTCGTGGTCAGCGCGAATTGATCATTGGCGACCGTCAAACCGGCAAAACTGCCGTAGCCATTGACGCCATCATCAATCAAAAAGGTCAAAACATGACCTGCGTGTATGTGGCGATTGGTCAAAAAGCCTCCAGCGTGAAAAACGTGGTGCGCTCGCTTGAGCAAGCCGGTGCCATGGAATACACCATTGTGGTGGCTTCTACCGCCTCTGAGTCTGCTGCCATGCAATATGTGGCTGCCTACTCTGGCTGCTCCATGGGCGAATATTTCCGTGACCGTGGCGAAGACGCATTGATCGTGTACGACGACTTGTCCAAGCAAGCCGTGGCTTACCGCCAAGTGTCTTTGCTGTTGCGTCGCCCACCAGGCCGCGAAGCTTACCCTGGCGACGTGTTCTATCTCCACAGCCGTTTGTTGGAGCGCGCCGCACGCGTGAACGCCGATTACGTGGAAGCCTTCACCAAAGGTGAAGTCAAAGGCAAAACTGGTTCGTTGACAGCTTTGCCCATCATTGAAACCCAAGCGGGTGACGTGTCAGC
Source organism: Rhodoferax sp. (assembly GCF_028715765.1). Lineage (GTDB taxonomy): Bacteria > Pseudomonadota > Gammaproteobacteria > Burkholderiales > Burkholderiaceae_C > Rhodoferax. The sequence goes on from NZ_JAQURE010000007.1 coordinate 43,541, forward strand.
CTTCGTGCCTACCAACGTGATTTCAATCACCGATGGTCAAATCTTCTTGGAAACTTCATTGTTCAATGCGGGTATCCGTCCGGCCATCAACGCTGGTATTTCGGTGTCTCGCGTGGGTGGAGCAGCGCAAACCAAATTGATCAAGAACTTGTCTGGCGGTATTCGTACCGACTTGGCACAGTACCGTGAGCTGGCGGCTTTTGCTCAGTTTGCTTCTGATTTGGATGAGGCCACACGCAAGCAACTCGACCGCGGTGCACGCGTGACCGAATTGCTCAAGCAAGCCCAATACAGCCCACTGCCAATTTCCCTGATGGGTTCCACCTTGTTTGCTGTCAACAAGGGTTACCTTGATGACATCGCTGTGAACAAGGTGTTGGCGTTCGAGCATGGCTTGCACGGCTATTTGAAAGACAAGCATGCTGCTTTGTTGGCCAAGCTCGAAGCTGCACGTGCCATGGACAAGGATGCAGAAGCTGAATTGAACACTGCTGTGGCTGCCTTCAAGAAGACGTTTGCTTAAGGTCACCTCACACGATTAGGAGACTGATATGGCAACTGGCAAGGAAATACGCGGCAAGATCAAAAACTTCGAAAGCACGAAGAAGATCACCAAGGCCATGGAGATGATTTCTGTCTCCAAAATGCGTAAGGCCCAAGAGCGGATGCGTGCGGCTCGCCCGTACGCTGAAAAAGTCCGCAACATTGCGGCGCATTTGGGTCAAGCTAACCCTGAGTACGTGCATGCTTTCATGAAACCCAACGATGCCAAATCGGTGGGCATGATTGTGGTCAGCACTGACAAAGGGCTGTGCGGTGGTCTGAACACCAATGTGTTGCGTGGTGTGACCAACAAGCTGCGTGAAGTCCAGACGGCTGGCATGACCACCCAAGCGGTGGCCATCGGCAACAAAGGCTTGGGGTTTTTGAATCGCATTGGCGCCAAGGTGGTGGCTCATGTCACGCAACTGGGCGATCGTCCTCATCTTGAACGCCTGATCGGCCCCGTCAAGGTGTTATTGGATGCATATGCCAAGGGTGAAGTCAATGCGGTTTACCTGACCTACACACGCTTCATCAATACCATGAAGCAAGAAGTGGTGATGGAGCAGCTGTTGCCTTTGTCTGCGGTTGAAATGCAAGCCCAAGCCAAGGCCAGCGAACAAGCCACAGGCATCAAACATGGCTGGGACTACATCTATGAGCCAGACGCGCAAACCGTGATTGATGACCTGTTGGTTCGCTATGTAGAGGCGTTGGTTTTTCAGGCGGTGGCTGAAAACATGGCCTCCGAGCACGCAGCACGCATGGTCGCCATGAAAGCGGCCACGGACAATGCTGGCAACGTGATTGGCGAGTTGAAATTGGTCTACAACAAGACCCGTCAAGCGGCCATCACCAAAGAGTTGTCAGAAATTGTCTCTGGCGCGGCAGCCATCAGCGGCTAACCCCACGTCTTCGCACGCACACTTAAATTTACATTGGAGCAGAACCAAATGGCTCAAGATACTCAAACGAACGCAAGCGTTCAAGGCAAGATTGTTCAGTGCATTGGCGCTGTGGTCGACGTGGAGTTTCCACGTGAACACATGCCTCACATTTACGACGCCCTCAAGCTCGCAGGCTCTTCATTGACACTCGAAGTTCAGCAGCAATTGGGTGACGGCATTGTCCGCACCATTGCACTGGGTTCAAGTGATGGCTTGCGCCGTGGCTTGATGGTGTCCAACACGGGCAAGGCCATTCAAGTGCCCGTGGGTACTGCCACACTCGGTCGCATCATGGACGTGCTGGGTGCACCCATTGATGAACGCGGCCCAGTCAATGCCACTTTGCACATGCCCATTCACCGCAAAGCCCCGGTGTATGACGAGTTGAGCCCGTCACAAGAATTACTGGAAACCGGCATCAAGGTGATTGACTTGGTTTGCCCGTTCGCCAAGGGCGGCAAGGTCGGCTTGTTCGGTGGTGCCGGTGTCGGCAAGACCGTGAACATGATGGAACTGATCAACAACATCGCCAAAGCACACAGCGGTTTGTCAGTGTTTGCTGGTGTCGGTGAACGTACCCGTGAAGGCAATGACTTTTACCATGAAATGGCCGACTCTGGTGTGGTGAACCTGGAGAAACTTGAAGACTCTAAAGTGTCCATGGTTTACGGGCAGATGAATGAGCCCCCAGGTAACCGTTTGCGCGTGGCTCTGACGGGTCTGACCATTGCCGAGTCGTTCCGCGACGAAGGCAAAGACGTGCTGTTCTTTGTGGACAACATTTACCGTTACACCTTGGCCGGTACCGAAGTGTCGGCGCTGTTGGGTCGTATGCCTTCCGCCGTGGGCTACCAGCCTACCCTGGCTGAAGAAATGGGTCGTTTGCAAGAGCGTATTACATCTACCAAGGTGGGTTCCATCACCTCCATCCAAGCCGTTTACGTGCCTGCCGATGACTTGACCGACCCGTCGCCAGCCACCACCTTTGCCCACTTGGATTCCACTGTGGTGCTGAGCCGTGACATTGCCTCTCTCGGTATATACCCCGCCGTCGACCCACTGGACTCCACCAGCCGCCAGCTTGACCCGAACGTGGTGGGTCAAGACCATTACGAAACCGCCCGCGCTGTGCAAGGCACACTGCAACGCTACAAAGAGTTGCGCGACATCATTGCCATTCTCGGCATGGACGAATTGGCACCTGAAGACAAATTGACCGTGGCTCGTGCCCGCAAGATTCAACGTTTCTTGTCTCAACCGTTCCACGTGGCTGAAGTGTTTACCGGTTCACCTGGCAAATACGTTTCTTTGGCTGAAACCATTCGTGGCTTCAAGATGATCGTGGCTGGTGAGTGCGATCATTTGCCAGAACAAGCCTTCTACATGGTCGGCACCATTGACGAAGCGTTTGAAAAGGCCAAGAAAGTCTGATGGCTTTACGGGGCGGCTCGTTAGCGCTGCCCCCAACTGATTAGGAAAAAAATGAACACTATTCATGTTGATGTGGTAAGTGCCGAAGAATCCATTTTCTCGGGCGAGGCGCGTTTTGTGGCCTTGCCTGGCGAAGCCGGAGAACTGGGCATTTACCCACGCCACACACCTTTGATCACACGCATCAAAGCGGGTTCGGTACGCATTGAACAAGCGGATGGCAGTGAAGAATTTGTGTTCGTGGCGGGTGGCATTCTTGAAGTGCAACCCAACTGCGTCACCGTTTTGTCTGACACCGCCATTCGCGGCAAAGACCTTGACGATGAAAAAGCCAATGCTGCCAAGCTGGCCGCCGAAGATGCGGTTAAAAACGCCAAGACTGACCTTGACTTGGCTCGCGCCTCGTCTGAATTGGCAGTGATGGCGGCTCAAATTGCGGCTCTGCGCAAATACCGCAACAAGAAATAACCGTCAGAGCTTTGTCTCTCTCAAAAGCCAGCATTCGCTTTGTCGACTGCTGGCTTTTTTTGTGGTCATCGTTTACGGCCACATGACCCTGCACCGTCAGTTCAATATTGGCTCATTGGGTAATTCATCCGGATTGTCTTGCTGGGAGGTGATGGGGAAATAGGTGGCCAAGAGGCGGTTGACTTCCTGCAGTGCCATGTGCAGTCCTGCTTCGGGGGTGCTTGATTTGAATGCGGCACTCATGCGTGCCGACAAATTCACCCAGGTGTTGGGCGGCACTTGTCGGTTCAGCCCTCGGTCGGCCACAATTTCAAGCCGTCTTTCCACCAACAGCAGGTAAATCAACACGCCGTTGTTGTGTTCGGTGTCCCACACCTTGAGTTTGCCGAACAGGCTCAAGGCACGCTGGTGAACCATCTCGGCCACAGGAATGTCTTGCCAAAGGTAGCTGTTGGGCAGCGCAGATTCAATGTGAATGCGGATTTCCCCACTGTGCTGGGTTTCAGATTGAGCTACAGCCTCAGTCAACCTTGCCTGCGCGGCAGGTGGCAGCCATTGGCTGGCCGCATCGTCACTTTGCCAGCGGTGCTTCATCAGACGTACAAATCGCTGCCACATCACCAGTCTCCCGAGGCGCCACCGCCACCAAAATCGCCACCACCACCAGAGCTAAATCCGCCACCTGAGCCGCCGCCAAACCCACCCATGCCAGCGCCGCCGCCACCCCAGCCACCACCGTGGCCACCTCGTCCGCCCCGAGGGGGGTTAAAACTTTGAATCAAGGTGAAGATAAGCGCCAGCACCCCCGCTAGGCCAGCCAACATGAGGCTGGTGGTGAGGATCATGGTGATGAAACCCGCTACACCGCCAGTGGCCACCGCCCCCAACTTTTTCCCTAACATGTTTCGCGTGACCGCACCCACCACAGGCACGGCGATGAACATGAACACGCCCAATTGCATCCAGTCAAAGCCTGTCTCTGCCTGGTTTGCCCCTGTTGCCGCTGCTGCGGCAGGCTCAGGCAAGGCTTCACCTGCAATCAGTGCGGTCAGCCGTGCCACACCTGCTTGCAGCCCACCGGCGTAGTCAGACTGTTTGAAACGCGGCTTGATGGTGTCGTCAATGATGCGCTTGGCGGCCAAGTCGGGCACCGCACCTTCCAGGGTTTTGGCCACTTCAATGCGCAGTTTGCGATCTTGCACCGCTACCACCATCAGCACACCGTCACCCACGTCTTTGCGACCAATTTTCCAGCTGTTGGCCACACGGTTGGCATAAGCTGCAATGTCTTCCGGTAGCGTGCTGGGCACCAGCAGCAGCACTACTTGTGACCCCTTGGTCTGTTCAAAACTGGCCAAAGTGGCTTCAAGTTCAGCTACCTGGGGGGCTGTCAAAGTGCCAGAAGTGTCAACCACATGGCCGGTTAAAGCCGGCACCGCTTGTTGTGCCCAACTGTGCCCGCCCAATGACAGTGCCAGCAGCCAACCGAGCAGCTTCAAGCACCATGCTGCGCGGAGATTCATTTTTTATTGAAATCCACTACCGGCGGGGCAGAAATGGCGGCCTCGTTTTGCACCGCAAAGGCGGGCTTGGGCGCGTAACTGAACACCATGGCGGTCAAGTTGCTGGGAAAGCTGCGCGCCAGCACGTTGTAATCTTGCACCGATTGAATGTAGCGATTGCGTGCCACCGTGATGCGGTTCTCGGTGCCTTCAAGTTGCACCCGTAAATCGCTAAAGCCCTGGTTGGCTTTCAAATTGGGGTACTGCTCAGACACCATCATCAGCCGACTCAGTGCGGAGCCCAACTCGCCTTGTGCCGCCTGAAACTTGCCAAAGGCCGCGGGGTCGTTCAAGGTTTCCGGCGTGACCTGGATCGAGGTGGCTTTGGCGCGCGCCTCAATCACCTTGGTCAACGTGTCTTGTTCAAAAGCAGCTTCGCCTTTGACTGTGGCCACAATATTGGGCACCAAATCGGCGCGGCGTTGGTACTGGTTCAGCACTTCGCTCCAAGCCGACTTGGTTTGTTCGTCCAAGCGTTGAAAGTCGTTGTAGCCACAGCCTGACAACAGCACCGCGGCAAGCAGCATCAAAATCCAGCGTTTCATGAGCACCTCCAGAATAAAAACAATACGTTAGCACACGTCATGCGATCCGCCACCGGCGTTGATGTGAGCTGTCATACGGCTATTGAGGGCATGGCGCGGGCGAGTGTTTCAAATGCGGTCAAAATCAAACGCTTCTACCAGCCACACACCGCCATGTCCAAAGCCAAAAAAATTGCAGCCACCGTGGGCGGCTCAGCCGACGAAATTGAGGCAAGTTTCTACGAAGCTTTGCAAAAGGGCGACCTTGAGCGCCTGATGGCCTGTTGGGCAGACGAAGACGAAGTGGTCTGCATTCACCCTGGCGGCCCTCGCTTGGTGGGGCTGGGGGTGATTCGTGCCGCGTTTGAGTCGATGTTCAGCAACGCCAGTTTGCGCATCAGCGCCCAAGACGTGCGCAAGATTGAAGCCCTGGCCAGCAGCGTGCACAGCGTGCGTGAGCGCATTGAAATCCTCACCCCCGAAGGCCCGGTGGATGCTTTTGTGATGGCCACCAACGTCTACCACAAGACCGCCCAGGGGTGGCGCCTGGTGGCGCACCATGCCAGCCAAGGCAGCCCGCGTGAGACTGAAGACATCACCGAAAAACCGCCTGTGCTGCATTGATGGTCAAAAAATGCCTCTCGTGCCTGTCAATCAAGCGCAATCAGCTCCAAAAGTTATAGCACCTGGCTGGTTGCCAGGTGGTCATGCACAGACCATTTGGCCAGCGTTGCGGGTGCGGCACAGCTGCCCTGCAGCGCTGGCTGCCATTCGCTACGAGCGCCAGCGCTGGCCTACGCCAGATGGCGACTTTGTGGATGTGGACTGGCTCACCCTTAGCCCACGCCCCATGCAAGCGCCGCTACTGGTGCTGTTTCATGGGTTAGAGGGGTCGTCACGCAGCCACTACGCACTGGCATTTGCGCGCGTGGCGCACGATTGCGGTCTGAACTTTGCAGTGCCGCACTTTCGTGGCTGCAGTGGCCAGATCAACCTGGCCCCGCGTGCCTACCATTCCGGTGATTTTGAAGAAGTGGGGTGGCTGCTGTCGCGCTTGCGCCAGCACACGACGCGCCCTTTGTGGGTGGTGGGCGTGTCTTTGGGGGGCAACGTGCTGCTGCGCTGGGCGCAAGAGGCAGGCAGCCAAGCGCTGCAGCTTGCCAGCGCCGTTGCCAGTGTGTCCGCCCCGTTGGACTTGACGGCCAGCGGTCAGGCCATGGGGCTGGGATTTAACCGGTGGGTCTACACCCGCATGTTTTTGCGCAGCATGAAACCCAAAGCGCTGCAAAAGCTGGCGCAACACCCAGGGCTGTTTCAAGTGCAAGACTTGCTCAAGGCGCGCACGCTGTATGACTTTGACAACGTCTTCACCGCGCCACTTCATGGCTTTCAAAACACGCAAGACTATTGGCAGCGTGCATCTGCTCTGCCACACCTGCACCGGCTGCAGCTGCCCAGCCTGGTGGTGAATGCGCAAAATGATCCGTTTGTTCCTGCGGCCAGTCTGCCCCACGCCCACCAGGTCAGCCGCCATGTCACGCTGTGGCAACCCCGCCAGGGTGGCCATGTGGGGTTTGCACAAGCACCGTGGCCGGGACAGATTCAAGCCTTGCCACAAGCCGTGGTGGCCTGGCTGGCGCAGCAGGCCAACTTCAACCTCAAAGGATGCTCAGATGGATGACCTCGTCAAGCAAGCCATGGCCAAATGGCCCAATGTGCCCGACTGTTACGGCTGGCTGGGCTTGGATGCACGTGGCAACTGGTTCATGCGCGACGACCGCACACAGGCGCTGGGTGGGTTTGCCAGCGGGCTGGCGGGCAGCAAAGGCGCTGAATTGCGCCACGACAAGTTGCTGGCCTTCATCGGGCGCAACTACGCGCCCGATGCACGCGGCTGCTGGGCGTTTCAAAATGGGCCACAGCGGGTGTTTGTAGAGCTGCAAGCCACCCCGCTGGTCTGGCGGCTGCAGCCCGATGGCCACGTCCACGACCACATGGGTCACGTCGCGGTGGTGCAGTCCTGCTGGCTTGATGACCTAGGTTGGCTCTACCTGGCAACAGATTTGGGTTTTGGCCTGGTGCACAGCCAAGACGTAGCGCAGGCTGCGCTTCAAATTGAACAAGGCGTTTGGAGCCCTCAAGACACCACTCAAGCCAATCTGGAAACCCAATTCGGCTTTGTCAAAAGCCCTGAATTGCTACATAATAAATAGCTATAAGCGCTTTATTTATAAGCACTATAGGCCTAAAATGCTCTTAAAAAATAACTACTCAGTACGCTATGAATTCATGAGCAAGAATTGAGGCAATGCAAAGCTTGCCCGACCTCACCACACTCAGTCACGTAGAAAAGGACGCGCTCATTGTGACGTTGTGGAATCCGGTGCAAAGCCTGGGCAAGCAATTGGCTGCGATGCAGCAGTCGATCAAGGAGCTTCAAGCTCGCTTAAGCCTCAACAGCAGTAACTCCAGCAAACCCCCAAGTACGGATGGCCTGGCTAAACCAGCGCCGAAGTCTCTGCGTGGCAAAAGCGCAAAACCATCTGGTGGACAGCCCGGCCACAGAGGTGCAACTCTGAGCCAACGTGCACCACTGCCACCGCAGCGCCAGATATGGTTCACCGAGCAATGGACGCTATTGCTGCAGCGTGGTGAGCGCTTCAACCCAGAACAAAAGTACACGGGAGCACCCACTGGCAAGCGGGGCAAACTCAGGCAATGCAAGGCATTCAATCTGCTGCTGCGCCTGCGCAACTACAAAGACGATGTATGGCGCTTCATGACCGATGTGGGCGTACCGTTCATCAACAACTTGGCCGAGCAGGCGCTGCGCATGGCCAAGGTTCGACAGAAGGTCTCGGGGTGCTTGTGCACGATTGAGGGAGCCAAAACGTTCTTCACCATTCGCTCGTACTTGGCCACCATGCGCAAACAAAAAGCCTGTCTGTTTGATTGTCTGGTCAGTGTCTTTCAGGGCCAGCCGATTCAACCTCAGTTGGCTTGAATTCCTGAATTCTTATGGGGGCGTGGGCTGCATGGCTGGGCTGGATACCTGAGTAGTTACGACGATTTATAAGAAAACAGCCTGTAGCCCTGGTTCGCGCAAAAATGAAGTGCAACACCAAGGCGCGCAAAGCCTGCTCGGCTGGGGCTGGGGACTGCCAAGGCGGTGAATTGCGTTCAGCACAGAACGCAGCAATCAACTCTGCATCAACTTTGTCAGTCTTGGTATGCACCAAACGGGACGCGCCAAAAGCCTTGATTTGTGCCGGCCAGCCAATCAGCCAAGTTGTCCAACCTCTTTGCCTCGCACCGTCACAAGCAAGGCCGGCAAGTTTCAAGCCGGATAGTGCCGTCCGCCAAAAATGGCCGAGCCCACGCGCACCATGGTGCTGCCGCTGGCAATGGCGGCCTCCAGGTCGGCACTCATGCCCATGGACAGCGTGTCGAGCGCCAAGCCTTCCGCATTTAATGCATCAAATAGACCTCTAGCCCTACTGAATACTGCACAAGCAGCTACAAAATCAAAAGCAGGCTCTGGAATGCACATAAGTCCGCGCAGGTGCAAACCAGGCAGCAGAGCCACCGCTTTGGCCAGCGCCATAGCCTCTGCAGGTACCACCCCGGATTTGGTTGCGCCGCCGTCCACATTGACCTGAAGGCACACCTGCAGTGGTGGCTTTTCGGCAGGACGTTGCGCACTCAAGCGCTCGGCAATTTTGAGCCGGTCAACCGTGTGCACCCAGTCAAAGTGCTCGGCCACCAAGCGGGTTTTGTTGCTTTGGATGGGACCAATGCAGTGCCACTGCAGCGGCAAATGGTGCAGCAAAGTGATTTTTTGTACCGCTTCCTGGATGTAGTTTTCACCAAAGGCGGTTTGCCCGGCGGCATAAGCCGCTTGCACGGCATCTGTGCCAAATGTTTTGGACACCGCCAGCAGCGTCACAGCATTTGAGGGGCGGCCACTGGCATGAGCGGCGGCGTCTATGCGCTGGTGCACGGCCTGCAGGCGGGTTTGAATCGTGGTCATAATTGTGTGGAGGTTTTTGTCAAAGCGTGACAAGGCCAGAGCGTAACAAACACCAAGGGGAACCCGTGGACATCACCCAGTTGCTGGCTTTCAGCGTGAAAAACAAGGCCTCAGACTTGCACCTTTCGGCCGGGCTGCCACCGATGATTCGGGTGCATGGCGACGTGCGCCGCATCAACGTCGAGGCGCTGGACCACAAGCAAGTGCACGCCATGGTGTACGACATCATGAACGACTCGCAGCGCAAGCACTATGAAGAGTTTTTAGAGATTGACTTCTCGTTTGAGATTGAGGGGCTGGCGCGGTTTCGGGTCAATGCGTTCAATCAAAACCGGGGTTCCGGTGCGGTGTTTCGCACCATTCCCAGCAAAATTTTGACCCTTGAACAACTCAACTGTCCCAAAATTTTTGCCGACCTGGCGCTTAAACCGCGTGGCTTGGTGCTGGTGACTGGCCCCACCGGTTCAGGCAAATCCACCACGCTGGCGGCCATGGTGAACTACCTCAATGAAACCGAGTTCGGCCACATCCTCACCGTCGAAGACCCGATTGAGTTTGTGCACGAATCCAAAAAATGCCTGATCAACCAGCGCGAAGTGGGGCCGCACACGCAAAGCTTTGCCGCCGCACTGCGCTCTGCCCTGCGCGAAGATCCAGATGCCATTTTGGTGGGTGAAATGCGCGACCTGGAAACCATCCGCTTGGCCATGACCGCCGCTGAAACCGGCCACCTGGTGTTTGGCACGCTGCACACCAGCAGCGCCGCCAAAACCATTGACCGGATCATTGACGTGTTTCCAGCGGAAGAAAAAGAAATGGTGCGCGCCATGTTGTCTGAGTCGCTGCAAGCTGTGATTTCGCAAACGCTGTGCAAAACCAAAGACGGCCAGGGCCGGGTGGCAGCGCACGAGATCATGCTGGGCACCAGCGCCATTCGCAACTTGATCCGCGAGGCCAAGGTGGCGCAGATGTACTCCAGCATCCAGACTGGCAATAGCGTGGGCATGCAAACGCTGGATCAAAACCTGACCGACCTGGTGCGGCGCAACATCATCAGCCCGGCCGAGGCGCGTTCCAAAGCCAAAATCCCGGACAACTTCCCTGGCTGACACAAGGACATTTCATGGAACGCGATCAAGCCACTTCTTTTATCACCGACCTGCTCAAGCTGATGATTAGTCGCGGCGGCAGCGACCTGTTCATCACCGCCGATTTCCCGCCGGCCATCAAGGTCGATGGCAAGGTCACCAAGGTGTCGCCCCAGCCGCTCAACAGCACCCACACCATTGCGCTGGCGCGCTCGATCATGAGCGACAAGCAGGTGGCTGAGTTTGAGCGCACCAAAGAATGCAACTTTGCCATTGCCCCGCCTGGGTTGGGGCGGTTTCGGGTCAATGCCTTCATGCAGCAAAGCAAGGTCGGCATGGTGTTGCGCACCATTCCCAGCACGCTGCCCACCATTGACAGCCTGAAACTGCCACCGGTGTTGAAAGACGTGGTCAACAGCAAACGTGGGCTGTGCATCCTGGTGGGCGCCACCGGCTCGGGTAAGTCCACCTCGCTGGCGGCGTTGGTGGACTGGCGCAATGAAACCACTTTTGGCCACATCATCACCGTCGAAGACCCGATTGAATTTGTCCACGCCCACAAAAATTGCGTGGTGACCCAGCGCGAGGTGGGCATTGACACCGACAGTTGGGGCGCGGCTCTGAAAAACACCTTGCGCCAGGCGCCGGATGTGATTTTGATGGGCGAAATCCGCGACCGTGAAACCATGGAGCACGCAGTGACGTTTGCCGAAACCGGTCACCTGTGCCTGGCCACACTGCATGCCAACAGCTCAAACCAGGCGCTGGACCGCATCATCAACTTCTTTCCTGAAGAGCGGCGTGCCCAGCTGCTGATGGATTTGTCGCTGAATTTGCGGGCACTGGTATCACAGCGGCTGCTGCCCAAGCAAGATGGCAAGGGACGAGTGGCAATGGTCGAGATCATGCTCAACTCGCCCTTGATTTCTGATTTGATCTTCAAGGGTGAAGTGGCCGAGATCAAAGAGGTGATGAAAAAAAGCCGCAACATTGGCATGCAAACCTTTGACCAAGCACTGTTTGACGCCTATGAGGCCAACCTCATCACCTACGAAGATGCCCTGCGCAACGCCGACTCCGTGAACGACTTGCGCCTGCAAATCAAGCTCAACAGCCAGCGCAGCAAGCGCCAGGATTTGGCCGCTGGCACCGAAAACCTGACCATCATGTAACCTGCCTTATCCCAAGGAAGCTTTTTTTATCCACTTCATCCCCTCAAACGCCTCATGAACACTCGCACTTATGCCCCCACCCCTACCCGCCGCGTTGCCTTTTTAGGCCTGGGAGTGATGGGCTACCCCATGGCTGGCCACCTGGCGCGCGCCGGCCACAGTGTCACGGTATACAACCGAACCACTTCAAAATCAATAGCTTGGTGCACAGAATACACGGGCGCTACAAGCCAAAATGCCACATTAAATCCGGCCGCAACGCCACGCCAGGCGGCCGCAGGTGCTGAGCTGGTGTTTTGCTGTGTGGGCAATGATGACGACCTGCGCAGCGTGGTGCTGGGCGCAGACGGCGCTTTTGCCGGCATGGCACCCGGTGCCGTGCTGGTGGATCACACCACGGCCTCCGCCAACGTGGCGCGTGAGCTGTATGCCACCGCCCAAGCCCAGGGCTTGCATTTTGTCGATGCCCCCGTGTCTGGCGGCCAAGCCGGGGCGCAAAACGGTGCTCTGACCGTGATGTGCGGTGGTGATCTGGCGGCGTTTGAAGCGGCGCAGCCCGTGGCCATGGCGTTTGCCAAAGCCTTCACCTACCTGGGCGAAAGCGGCGCCGGGCAACTGGCCAAAATGGTCAACCAAATTTGCATTGCCGGGCTGGTGCAGGGGTTGGCCGAAGCCATTGCCTTTGGTGACAAAGCGGGCTTGGACATGAACCTGGTGCTGGACGTGATTGGCAAAGGCGCAGCGCAAAGCTGGCAAATGGACAACCGTGGCAAAACCATGGTGGCGGGTAAATTCGACTTTGGCTTTGCGGTGGACTGGATGCGCAAAGACCTGGGGCTGGTGTTAGACGAAGCCAAGCGCAATGGTGCGCGCTTGCCAGCCACCGCCTTGATTGACCAGTTTTATGCCGATGTGCAGCAGATGGGTGGCCGCCGCTGGGACACCTCAAGCTTGATCAAACGCCTGAAATAACGATCCCCCCTGAGCCGAGCCTGGCGGCGCGTCTCCCCCCGGGGGCAACACCTTGCAGCCCGGCAAAGCCGGTTCTGCGGTGCTCTGGCTTTTGCGCCTCAGTGCGCTTGCTTACTGTGCTGGCTTCGCTTTGGCGTCGTCTGGGGCGGGTTGCGGCAGCAGGTTGCGCAGCTCGTCTTCTGAAATGATCTCAAACACCCGCACCACTTTTTGCACGCCAGAGACAGCGCGTGTAATGTCGGTGGCACGGTCGGCTTCACGCTGGGTGACACGCCCCAGCAGGTAGGTGGTGCCGCGCTCGGTGACCACCTTGAAGGCGTTGGCATAGAGGTCTTTGGCATCCACCAAGCCCGCCTTGACCTTGCCGGTGACCAAGGTGTCTGAAGACCGCTGCCCCAAAGTGGCATTGCCCAACACGGCCAGCTCGTTGACCACAGCCTGGACGTTTTCCACCCCTGAGACCACTTGCTCCACCAGCTGTTGGTCTTGCGCACTGGGCACCTCGCCCGAGAGCAAGACCCGGCGGTTGTAGCTGGTGACGTTGACATGTACCCGGTCGCCCAGGTTGTCACGAATGCGGCTGGCCGCGCGCAACTCAATGCCTTCGTCCTCCAACTGGGTGCCCGAGGTGCGCCGGTCGGTGGCCACCAAGCCGCCACCCACCATGGCGCCGCCCATCATCATGGGCACAGCCAACGGAAAGCAGGCCGTCAAGCTGCTGCCCACGGTGATGGCCAAGGCCAAGGTGGTCAGCACGCGCTTGGTGCTGACTGAAGGTGTGAGGTGATTCATCATGTAGATTCCTGGTCGCCAAGTAACAAAATATCAACCGCATCGCACAGGCAGTGCAGGGTGAGCAAATGCACCTCTTGCACGCGGGCGGTGCGGTCGTGGGGCACGCAAATGTGCACATCGGTGTCGCGCAGGGCTTTGCTCATCTTGCCGCCGCCACGGCCCGTCAAGCCAATGACCACCATGTCACGCTCGTGTGCCGCTTCGATGGCGGCCAGCACATTGGCCGAGTTGCCGCTGGTGGAGATGGCCAGCAACACGTCACCGGGCTGGCCGAGCGCCCGCACCTGGCGTGAAAAAATCACGTTGAAGTCGTAATCGTTGGCAATGGCGGTAAGGATGGAGCTGTCGGTGGTCAAGGCAATGGCAGCCAACTCGGGGCGCTCGCGCTCAAAACGCCCGACGAATTCGGCAGAAAAGTGCTGTGCGTCAGCCGCCGAACCGCCGTTGCCACAGCTAAGCACTTTGCCACCGCTGGTGACGCAAGCCAGCAAGGCCTGCACGGCATCTGCAATGGGTTTGCTCAGCAGTGGTGCCGCCTGGTATTTGAGGTCGGCACTGTCGATGAAATGTTGTTGTATTCGTTGTTCCAGCATGGCCGTGATGATACCCGCGCCACATGGCGCTCAAGGCAGACTCAAGCCGCGTCAAAAGCGCCCTGCAGCCAGATGATGGCGCCATATTCAACCGCCACCACGTCAAAACGGCATGGCGGCAAGCTCGCACAGCGCATCAAATAATGGCGCGCGGCAAACACAATGCGGCGCTGCTTGAGCGCGCTGACACTGGCTGCCGCACCGCCATGGCTGGCCGTGCTGCGCTGGCGCACTTCCACAAACACACAAGTGCCGTCAGGCGCGCGCATGATCAGGTCAATTTCACCGCCGCCTCGTCCGGGGGTTCGATAATTGCGCACCAGCAAGCGCAAGCCCGCCTGCTGCAAGTGCGCCAGAGCGGCGTTCTCAGCTGCATCACCGCGTTGTTTGGTGCTGGGCGGCACGGCCAATTTATTTGTTTGAGGAAACCCCATCAATGTCACACCCTGTGTTGTCGGTAAGCGCCAGTTACGCCTTGGCGTTGCGTGCAGCCTTGGAGGCGGCAGGCAACCAGAATTATCGGCCGGGCACGCTGTTTGTGGTGGCCACACCGATTGGCAACCTGGCAGACATCAGCCTGCGCGCGCTGCATGTGCTGCAGCTGGCCGATGTGGTGGCCTGTGAAGACACCCGCCACACCCAAGCGCTGCTGCGGGCCTATGGCATTGACAAAACTCCCGCACAGTTGCTGGCAGTGCACCAACACAACGAGGCACAAGGTGCGCAGGTGGTGGTTGAGCGCCTGCAACAAGGCGCGCGCGTGGCCTATGTGAGTGATGCAGGCACCCCGGCCATCAGCGACCCGGGCGCCCGACTGGTGCAGGCGGTGCGCCTGGCTCACCTGCCGGTGGTGCCGCTGCCCGGTGCCAGCAGCGTGATCACAGCGTTGAGCGCCGCCGGTATTGCGCCGGGTATTCAGCAGCATGGTGAATTTGTGTTTGTGGGCTTTTTACCCAGCAAAACCACCGAGCGTCAAACGGCTGTGGCGGCACTTGCTGGCGAGTTGCGCGCCGTGGTGTTGCTGGAGGCGCCGCACCGCATTGAAGCCCTGGCCACGGCTCTGGCCACCTTGGGCACACGCCAACTGACGGTGGGGCGCGAGTTGACCAAACAGTTCGAAGACATTGCCAACCTGGCAGCACAAGATTTTCCGGCCTGGCTGGCACAAGATGCCAACCGCCTGCGCGGTGAATTTGCGCTGGTGTTGCACCCCGTGGCGGCACCCCAGGCAGCAGCGGCAGACACCCGCGTGCTACAACTGTTGCTGGCCGAATTGCCGTTGAAAACTGCTGTGAAACTGGCCGCAGACATCACCGGTGAGCCACGCAACGCGTTGTATGAACAGGCGCTGCAGCTTAAAAAGCCAGCAGCTTAATCGGTCAGCTATCTGGCTGGCTGGCCAGTGCTGCGCTGGTAAAGCGGCAACACCTTGGGCAGGTTGGCCTGAATGTCGGCAATGCGGGTGGTGCCAGACGGATGGGTGGACAACCATTGGGGCGGTGCACCTTTGCTGGCTGCCGCCATTTTTTGCCACAAGCTGACACCCGCACGGGGGTCAAAACCCGCCCGGGCAGCCAGCTCCATGCCCACCAGATCGGCCTCAGACTCGTCGCTGCGGCTGAACTGCAAAGTGAGCAGTTGTGCCCCGTAACTGGTCACCGTTTGACCCAATTGCCCCAACCCCAGCACGCTGCTGAGCAAATTGGCACCGATGCCGGTCGCGGCATTTTTGCCCATGCGCTCTCTGGCGTGTTCACGCAAGGCGTGCGCCACTTCATGCCCCATGACGGTGGCCACTTCATGGTCGGTAAGTTTGAGCTGCTCCAAAATGCCGCTGTAAAACGCAATTTTGCCGCCCGGCATGCAAAACGCATTGATCTGCTTGCTGCCAATCAGGTTCACCTCCCAGCGCCATTGCTGAGCACGCGGGTTCCAGCCCATGGCATGCGGGATGATTTTTTGGGCAATGGCGCGCAGCCGCCTTAACTGCGGGTGATCTTTGCCCGCCAGGGCGTTTTTACCAGCCGCTTGCTGCAGCATCTGGGTGTATTGCTGTGCGGCAGATGCCTCGATGGTTTGGGCTGACACCAGCTTGGTAAACACCGAGTTGCCGCCAACGTTGACACCTTCATGCGGTGCGGTTTGCGACCAGCCCAGCGCGGGCACCAGCCACACCAAACCACCTGCCTGAAGCAAGGCGCGACGTTGGTGACAGGAACAATATGAAGTGCAGGTCATGGCGTTATTTGATACAGACTGAGCGAACCATTTTCAAATCGGTCAAGCCCATCATGACTTTTTCCATACCATCCATCTTCAGGGTGCGCATACCACCCTCGACCGCTGCGGCAAACACGTCAGCCACACGGGCGCGCTCCTGGATTAATTTTTTGATGGCGTCGTTAGCGATCAACAGCTCATGCAGCCCGACGCGGCCTTTGTAGCCGGTTTGGTTGCACTTGTCGCAACCGGTGTGGCGGTAAAACTTGATGTTGCCGTTGTCTGCAAACTCTTGCTGCCAGCGCTGCAAGAGTTTGGTCATTTCGCCCTCAAAGTCGGCTTTCCAGACGGCTGAGTGACGCAGTTCCTCGACATACTCGGTGGCAAACAGCCGCAACTCTTGCGCATCAGGCACATAAGCCTCTTTGCACACACACAGTTTTTTAGCCAGGCGCTGCGCCAAAATACCCAGCAGGGCATCGGCAAAATTGAAGGGGTCCATGCCCATGTCAAGCAAGCGGGTGATGGACTCTGGCGCTGAATTGGTGTGCAGGGTGGAGAACACCAAATGCCCGGTGAGTGAGGCTTCGACCCCCATGGCCACGGTTTCATGGTCACGCGACTCGCCGACCATGATGATGTCGGGGTCAGCACGCAAAAACGCCCGCATGATCAACGCAAAGTCGATGCCGGCTTTTTTGTTGATTTGCACCTGCCGCAACCCTTTTTGGGTGATTTCCACCGGGTCTTCAGCCGTCCAGATTTTGGTGTCTGGGGTGTTGAGGTGTTTCAAAATGCTATGCAGCGTGGTGGTTTTACCCGAACCCGTGGGGCCGCAGACATAAAACAAACCGTAGGGTTTTTCAATGGTCTGGATCACACGCGCCATGTTGTGCGGCGTCAGGCCCAGCTTTTCAAGCGGTATGGGCTCGCCCGCGGCCAGAATCCGCATCACCACATCTTCCACCCCCCCGGCAGAAGGAATGGTAGCCACCCGCAGTTCGATGTCAACCGGACCGTATTTTTTGAACTTGATCTTGCCGTCTTGCGGCTTGCGGCGCTCTGAAATATCGAGGTCGCACATGATCTTCAGGCGCGTGACCATGGCCTGGCGAAAGTGAGCCGGCACTTCAATGTAGGGCTGCAAAGAGCCATCAATGCGAAACCGAATGCCGGTTTTGAGCTTGCCTGGCATGGGCTCGATGTGAATGTCTGAGGCACCCTGGTGGTAGGCATCCAAAATGACTTTGTTGACAAATTTGACCAACTCGTTGTCTGCCGCAGCAGACTCCAACGAATCGTCGTTGCTGCCGTCGTCCATGGGTGAGCTATCCATGTCAGCCAGCATTTCGTCAATGCTGCCGCCGGTGGCTTGAATCCCAAAAATTTGACCCAGTGTGTCTTTGAATTCGTTGTGGGTGGTGACCCGGTAGACAAATTTGGTGATCTTGGGGAACACCTGTGCCACGATGCGGGAGCTGCGCACAGCCTCAGGGTCCAGACACATGATGATCAAGCCCGCGGGTGACTCTTCCAGCGGCACCCAACCCTGCTCTTCAATGAATTCACGCTTGAAGACGCCATGCAGCATTTCGGCACGAATGCGCCCCTCAGAAAATGGCTCGTAAGGCACACCAAAAAACTTGGCCAATGACGCACCAATTTGAGCCGGGCGCACCTGGTAGTGCGCAATCAACACCTGTTCTGCTGGGGCACCCTCGGTGCGGGCTTCTTGCAGGCAGGTTTGCAACTCTTGCGCAGTCATGACACCGTCAGAGACCAAACCGTCGTATTTGGTCACCATGCGCCGCACACTCTCTTGTGCCTCGTGAATGCGATGCCGAATGGCTGTGGCCAAAGTCTTGCAAAGCTGAGAGACGCCTTCCACCTCAAGCTCGCCAAACGTTTGATCACTTTTGTTGTTGATGACCTGCAACACACCAAACAAGGTGGCGCCCTCCACAATGGGAGCCACCAGCATTTGCTTGGTGCGATAGCCAGACCGCTTGTCAACCTCTTTGAGGAACGTGAGCGACGGGTGAATTTTTTTCAGCGACTCTTCGTCGTAAACATCTGGCAAGTTGAGCAATTTGCGGCTGTAGGCCACGTAACCCGCAATGCTTTGCGGGGTGATGGGCAGCTTCAGATCGCGGCTGCTGTTGAGCCCTGTTTTGACCTTGGACACAATGGCGGTGTGGTCGTCGTTGACCACATACAGCGTCAGCCGGTCGGAGTTGAACAACTTGCAAATATCTTGGCTGGCTTCAAGCATGATCTGCTCGATGTTGACGGTTTCATGAATTTGCGCCGTCACATGCTGCAGCTGCTTGTAAAAAAGAGCCTCAAAGGTCATGCCCGCACGTTCTCCGCCGTGAAATTTAATGCCAGGTGTCATGCTTATTTGGTCTCGAAATTGGTCACGCCGTCCCAGTCAGGCAATTGGGGAAGAGACTGCTGTGCAGTGACGCGCTGGGCATACAACACATAAAGCGTTTTGCTGCCATCCAGGCGTTGCAGCTGGGCAATCAATTCACTGCTCTCTTCATGATGTTGCGCCCGGTAAGCTGCTAAAAATGCATCCCACAGCGCCAATTCACGCGCCTTCTCTTTGCTGAGCTGCCCGACGGTGGTCAATGGCGTAAAAATGGCAATGGATTGCTGCTTGCCTTTGACGCGCACCAGGTCAAGCTCTTGCCAGACAAAGTTACTGGCCAAAAGCCGAGTGGACTCACTGGCCACCACGCTCACGCCATAGACTTTACACAGGCCTTCGAGCCGGGAACCCAGGTTCACGGCGTCGCCAATGACGGTGTAGCTGCGTCGAATGTTGGAACCCATGTCACCCACAAACATCTGGCCGGTGTTGAGCCCAATGCCCAACCCAATGTCGAAGCCGGTATTGGCAAAAGCACCGGTTTTATAGGCTTGATTGATGCGGCTGATGACTTGCGCCATTTCAAGCGCGGTTTTCACTGCCAACTGGGCATGCGTGGGCGAAACAATGGGCGCACCCCAAAACGCCATCACACAGTCGCCCATGTATTTATCGACGGTACCGCGATTGGCACCAATGACCTGCGTCAGCTCTGAGAAGACATGGTTGAGCAGCTGCTGCAGTTGCAACGGCTCAAGCCGCTCAGACATTTCAGTAAACCCACGCATGTCACAAAACATCACAGTGAGCTCATCACTGCGGGCACGCATGCTGTAGTTGTCAGGGTCTTTGACCATTTCAAGCACCACTTCTGGTGGCACATAGGTGCCAAACAAGGCAATCAACTCGCGGCGCGAGCGCGCTACCAGCATGTAACCATAGCCCACATTCAAAATGAAAATGGCCGCTGCCATCAACCACACGGCAGCCAGTCCAAACACCAGACTGTAGGACTGATACAACCACCCGTTGATGCCCCACAGCGCAGCCAACACTGCCAAGCTCAAGGTCACCGCTAACGGCGCGCGCAACATGGGTAAAACCCATGTCAACGCCAAGCCCACCACCAAAATCAACAGCGCTTCATAACTACCAGAATGCGCTGGTTTGACCAGAAAACGCCGATCCAACAAACCGCTCAACACGTTGGCTTGCACCTCAATGCCTGGGTAGACGGCACTGACGGGAGTGGCACGCACATCGCCAATGCCTGGTGCGGTGGTTCCCAGCAGCACAACTTTGCCGTTCAACTGCGCTGCGGGTACGCGCCCTGACAACACATCTCCGGCTGACACATACTTGAAAGACCCGCCCTGAGGCCCCCCCTTGCCACGGAATGGCACCAAGATGCCCCCAGCGTCATCCACAGGAATAGTGAATGTTTTATCTGGCCACTTGAGCACAATGCTTTCCAACACCGGGTTGGTGCTTTCTTGGCGCAATTGCGCTGGCAAACCAGGTGTGACTTGTGGCATACCCACCAGACGGCGAAACATGGCCAAAGCCAAAGACTCGTAATACTGCCCAGCATACCTTGCCACCAGTGGCAAGACTCGCACCACACCGTCGGCATCTGTGCGTGAGTTAAAAAAACCTGCCAAGGGTGCGGCTTGCGCCACTGTGGCTATGTTGGATCCAAAACCACTCCAATCAAGCTGCGGCACGCTGCGATTCGGTTGCGTTTGCGCCGGCATGACTGGCGTTGGCAACACCCCATTGGTGCGCCCTTGCTGATCGCTCGAGAAGTAATACCCCATCACCACAGGGCGGTCTTGCAGCGACTTGGCAAACATTGCGTCAAAGTCAAGAGACGGCGCTAGTTGCTCAAACTGCGCCAAAAACTCGGTGTCATGGCTGAGTTTTTGCGCCGCAAGCCCCTTCAAATGATTCAAGCCAGAGCTGACATCAGGTTCAGCAAACACCACATCAAAACCAAGCAAAGCAATGTGATACTGACCAAACAGCGCCTGGGTCAGATCGGCTATTTTGTTGCGAGACCAAGGCCAGCGACCAAATTCAGCCAGGCTTTTTTCGTCCACATCCACAATCACAATGCGCTCATCGCGGGTGTTGGGCATGGCAGAGCGCAAGCGTGCGTCATAGACCATGGCATCGAGCCGATCGACTGCATCCAGATGCCACACACCCAGACTGTGCATCAAAGCCAGCAACAGCGGCAGCAATGACAGCAGCAAGCGCTGCCAATGCCGTTTAATGAATTGCATGGTGGGCGGTTTTGACAGGGGGCTAATACATCAAAGGCGCATCAAGACTGAATGAACTGCATCTGGGTTCCAGCCAGCTCAATTTGGTCTCCCGACTTCAGCACCACCGGCTCACTGCCCACCAACACACCATTGAGCTTGGGCTGGGCACCGCCTTCCACATGACAAATCTGAAAATGATGTTGCCTTTTGGTGATGGCCGCCACAGCCACCCCTGGTTTACCAATGGTAGTGACAATTTTTGTCAAGGTCATTTCTCGACCGGCCGCGGGTCCCGACACCACTTTGATGGCACCATGAATTTCAACAGGCATCACGGGCGCGGGCGATGCAGCGGGTCGGGCTTTGACCAGCATGGTCTTTTCAAAATCATCAGCCACCGGATGACCTTCAAACTTGAGTTTGTACTTGCCCAGCTCCAACACATCACCATGCGCCAGCAGTTGCTTTTTGATGGCTTTGCCGTTGACAAAAGTGCCATTGGTGCTGCCCACATCTTCCGCAGTGACCTGGCCGGCAACCAAATACAGAACGGCATGTTCGCCACTGACCGCCAGGTTATCGATCACGATATCGTTGTAAGGACGTCTGCCGACCGTGGTTTTATCTTTGGTCAGCTGGACTTCCTTGATCACAACATCATCAATCGTGACAATGAGCTTTGGCATGATGGCCTCCTGAAATTTTGTGGTTTAAAACTCGATTTTTCATGTGGTTGAGTGCTTGGCTCGGCCAAACAGTGACGACATCAACCCGGCTGGCACGTCAGTCGGCAAAACTTTCGTCAAAAGTACAGCAATGTTATCGCGTCCACCTTTGGCATTGGCTTGCGCCACCAGCTCGGCACCAGTGGTTTCAAGCGTGGCAGCGGTTTTCAAGACATTGGCAATGTCGGCGTTGTCAAGCATGTCTGTCAGACCATCAGAGCACATCAAATAAATGTCTTCGGCCAGCACCGGATAGGTGTTGACGTCCATTTGCAACACTTCTTCGGAGCCCAAGGCACGGGTGAGTAAATTTTTGCCAGGCGCCACAGCGGCTTGTTCGAGCGTCAACAAACCAGCATCCACCTGCTCTTGCAGCATGGAATGGTCTTTGGTGAGCTGCACCAGTTCACCTGAACGAAAACGGTAGCAACGTGAGTCGCCCACATGCCCCAGCGTCACTCGGTCAGCTTGAAAAACACCCACTACCAGCGTGGTGCCCATGCCGGTGTACTGAGGGTTGGAGATGGCCGCCTGCAAAATAGATTGGTTGACTTTGTGGGCGCAGATGTCGATGGCTTTGCCAATGTGTGCTGGATCAGCATTTTGCGCGCCAGCCGACAACCAGCGCACCAGTTCTGATTTCATGAACACGGTGGCCATGCCACTGGCCACTTCACCTGCGTTGTAGCCGCCCATGCCATCTGCCAAGACTGCCACACCGTGAGACTCATCAAAAGTGACCGCATCTTCATTGTTGGTGCGCACGCGCCCCACATCGGTGAGTGCAAAAAATTTGAATTTCATAGACAAGCTTAAATTTCCAGATCAGGGGGTGTTGCTTTGGGGGGATGGGGGGAAGCCGCCGCAGCAGGCCACACATCGGTTTTTTCAAAAGACAAACCTGTCGCGGGTACGGTGGCGGCAAACGTTTGGGTTTTCTCAAAAGCCGGTGCGCTGGCCTGGTTCAAAGCTTGGGGCGGCAAAGCGGGTGCGGCCGTGGGCTCTGCTGCCAAAGTTGCCAACACCGCGTTGAGGTCTTTGGCAAACGCGTCACCATCGGCATAGCGCAACTGTGGGTTTTTGATCAAGGCGCGTTGCACCACTGCAGCCAGACTCAAAGGCAGGTCAGCGCGCACAGTGCACACATCAGGCGCTTCCTCGTTGGCAATTTTGTACATCAACTCCGTCATGGACTCGCCACGGAACGGCAGCACACCGGTGAGCAACTGAAACAGCATCACCCCGAGCGAATACAGGTCGCTGCGACCGTCCACCCGTTTGCCAGCCAATTGCTCGGGCGACATGAAGCTGGGCGTGCCCAGCACCAGCCCGGTTTTGGTTTTGCTGGAGTCTGTGATGCGGGCAATGCCAAAGTCTGTGACCTTGACCGTGTCACTGGCCGCCTCATACATGATGTTCGCTGGCTTGATGTCGCGGTGCACCACATGTTGGCTGTGCGCATAAGCCAGCGCCTGCGCCACCCGCGCCACGATGGAAATCACTTGCGGCACAGGCAACAAATGCCCCGCTTTGGTGAACTCGGTCAGGTCTTTGCCTTTGAGGAATTCCATGGCAATGTAGGCCAGGTCATGCTCTTCCCCGGCATCGAAGATGGTCACAATGTGCTGGTGTTGCAGCCGCCCAGCCGTTTCAGCCTCGCGGAAAAAGCGCTCACGGGCATCGACCAGCTCGTCGCCTTCAAATTCGTTGCTCAGTGCCAGGGTTTTGATGGCCACCACGCGACCAATTTTGGGGTCTTTGCCCAAATACACCACACCCATGGCACCCTTGCCCAGCTCTTTTTCGACCTGATAACGCCCCAGCATGGGTTTTTCAACCGCCCCTTCGGTCAGCAACAGGGTGCCGCCCGGGTGCGCACTGCCACCGCCCAGCATCACCGTTTCAGAGAGGTTTTTGGCGCGGTTGAGCTTAACCTTCAAGTCTTTGAAACCGGCGTTGAAGCTGGCCATGTGTTCATAGACCGTTTGCGCTTTGTTGAACTGGCGTTTGCGCTCAAAGTCAAGTGCCAGGTTATAGAGGTTGTCCATCACGTCAGGCGCCAATGGCACGCGGCGAAAGCGGTCAAACGCCATGTCCAGCTGCCCCTGACCCTGCAGTGCCAGACCCATCATGCGGTTGGTTTCGGCTGACTCTTCATCGGCTTTGATCTTGCCCGCCTCGGTGAACAAAAAGCGCTTGGTCGTCAAAGCCAAATGACCCAACACCAGCAAAGTAGCAGGAAACACCAGTGGCAGCCAAACCGCCTGGCTTGAAAGCAAAGCAAATTCCGCAATCAGCAACAGCAAAAACATCGCACTGGTGGCCGCTGCAGCGGCACCTGCAGAGAGTCTGGGCAAAGCCAAAATCAGGTACAAGCTGACCCCGCACAGCAGCAAAGGCCCCACCCAGCTGCTCCATGCCGGCTGCACAATGAAATGCTCTTGCAAAATGCTCGACGTGATGTGTGCAATGGTCTCGGCCGGTGACAGCGCGGGGTTGCCAGGTACCGGAAACTGGGTTCCAACACCCGCGGCAGTGGCACCGATGACCACCACCTTGCCCGCGTATTTGGCCGCTGGAATCTTGCCAGAGAGCACGTCATAAAAAGAATCCACGACAAATGCTGGCCGACCGTCTTTGCTGGGGTAAAACTGGGGCTGCATCAACGCCTGCGCATCGGTTTTGATGCGCAGGCGGCCTATTTGAACCGATTCACCCGGCACCAAGGTGATGTCTTTGGTGGTCAAGTTCAAGCTGTTGAGCGCTGCCAGCAAGGCCATCGAAGGTACCGCGTGACCAAAATAATTGACCAACAGCGGCTCTTGCCTGACGGCGCCATCCACATCTTGAATCTGGTTCAGGTGACCCACGCCTGCTGCCACTTGCCCCAAGCTGGCCATCGGCCACTGGCCTTTGTTGGCCGGCAGCGAAAAACCTAGGTTTTCTTCAACTGCACTGCGGCTTGCAAAGTCTGGCAGCGCCACGTCTGGATTGCCTTGGGGTTGACCCAGCTGATAAACCGAGGGCACGATCACGTTGCCCGCGGCTTTGAAACTGCTCACCAGTTGGCCATCGGTATCAAGTGCAGACTCGGCTTTGGCAATGACCTCTGACAAAGCCTGGTGCTGCACTTCGGTTTCTGGACTGACACTTGAAGCCAGCAACACTTCTTTCATTTGCCGAATGAAAGTCAGACCCCGATCCACTTGGGGCTCAAAAAAGAAGGCCGTGTGAACTATGGTTTTGGCCTTGGCTTGAGCCAGTTGGTCAATCAGCTTGGCATGCACATCCCGCGACCAGGGCCAGCGCCCAATGTTGGCAATGCTTTGGTCATCAATGGCGATCACGGCAATCTGTGGCGATGGCTGGCGCGATGTGCTGGTGCTGGCAAAGTCATAAAAACGTCGCTCCAGGGTGCTGATGGTGTCGGTTGAAAAATGCAGCACCACCACGGCCATGACCAACACCAAGGCCACCAGCGCATCCGAGCGAAAAAATGAAGTTATTTTGGAGTTTGACACCATCGTTCCTGTGTTGAGGGGTTCAGCGCAAATGCGAGGCCTGATTTTTCATCCGCCGACTCAAGGCGGTGCCCAACAACCCCACCCCCAGGGCACCACCCAAGGCAACAATGTAATGCCAACTGCCAGCCTGAGGCAACCACAAAACCAACGCCGGGTCGGTCACCGCCATGCTGGCGGCGATCCACCCCAGCAACATGCCGCCCAAAGTGACGATGGATGGAAACCGATCCATCAGTTTCAAGATCAGCTGACTGCCACCCACAATGACGGGAATGCTCACCATCAAGCCAAAAATCACCAACGGCATTTGATGCTGCTCACCGGCATTGGTGGCGGCACCCGCGATGGCAATCACATTGTCAATGCTCATCACCAAGTCCGCCACAATGACGGTTTTCACGGCCGCCCAGAGCTTGTCGCTGGTGTGAAACTCTGAATGCCCCTCGTCTTGTGGCAACAACAATTTCACCCCGATCCAAAACAGCAAGGCCGCGCCGACCAGCTTCAAATAGGGCACCTGGAGCAAAGTCAAGGCAAACGCAATCAAGATGACGCGCAACACGATGGCGCCCAGTGTGCCAAAAATAATACCCTTCAAGCGCTGTGTGGCGGGCAATTGGCGGCAGGCCAACGCGATCACCACCGCGTTATCACCCCCAAGCAAAATGTCAATCAAGACAATTTGCCCAACTGCCAACCAAAAATGAGGGGTTAAAAATGCATCCAATCGAACATCCCAACACGCGGCACACGCGCAAACCTGTCAAAAACAACAAAGCCGGATTGTCCACGAAATGGGCATCCGGCTTGCATGGCGCTGCACCTCATATGCAGCTGCATTGGCTCAACTTTTTACAGCATGGCCTTGAGCAGTTTGGCCATTTCAGACGGGTTGCGTGTGACTTTGAAGCCACATTCTTCCATCACTGCCAGCTTGGCTTCAGCGGTGTCAGCACCACCAGAGATCAAGGCACCGGCATGGCCCATGCGCTTGCCTGCAGGGGCGGTCACGCCGGCAATGAAACCCACAATGGGTTTTTTCATGTTGAGCTTGCACCAGCGAGCGGCTTCGGCTTCGTCCGGGCCACCAATTTCGCCAATCATGATGACGGCATCGGTGTCGGGGTCGTCGTTGAAAGCCTTCATCACGTCGATGTGCTTCAAACCGTTGATGGGGTCGCCACCAATACCGACTGCGCTGGACTGACCCAAGCCGATTTCAGTCAACTGCGCCACGGCTTCGTAGGTCAGCGTGCCTGAGCGGCTGACCACACCAATGCGACCTTTGCGGTGAATGTGACCCGGCATGATGCCAATCTTGATCTCGTCAGGCGTGATCAGACCGGGGCAATTGGGGCCGAGCAACAAGGTTTTCTTGCCACCAGCAGCTTCTTTGGCCTTCATGCGGTTGCGCACTTCAAGCATGTCCTTGATCGGGATGCCTTCGGTGATGCAGATGGCCAAGTCCAAATCGGCTTCAACCGCTTCCCAAATGGCCGCAGCTGCGCCTGCGGGAGGCAC
Organism: Rhodoferax sp.; assembly: GCF_028715765.1. Lineage (GTDB taxonomy): Bacteria > Pseudomonadota > Gammaproteobacteria > Burkholderiales > Burkholderiaceae_C > Rhodoferax. The sequence goes on from NZ_JAQURE010000007.1 coordinate 70,297, forward strand.
ATAAATCACGCTGACTGTGGCACCAGTCTCAGCAGCTGCTTCTTTGACCGAGGCGTAGATCGGGATGTTGAAAATCGACTCGCCAGCCTTCTTGGGGTTCACACCCGCCACAAAGCAGTTTTTGCCGTTGGCATATTCCTGGCATTTTTCGGTGTGGAACTGACCCGTTTTGCCGGTGATACCTTGGGTGATGACCTTGGTGTCTTGATTGATAAAAATTGACATGATGATTCCTAATCAGCAAATTACTTGGCCACCGCTTTGACAGACGCTTGCGCAGCCTCTGCCATGGTGTCCACGGAAATGATGGGCAAGCCACTGTCGGCCAGCATTTTTTTGCCTAACTCTTCGTTGGTGCCCTTCATGCGCACAATCAAAGGCACATTCAGGTTGGTGGCCTTGCAAGCGGCAATGATGCCGGTGGCAATGGTGTCGCACTTCATGATGCCGCCGAAGATGTTGACCAAAATGGCCTCAACCTTGGGGTTTTTCAGCATGATCTTGAAGGCTTCAGTGACCTTCTCGGGGGTGGCACCGCCGCCCACGTCCAGGAAGTTGGCGGGTTCTGCACCAAACAACTTGATGGTGTCCATGGTGGCCATGGCCAAACCAGCGCCGTTGACCAGGCAGCCGATGTTGCCATCCAGGCTGATGTAGGCCAGGTCAAACTTGCTGGCTTCGACTTCGGCCGGGTCTTCTTCATCGAGGTCGCGGTAGGCCACGATGTCAGGATGACGGAACATGGCGTTGTCGTCAAAGTTGAACTTGGCATCAATGGCCTTGATGTTGCCATTGCCTTCCAGAATCATTGGGTTGATTTCAACCAGCGAGGCATCGGTGTCCATGTAAACCTGGTAGACCTTTTGCAGCACATCCACCGCTTGGGCGGTAGAGCCAGCAGGCACGCCAATGGCGTTGGCCAGCTTGGTGGCTTGTGCCACGGTCAGGCCGGTGGCTGGGTCAACAATTTCAGTGATGATTTTCTCGGGCGTGTCGTGCGCCACTTCTTCAATCGACATGCCGCCTTCAGACGAGGCAATCATGGCCACGCGCTGGCTGGCGCGGTCGGTCACAGCCGATACGTAGTATTCTCTTTGAATGTCGGCACCGTCTTCAATCAGCAAGCGGCGCACTTTTTGACCTTCAGGGCCGGTTTGGTGCGTGACCAACTGCATCCCCAAAATTTCACCGGCCAGTTTGCGCACGTCGTCAATTGAACGCGCCAGCTTGACCCCACCCCCTTTGCCGCGGCCACCGGCGTGGATTTGCGCCTTGACCACCCACACTGGGCCGCCGAGTTTTTGCGCGGCTTCCACCGCCTCTTGAACGGTGAATGCCGCAATGCCGCGAGGCACCGGTACACCAGCTTGACGCAAGATTTCCTTGCCTTGGTACTCGTGAATTTTCATGAGCTCTCTCTCAGGAATAAAGGGGGGAAACAGCCAACTGACAGGCGCTCTAGACAGCCGCAGCGGCACCAGAAAATACAACTTAGAACTGTATCATGCTGATTTAGATCAATCTTGTATAAGACTTACAAGCAACCCACTTTTTAAGACGCGAGTTCACAATGCGAAAAATTTTCATCGATGGCGAAGCCGGCACCACTGGTTTACAAATCCGTGAGCGGCTCCACACCTTGCCCGGCATTGAACTCATCAGCATTGCCCCCGAGCAGCGCAAAGACCCCCAAGCCAAACGCGAACTGATGGCGCAAGCCGATTTGGTGGTGCTCTGTCTCCATGACGAAGCTGCTATTGAATCAGTAGCTATGATTGATTCATTGATAAGCACCACAGGCCAAAAAGGCCCTAAAGTCATTGACGCCTCCACGGCGCACCGCACCGCGCCGGGCTGGATCTATGGTTTTCCTGAACTCGCCCCTGGCCAAACCCAGGCCATTGCGCAAGCCCAACGCGTGGCCAACCCCGGCTGCTACGCCACCGGCGCCATTGCGCTGCTGCGCCCGTTGGTGGATGCGGGCTTGATTCCGGCAGATTTCCCACTGTGCTTGCCTGCAGTCAGCGGCTACTCGGGCGGCGGGCGCAGCATGATTGAAGCCTACGAGCAAGGCCACGCAGCCGCTTTTGAGCTCTACGGCCTGGGTTTGAAGCACAAGCACATTCCCGAGATCATGGCCTGCGTCGGCCTGACCCGCCGCCCTTTGTTTGTGCCCTCTGTGGGCAACTTCAAACAAGGCATGCTGGTGCAAGTGCCGCTGCACCTGGACTTGTTGCCCAGCCAGCCCAGCGCCCAAGACCTGCACAATGTGCTGGCAGCACATTACCAAGGCTGCGCTTACGTCAAAGTTTTGCCAGCCACCCCAGAACTCAAGCTCGATGCCATCGCCTTGGCCAACACCAATCAGCTCGAATTGCGGGTGTTTGCCAACCCAGATGCGTCTGACGGTTTTCGCCACGCGGTGCTGGTGGCGCGCCTGGACAACCTGGGCAAAGGTGCCAGTGGGGCGGCGGTGCAAAACATGAAACTCATGTTGGGCTTGCCAAAATGATGTTTTTGATAGCTACTAGCGCTTATTCCACGAGTGCTAGAGCCATTTTTAGTTAATAAAAACCGCATCTGCGCGGCTGCCTGGCAGCGTGCGGGCAAAGTTTGAACACAGCTAATTTGTCGCGCATGCAAGCCCGGTGGCAAAGGCAAGGACAAAGGCAAGCTGATCAACGCAGCCTCAGTCAGGTCAGGTCTATCGTCTCTGCGTCAAATCCATCAACATCGCCAGCCCCCTTGACCACGCGTCGGATCACGTCGCCGCCAAAGCCACGTGCGGCGAGAAACCGCATCTGGCGCGCGGCCTCTGAAGCCTCGGTGGGTGCTGCACCAAATTTTTTCAGCCACACCGCTTGCGCACGCGCCAGCTCGGTGCTGCGCAGCGCGGCCACGGCCTCTGCCACCCGCAGTGGATCGAGCCCTTTGGTCTGCAGCTCTTGCTTGATGCGCTGCGCACCCAGTTTGGCAGCGCGCCGGTTCAGCACCGACTCCACCACCCGCTGCTCGCTGATAAAGCCTTTGGCTTGCAACTCGTCCAGCGCCAGCGCCAAGCTGCCAGGCTCATCCTCAAAGCGGGCCAATTTGCGCTCCAGCTCTTGGCGCGAATGCTCGCGCCCGCTCAACAAGCGCAGGGCGCGCCCTTTCAAAGACGGCTGGTCAAACCCCACCATGCACCCTGTGGAGAAAATTCAAGGCTTGAGAATTTTCAAAAAACATAGCTGCTTACGCTTATTCAATAAGCTCTAGAGTGCTTTTTTGCTTGTGGTTTTGGTGGCCACCTCAGGCACCTCGCCACCGGCCATCAAGGCAATGCCCAGCGAGGCGCGCACCTTGTTTTCAATCTCACGTGACAGCGCTGGGTTTTCTTTCAAAAACTCACGCGCGTTGTCGCGCCCTTGGCCAATTTTTTCGCCGTTGTAGGCGTACCAGGCGCCAGACTTGTCAAGGATGTTGGCGTTGACCCCCATGTCGATGATCTCGCCCTCGCGGCTGATGCCCAGGCCAAACATGATGTCGAACTCGGCCGTTTTGAACGGCGGCGCCACCTTGTTCTTGACCACTTTGACCTTGGTTTCATTGCCAATCGACTCGTCGCCTTTTTTGATGGTGCCGGTGCGACGAATGTCCAGCCGCACCGAGGCGTAAAACTTCAGCGCGTTGCCGCCGGTGGTGGTTTCAGGCGAGCCAAACATCACGCCAATCTTCATGCGAATCTGATTGATGAAGATCACCATGCAGTTGGTTTTCTTGATGTGCGCAGTGAGTTTGCGCAGCGCCTGACTCATCAAGCGGGCTTGCAGGCCGGGCAGGCTGTCACCCATTTCACCTTCTAACTCGGCCTTGGGGGTCAATGCGGCCACCGAGTCCACCACAATCAAATCGACCGCGCCAGAGCGCACCAGGCTGTCGACAATTTCGAGCGCTTGTTCGCCGGTATCGGGCTGGCTGATCAGCAGGTCTTGCAGGTTCACGCCCAGGTTTTGCGCGTACTGAATGTCCAGCGCGTGCTCTGCATCGACGAAGGCGCACTGGCCACCGGTTTTTTGCATCTCGGCAATCACTTGCAGCGTCAAGGTGGTTTTGCCAGAAGACTCTGGGCCATAGATTTCAACCACCCGGCCGCGTGGCAGGCCGCCTACGCCCAAGGCAATGTCCAACCCCAGTGAGCCGGTGGAGACCACCTGAATGTCTTCAATGACTTCGCCTTCACCCAGACGCATGATGGTGCCTTTGCCAAACTGCTTCTCGATTTGGGCCAGCGCCACTTGCAAGGCTTTGGCTTTTTCGGCGTTGATGGGGGTCGGGGCTTTGACGGGTGCGTCCATGGCGAATCTCCTGAAGTTGATACAAATGGTGATGAAAGCGAAGGGTTTGCATCTTCTGTTTTTAATGACAGGCTGGATGCTTGAACAGTAGTTTAACCACAAGCTTTGATTCAATAAACTGTTTTTATAGTCAATTTGGTTTACTATTTGGCACATGATGACCCACTCAACACCCAACACTTGGCGCCAAGCGCATGTGGGGCATTGGCTGGCGCAGGCCAGTCGCCGGTTTGATGCCCGGGTGCTGGTGCTGATGGCGGGCAATGACCGCATGCCATTGGCACTGGCCAACTTGGCGCGGCGTGGCAAGCTGACGGCCTCGCACGTCCACATCACCCGGCATTTGCCGCTGGCAGGCGCACGCTTGACTGAGCTGGCCAGTCTGGCCGGTGTCAGCAAACAAGCCATGGGCAAGCTGGTTGACCAATGTGCGGCCTGGGGGCTGGTACAGCGCCAGCCCGACCCGCGCGACGCACGCGCCTGGCGGGTGGTGTTCAGCGCTGGCGGACTGAGCTGGCTGCAGGCTTACCAAGAAGCAGTGCAACAAGCGCAAGCTGAACTGCAAGCCGCCATTGGCGACGATGTGGCCACCGTGCTGTGCCTCGGTCTGGAGGCTTATGCCGCCTAGAATGCAAAACCCAGAGTGCTGATGACAAGCACCGCCACCTGATCCGTTCGACCCCCCAAGAGGAGACATGTATGCGAATTCTGATAGCTGAAGACGACCAGGTGTTGGCTGATGGATTGCTGAGAACCCTGCGCAACTCTGGCGCAGCGGTTGACCACGTGGCCAGTGGCACCGAAGCCGATGCCGCCTTGATGACCAACACCGAGTTTGACCTGCTGATTCTCGACTTAGGCCTGCCTCGCATGCATGGCCTGGAGGTGCTCAAGCGCCTGCGCTCGCGCGGCTCGTCGCTCCCGGTGCTGATTTTGACCGCCGCCGACAGTGTGGAAGAGCGCGTCAAAGGGCTCGACTACGGTGCCGATGACTACATGGCCAAACCCTTTAGCCTGCAAGAGCTTGAAGCCCGGGTGCGCGCCCTGAGCCGACGTGGCATGGGCACCGCCAGCAGCACCATCAAGCATGGCCCGCTGATTTACGACCAAGGTGGCCGCGTGGCCACCATTGACGGCGTGATGGTGGAGCTTTCCGCCCGCGAACTGGGTCTGCTAGAGGTGTTGTTGCAGCGCGCCGGCCGCCTGGTCAGCAAAGACCAACTGGTGGAGCGCCTGTGTGAATGGGGTGAAGAGGTGAGCAACAACGCCATTGAGGTCTACATCCACCGCTTGCGCAAGAAGATCGAGAAAGGGCCGATTCGCATTGCCACGGTGCGCGGCCTGGGCTACTGCCTGGAAAAAATCCCTAACTAATCGACTGCCGTCACGCCGTGGTGTCCACCTTTCAGCGCGAACAGCGCTCGCTGTTTGGCGAAATCCTGGACTGGATGCTGACGCCGCTGCTGCTGCTGTGGCCAGTCAGCCTGGTCTTGACCTGGCTGGTGGCGCAAGGCATTGCCGGCAAACCCTTTGACCGGGCGCTTGAATACAACGTGCGCGCCATGGCGCAGCTGATCACCATCCAGCGCAGTCGTGCCAGATTTTCATTGCCCCGCCCGGCACGCGAGCTGCTGCGCGCCGATGACTCTGACACCATTTACTACCAAGTGCTAGGCACCCGGGGCGAGTTTCTCAGTGGCGAAAAAGACATTCCACCACCGCCAGGCGTGGATGCCGTGGTGATTGACGAAGTGCGTATCCGTGACGAGGTGATCAAGGGCTTTGATGTCAAGGTGGCCTACATGTGGGTCAGTTTGCCCATTGCAGACAGCAAACCGGCGCTGGTGCAAGTGGCTGAAACACTAGAGAAACGCTCGATTTTGGCCACCGAGATCGTCAAAGGCGTGATGCTGCCGCAGTTTGTCATCTTGCCGCTGGCGGTGTTGCTGGTTTGGCTGGCACTGGTGCAGTCCATCAAGCCATTGAATCAGTTAGAAGAGCGCATTCGCGCCCGCAAGCCCGATGACCTCAGCCCAATTGATGCCCAGGCAGTACCGATGGAGGTGTCGCCACTGGTGGAGTCGGTCAACGACCTGCTGTTGCGCCTGACCGACTCCATTGCCACCCAAAAGCGCTTTCTGGCCGATGCCGCGCACCAGCTGAAAACCCCGCTGGCGGGGTTGCGCATGCAAGCCGAAATGGCTCAGCGCGAGGGTGCCAGCGCTGACGACTTGAAACATTCCCTGCGCCAGATTGGCAAAGCCAGCGTGCGTGCCACCCACAGCGTGAACCAGTTGCTGGCCCTGGCGCGCGCCGAGAGCAACGGTGCCGCCATGCCGCGCACGGTATGTGACTTGCCTGAACTCACCATGGAAGTGGTGCGCGACTGCGTGCCGCGCGCCCTTGAAAAACACATTGATCTGGGCTACGAGGGCACCGAGCCCGGCAGCCCCAGCTGCAGCGTGCTGGGCAATGCCACCTTGCTCAAAGAAATGGTGCGCAACCTGGTGGACAACGCCATCAACTACACGCCGTCCAGCCTGGCTGCGCCTGGCATCATCACCGCCCGAGTGCTGACCGACCCGTTTGGCCGCACCTTGGTATTGCAAGTGGAAGACTCCGGCCCGGGCGTGCCAGAGGCCGAGCGCGAACTGATTTTTCAGCCGTTTTACCGCGCCTTGGATACCGAAGCCGATGGCTCTGGCCTGGGCCTGCCGATCGTGCTTGAAATTGCCCAGCAGCACCAGGCCACCATCAGTCTGGAAGAAACCCGCCCCGGCCATACCCCACCCGGGGCGCGCTTTGTATTGCGCTTTAGGGCGCTAGAGGTGCCGGGCGCGTAGCCGGCGGGCAGTTCAGCAAAGGCAGCCCACCCAGCGCTTGGCGCACTTTGGGCAACAGGGCTTGCATGCCGTCATCAACAGCGGGCAAACGCAAACGCCATGCCGTGCGCTGAGGCTGCTCTTGCAACACCCGTGCAGTGCGCACGCCGCGCTTGGACAAGGCCTCCAGCGCAGCGGTGGCCTGCTGCTGCGTGGCAAACACCCCCAACGACAGGCCTGGTGCCAAGGCCGAATTGGTCAGCGGCTCAAAGGTCAGGCGCAGGTTGTCAAGCTGGGCACGCTTTTTGGCCAGCTCAGCGGCATTGGCGTATTTGCCCATGTAAATGATCCAGCGCTCGGGCGCCATGACCTCCAGCAATTGCCAGCTGGGCGCTGGCATGGCGGCGGCCAACAGCGCGCGCACGGTCTGCGCTCGCGGTGAATCAATCAACGCAGACTGCAAACACAGCGCAGTGGCCTCAGCGACTGATGCCACGCCAGAAGCGGCAGAGGCTGGGGATGATGCAGGTGCCGCAGACGCTGCAAGCTCAGACGCGGCAGTTGCAGCGGCAGACGCCGCCACCTGGCTGGCATGCGCTTGGGCATCGCTGAGCACCACCAGGGCTTCGGGGTGAATTTGCTGCTGCAGCCGGTGCGGCTCGCGTTGCTCAACCGGTCCCAAGCCATAGGCGCGCAGCCAGCCTTGCCCCCAGGCGAAATAGCCACTGTTGAGCAACACCAGCAACAGCAACACCACGCGCAGCATCAACCCTCCTTGCCTCTGACTGTGTCAGGCACACTCGGCAGTGGTTGCCCAACCGGGCGCACGCTGACCTCCGCGCTGGTGACCCGCTGCACTCCGTGCGCCGTCTCCAGCAGCAACGCCCCAGTGGCGTCGACCCCGCGTGCCAGGCCGGTCATGCCGTCACTCAGCACCACAGGCAACTGCGCCAAGGCATCCGTGGCGTTGAAGCTGGCTTGCAACGGGGCAAAGCCCTGCGCCTGAAACACCAGCAGCGTGCGCACCAGAGGCTCGGCCACCCACGCCAGCGCCTGCGGTGCGTCCATGCCAGGCAACAGCTCAGTCAAGCCCGCGGGTGGGGTCGACAAACCAGCTGCGAGGGGCGGGTGCAGGTTGATGCCCACGCCAATCACGGCGTAACGGCTGGCGTGTGCCGCGCCCCAGTTGGCGGTCTCAATCAAAATGCCTGCCAACTTGCGCCCGTGCCACCACAGGTCATTGGGCCACTTCAGGCGAATGTCAGGGTGCAAGCTGTGCGCCACGCTCAAGCCCACCGCCAAAGACAAGCCAGACCAATCTTGCGGTGCCAACGGTAAACCCAAGGAAAACGTCAGCGCAGAGCCATCGGTGTGAGCCACATCACCCGCCACGGCTGCATGAGGTGCATCGCTGAACCACTGCCGCCCCAGGCGGCCACGCCCGGCGGTTTGGCGCTGTGCCACCAGCAGCACGGGCTCGGTGCGGCCAGCACGGGCACGGCGCATGAGCTCGGAGTTGGTGGAGTCAAGCTCTGGCAACAGCTCAATGGTGAAGCCCGGCAAGCGCGGGCTGATGGCCTGCCAAAGGGCTTCCAGCGGCCAGTGCAGGGGCGCCATCTTCACAAGCGGCGCTGGCGTTTGGGTGCCAGCAGCGTGCCACGGCATTGCGCCGCACCGCACCAGCACGGGTATTGCGCCTTGAGCTTGGGGGTGTAGCGCTCGTCGAGCATCAGGCCGTAGTCGTAGTGCAACTCTTCACCAGCGGCAATGTCGCGGCGGGCTTGGATGAAAATGCGACCATCGCGCTCTTGTGCTTCGCAATTGCCGTCGCATGAATGGTTGATCCAACGCGACGAGTTGCCACCATGCAGCGCGTCAATCACCCGCGTTGCGTCAATGTGAAAATAAAACGTGTGCTGGGGGTTGGCCGCGTCGTGCGGGTGGCGCGCCTGCGCTTCTTGCCAGGTGATGACTTCGCCCACGTATTCCAAAATGACATCGCCCGCCGCCATTGGCTGCAACGCAAATACCCCTTTGCCGTGAATGCCCGAGCGGCGCACCTGCACGCGTCTGCCCGACGTGACCCGCGCCACAGGCGTGCACTGTGTGGCAGGCTGCGGCGGCGAGGTATGGGCTGGGGTGGTGTTGGACACGGTCAAAAATTTGGTATCGTGAACTCGTATGGGTGCGCGTGTGCGTGCCCACCTGTGTGTGCGCCCGTGTGGGCGCGAGAAAAAGGATTGTAGTCAGATGAAAACTGCTGAAGTTTCGAAAACGCTGGTGATTGCTGAAAAGCCCTCTGTGGCGCAAGACATCGTGCGCGCCCTGACCCCGGTGTCAGGCAAGTTTGAAAAGCACGACGAACATTTTGAAAACGACACCCATGTGGTGACCAGCGCGGTGGGGCACTTGGTGGAAATTCAGGCACCTGAAGCCTTTGATGTGAAACGTGGCAAATGGAGTTTTGCCCACCTGCCGGTGATTCCACCGCACTTTGATTTGAAACCGGTCGACAAAACCAAAACGCGGCTGAATGCCGTGGTGAAGCTCGCCAAACGCAAAGACGTGGGCCAACTCATCAACGCCTGCGATGCTGGGCGCGAGGGCGAGCTGATTTTTCGGCTGATCGAGCAATACGCCGGCGGCGCCAAGCCGCTGGGCAAACCGGTGAGCCGCCTGTGGCTGCAAAGCATGACCCCGCAAGCCATCCGCGACGGCTTCGATCACCTGCGCTCTAACGCCCAAATGCAGCCGCTGGCCGATGCCGCGCGCTGCCGCTCTGAGGCCGATTGGCTGGTGGGCATCAACGGCACCCGCGCCATGACGGCGTTCAACTCGCGCGACGGCGGCTTCTTTCTGACCACCGTGGGTCGGGTGCAAACCCCGACGCTGAGCGTGGTGGTGGAGCGCGAGGAGCAAATTCGCAAATTCATCAGCCGCGACTACTGGGAAATTCACGCCAACTTTGCCGCCCAAGCGGGCACCTACCCGGCCAAGTGGTTCAACCCAGCGCACAAAAAAGATGCGGATGATGCCGAGAAAAAGGCCGACCGGGTGTGGAGCGAAGCGCAGGCGCGCGCCATTTGCGATGCCGTGCAGGGCAGCACGGCCAGCGTGACCGAAGAAAGCAAACCCACCACGCAAGTCTCGCCCCTGCTGTTTGACCTGACCAGCCTGCAGCGCGAGGCCAATGGCAAATTTGGCTTCAGTGCCAAGGCCACGCTGTCGATTGCGCAAAGCTTGTATGAGCGCCACAAGGCCCTGACCTACCCGCGAACTGACTCGCGCGCACTGCCCGAAGACTATGTGCCAGTGGTCAAACAAACCTTTGAGATGCTGGCCGACAGCAGCTTCAAACACCTGGCACCGCACGCCCTGACCGCCCTCAACAACAACTACATCCGCCCCAGTAAACGGATTTTTGACAACGCCAAGGTGAGTGATCACTTTGCCATCATCCCCACACTGCAAGAGCCTGGAGCGCTCTCAGAAGCAGAGCAAAAAATTTACGATTTGGTGGTGCGCCGCTTCATGGCGGTGTTTTTCCCGGCAGCCGAATACCAAGTCACTACCCGTATTTCTGTGGCCGCGGGTCACAGCTTCAAAACCGAAGGCAAGGTGTTGGTCAAACCCGGTTGGCTGGCCATTTACGGCAAAGAAGCCGCCCTGGAGGTGGAAGGCGGCAAAGACGGCGACAAGGGTCAAAACCTGGTGCCCGTGGCGGTCGGTGAGCGGGTCAAAACCGACAGTGTGGAACCTAAAGGCCTGAAAACCCGCCCCCCAGCACGCTACTCTGAAGCCACCTTGCTCGGCGCCATGGAGGGTGCCGGCAAAACCGTGGAAGACGACGAACTGCGCGAAGCCATGCAAGAAAAAGGCTTGGGCACGCCGGCCACCCGCTCCAGCATCATTGAAGGCTTGATCTCCGAGGCCTACATGTTGCGCGAAGGCCGCGAGCTGATCCCCACCGCCAAAGCCTTCCAGCTGATGACGCTCCTGCGTGGCCTGGACGTGCAAGAGCTGACCAAAGCCGAACTCACTGGCGAATGGGAATTCAAGCTGGCACAGATGGAGCACGGCAAGCTCAGCCGCACGGCCTTCATGAGCGAGATTGCCGCCATGACCGAGCGCATGGTCAAAAAAGCCAAAGAGTACGACCGCGACACCATCCCCGGCGACTTCGCCACCCTGCAAACACCGTGCCCCAACTGCGGCGGCATCGTCAAGGAGAACTACCGCCGCTACGCCTGCACCGGCATGGACGGCCAGAGCGACGGCTGCGGCTTCTCGTTTGGCAAAACACCCGCCGGGCGCACCTTTGAAGCCGCTGAAGTGGAGCAGTTTTTGCGCGACCGCAAAATTGGCCCCTTGACCGGTTTCCGCTCCAAAGCGGGCTGGCCGTTTGTGGCCGAAATGGTCATCAAATTTGACGAGGAAAGCCAAAACTACAAGCTTGAGTTTGACTTTGGCGACGACAAAAAAGGCGAAGAAACCGGCGAGCTGGTTGACTTTTCAGCCCAGGAACCGCTGGGTGTCTGCCCTCAATGTGGCTCAAATGTGTTCGAGCACGGCAAAAACTACGTTTGCGAAAAATCCGTCCCGACCGAGGCTCAACCCACGCCCAGTTGCGACTTCAAAACCGGCCAGATCATTCTGCAGCAACCCATTGAACGTGAGCAAATGACCAAGCTGCTGGCCACGGGCAAAACCGAGGTGCTCGACAAATTCGTCAGCATGCGCACCCGGCGCCCGTTCAAGGCCATGCTGGCCTGGGATGCTGAGGCGGGCAAGGTGAACTTTGAATTTGCACCCAGCAAATTCCCGCCCCGCAAGACCGCCGCCACACCTCTGGTGAAAGCCGCAGTTGCTGCTAAAAAAGGAGCTGCTAGCGCAGGTAGAACAAGCGCCACAGGCACAAAAGGCTTAAAAAAACCAGCCATGAAAGCAGCCCAGTCAACCGCCGCAAAAACCCCCAAAGCGCCGCGCAAAACGCCTGCGGCAGGCACGCCTGGGTCTACCCCCAGCGCCGCCTTGGCAGCAGTCATAGGCACCGAACCGGTGGCACGCGCCCAGGTGATCAAAAAACTGTGGGATTACATCAAAGCCAACAACCTGCAAGACGCAGCCAACAAACGCAACATCAATGCCGACGACAAACTGTTGGCCGTGTTTGGCAAACCGCAGGTCAGCATGTTTGAAATCACCGGCATTGTGGGCAAGCACCTGGGCTGATGTTGATGGCTGGCGCAAGGCAAGTTGCGCCGCTATTCGTCGCTTGAACCCACCAGCCCACCCAGCAAGCTGCCGCCCAAAACGCCACCGCCGAGCAGCGAGCCCTGCTCGGCCGAGCGCCCGCCTGCCGCGGGTGCTGACAAGATGATGCGGTTGGCCAAGCGAGACAGCGGCAGCGACTGCAGCCAAATCTTGCCCGGCCCGCGCAGCGTGGCAAAAAACAAACCCTCGCCACCAAACAGCGCCGACTTGATCTTGCCCACGTACTGAATGTCAAAGTCCACACTGGGCTGGTAGGCCACCACGCAACCGGTGTCCACCCGCAGCACCTCGCCAGCGGCCAGCGTGCGCGCCATCAGCGTGCCGCCCGCATGCACAAAGGCCAGGCCGTCGCCGTCGAGCTTTTGCATGATGAAGCCCTCACCCCCAAACAAACCCACGCCGAGCTTTTTTTGGAAGCCAATGCCCAGCGAAACCCCTTTGGCCGCACACAAAAACGAGTCTTTTTGGCACAGCAGCGTGCCGCCCAGCTCACTCAAATCCAACGCAATGATCTTGCCTGGGTAAGGGGCTGCAAAAGCCACGCGCTGTTTGCCAGACCCTTGGTTTTGGAACACGGTGGTGAACAGGCTCTCGCCCGTGACCAGGCGTTTGCCAGCCCCCATGAGCTTGCCAAAAAAGCCACCCTGCTGCGACCCGTCGCCAAACACCGTGTCCATTTGAATGCCGTCTTGCATGTACATCATGGCGCCAGCCTCGCCCACGGCGGCTTCGCCGGGGTCGAGCTCAACCTCCACATACTGCATGTCGTTGCCAAAAATCTCGTAATCCACTTCATCCATGGCCATGGTTTGCTCCAATAAAAACCGCACCCCCAGCGGATGCGAGACACAGAAGATAGCAAACAAACTCGCAAAAATTCACCGACCTCAGCGAGCGGACAAAACGCCTGCCTGCCCTCTCTGCCCTAACTGCGCACCTCAGCCGCTATCTGGCGCAGCGCCTGGGCAAACACTGCCATCGGCTGCCCGCCTGAGATCAGGTGCTGGCGGTTGATGATGACCGCCGGCACCGAATGGATGCCCTGGCCGGTGTAAAACGCCTCTGCCTCGCGCACCTCAGCGGCAAATTCGTCACTGGCCAAAATGCTTTGGGCACGCGCCACATCCAGCCCGGCTTGCGCCACGGCGGCCAGCAACACCTCGGGCGATTCCATCACTTGGCGCTGGCCGTGGCAGGCCACCAGCAGCGCTTTTTTCAGTGCCAGTTGCTGCGTCGCGGATTCCAGGCCCGCCCAATGCAGCAGCCGGTGGGCATCCAAGGTGTTGTAAATGCGACCGCGCCCGTCGGGGTTGAAGCCAAAGCCCACATCCGCGCCGCGCTGCGCGATGGTGGCGCGAATCTGCGCCTGCTGCTCAGGTGTGGAGCCATACTTTTGCGTCAGGTGCTCGCCAATGTCCTGGCCACCTGCGGGCATGTCCGGGTTGAGTTCAAACGGCTGGACGTGAATGTCTGCCACCACCTCGTCTTGCACGTCGGTCAGCGCTTGTTCTAGCGCGGTCAGCCCAATGGCGCACCACGGGCAGGAGATGTCGGATACAAAGTCAATATGAAGAGGGGAAGCCATGGCAAATCCGTCGGTAATGGGACAAGCCGCCATTGTCTGGGTTGGCTGAAACACTTGCTGGGGCCAGTGAATGGCACACAGTGTCAGACGGCTCCATGGTGCGATTCGGACCGTGGTGTTTGCACCGCCACCCTGCTGACACCACGCTGTCAGTAGCCCCGCCGCATCATCAGGGCTTCTTCAACTCACAGGAAAAAATCCTCATGAAAAACGCCATCAACTGGTTTGAAATCAGCACCACCGATCTGGACAAAGCCCAGGCCTTTTACGAAGCCGTGTTGGGCAAACCCCTGCGCCGCGAGGCCATGGGGCCGTCCAGCTTGGCGGTGTTCCCCTACGACCCGGCCAGCAACGGGGTGGGTGGTGCGCTGCTGTGTGACCCCAGCGCCCCCAGGCCGGGCAGCGGTGGCACGCTGGTGTACCTGGATGCCTCGCCTTCGCTGGACGCGGCGCTGGCACGGGTCACCCCGGCGGGCGGCCAGGTGGCCTTGCCACGCCAGGCTTTGCCACCGGGCATGGGTTTCTTTGCCCACTTCATTGACCCGGACGGCAACCGCGTCGGCTTGCACGCGCTGGCTTGAGGCATGGTCACGCGCAACAACTGGATTGCGGTCGCCTGTGCCGACCATGCCCGCCGGGGATGTGCCCAGCCAGCGCACGGTTTCATGCAGGTCTGCCACGGCAAACGTGCGCCTTTGATGCGGGTGCTGCCGGGCGACCTCGTCACCTACTACGCACCCACCCTCACAATGGGTGGCAAAGACAAACACCAGTGCTTTGTGTCGATGGGCATCGTGCAGCCGGGCCTGCCCTATGCCTTTGACATGGGGGGCCGGTTTGTACCGCATCGCCGTGATGTCGTGTATGTGCCGGCGCAGGAGACACCCATCGCGCCGCTGTTGGATCGGTTGGCGTTTGTTGAAAATCGCCGCCGTTGGGGCTACCACTTCAGATTTGGCTTGTTCAAGGTGAACGACCACGACATGGCGTTGATTGCGCAGGCCATGCAGGCTGACGCGGTGACCCTGGGGTTGGCGGCAGCAACGCTGTGACAACTACATTTTGATAGCTACTTGCGCAAGTATTATGTGGGCTAGCAGCCTCAAACATCACTAACCCATGCGCCGCGCCGACCGCCTGTTTCAAATTGTCCAGCTCATCCGTGGGCGGCGTTTGACCACGGCGGCCTTTCTGGCGCAGCGGCTGGAGGTGTCTGAGCGCACCGTCTACCGCGACGTGGCTGACCTGCAGCACCAGGGCGTGCCGATTGAGGGCGAGGCTGGTGTCGGTTACCGGCTGGGCGCGGGCTTTGACTTGCCGCCGCTGATGTTCACCCACGACGAAGCGCGGGCACTGGTGGCCTCGGTGCGCATGGCGCAGGTGTGGCAAGACCCGGCGCTGGCACGCGCCTCGCAGGCGGGCTTATGCAAAATCTTGTCGGTGTTGCCCGCCACAGCCAGAGCCGCAGCGCAAAGCATGGCGGTTTACGCGCCACCCTTTGGGTTGGAGCCTGCGGTGCAGGCCACTCTGCAAACCCTGCGCGAGGCAGTGCAGACGCACCACAAGCTGCGGCTGCAGTACAGCGACGCCCAGGGTCAGCCCAGTGAACGCACCGTGCGCCCGCTGGGCTGCTTTTACTGGGGCAAGGTCTGGACGCTGGTGGCTTGGTGCGAGACGCGCCAGGCGTTCAGAAGTTTTCGGATGGACCGCATGGCGCAGGTGCAGTTGGTGGACGGCGCGGGCGGTGTCTTTCGTGATGAGCCCGGCAAAACGCTGGCTGACTTTTTGAGAAACGTCTTGCCAGCAGACTGTCAGACACCATTGACGCTCTATTTTGAATAGCTGCTTGCGCTTATTCAATAAGGGCTACAGACCAATTTGGCTTATAAGCCCAGCGTCTGCAAAAGCTGCTCCACCTGCGCCTTGTTCAGTCGCTGTCTGGCAGTTCAAAAGCAAGTCAACTTGCCGCCCATCCTCGCGCCAGCGTTGCAGCAGTGAGGCCAGTGAACCACCGGAACTGACATGTGCCACCACAATCTTTTGGGCCAGTTGCGCCGCCAGCGCATTGCGCGCATCAGCCAGTTGACGAGTTAGCCGGTTCGCAGTTGTCACATGACTCACCACAGCCAGATTCCCTTGCGCCAACGGCTCAGTCCACTCAGGCGGCAGTCTGGCACCTTGCAGCGGCCTGGCCAACACCACCACCGCCGGGCTGCGCGCGGCAATTAAAACTTTTAATACCGACTGCTCCAGTGGCGAGTGGAACCCGCTGATAACCGCCTGTCTGGCACGGGCTTGCTGCAAAGCCCAGTCCATCGCTGCGCGGATGGCACTGCCAGGACATTGGCGAGACGCAAAAAACGCTGTCAACTCGCCGGTCAAAAGCCCTCGGCTCCCACAGCCAGAAAGCTCACCTTCAGACCCATGCACCCAGACATCCAATGTCAAGGGTTTACCCTTTGTTAAGTCAGCTCCAGATAATGATGACATCAGAAAGTTATTGATTTATATAGGTTTTAAGTCGTCTTCAATTTCATTATCCAAGCCAAAAGATAATGAACGTGTCAGATCCAACAGGCCAGCCAACTCTGGTTTGGTGTAACTGGCTTGCTGGCGTGACGGCGCTGGCAAGGCAACCAGCACACCTTGCGCAACCCATTGACGCAACTGCTTGGAAGCTGCCAGTGTGTCCAGGTTCGAAATCTCGCGCAGTTTCCCGTTGGCAATGGAGCCATTGCGGTCAATCCAGTCACTCACCTGCGTCCACAGAGGTGGCCGCTCTTCATTGAGCAAAGTCACCAGCAACGTGGGCACAGCGCCGTCCAGTTGCTCCCGATACAGCGGCTCGTACAAATTAGCCTGCGCCATCTGCGCAAACATCATCGGCACGCCCTCGCCCGCGTCCACATTGGGGGGCGCTGGGAACTCGCGCAAATTTCTTGCCAGCAGGCTGTTGCGTGGCACTGACCCGGCCATGTCAATGGTGGCGGGTGTCAAATTGCCGGGCAGCCGCCCAGGGCTTTCAACTTCTACACGGTCATCAAAAATGCGAATATGAATATCCCGGTTCAACCGGTAGTCACGGTGTACCACGGCATTGGTAATGGCTTCTTTGATCACCCGCTCCGGGAACTGGTAGCGCGTCTTGAAGCCCGAGCCCACCATCGTCAGCCCTACCGCCAACCGATCCAGCACATAGGCCTAAAGTCGAGCGTGCGACTTTCGTACACGGCCAAAAGTGCGGTGATGCGGTCGGCGGAAAGGTCGACCATGAGTGGGCACCCGTTGGTAGCGTGACATGCCGGTCTTGATTTGGTTTGCTGTGGCTTTTATTGCTATATTTAGAGTAGCTGTTTACGCATGTTTTATCTGGGCTAGAGAGTGTTTTTATGCATAACATTTGAGCGGCATAGTTGGAGGACTACGTTTGTAATGAGGTTTGGAAAAAATCGATCATCGTCAATCCAGATACCTGCTCAGCAGCAGAGATGCCACTTAACAAACCTTTATTAATGAATGCCCAAATTTCTTGAATGAACCCAATTTTCCAAGCTGCCCAAAGTTGGCTGGGATTTGCTCGGCAATTCGAATGGCTGCCAGTTTGGGCTGGTAAGCGCCCTGCATCGGCTGTGGGCCAAACGGAACGTTGTGCTGCTCGAAGAGTTGTTCGAGCCGCTTTTTGGGATTGGCTACCGTGTCGGCGTTCTTGGTATGCGCAATTGCCACTGGGTGCGCGGGCCGCGACAGCACGGCGGAGAGCGCCGTGCCATCTGCCAGCAGCCATGCCTCCAACTCTTTGTGAATGGCGATCAAAAACAGGCAAGGGTGCGTAGCAACCCCTGCATTCACCAGCGACGGCAGCAGGTCTAGCCGGTCTTGCGCTTCTCCATCGGGCTTTTCCCAGCGCGGCAATATGTCCCAAATGATCAGCACCTTGTTGTAACCAGTGGTAAACAATGTTTTGGCGACCTCGCCCGCCTTGGAAAACAACTCTGGTTTAGTGCCTTGGGGAAATGTCTTGACTGCTGCACCGGGCGCAATGCGTTTGGCAAAGTGTTCAAACACTTGCGCGTCCTCTCCGGCTAAACGGCCTTCGCACACAATGGCTACCTTCATTCGCCGTCTCCCCAACCGCCCGCTGGGGCTTCGCCATCGGTGGCGGCAGGCGCGCCAGCGCTAGGCGAGGGATCACGCTGCAAAGCGTTCATGGTGTACAGCCGCCCAGGCATAAAGCTCTGGCGCCAGGCCTGCATCTCAGCCCGGCTGCCCGGCCAGGAAAACTCTGGCCCCTTCTCGCCACGCTCACACAGCAGCACATCGTCCAAATCCAGCATGTCAAGCAAATAGGGGGAGTGGGTGGTGGCAATGATCTGGGAGCGGCCACTTTGCGCTGCGGAGCGCATCAAGTCCACCACCAGCCCGACGGTGCGCGGGTCCAAGCCGTTCTCCACCTCTTCAATAAACACCACCGGTGGCGGGTCAGGGTCCAGCAACGTTGCGATGAGCGGCAGCACCCGCAACGAGCCCGACGACATCAACCACCCCGGAATCTCGTACTTGCTTTCCAGCAACTGCACATAGCTGCGGCGGATGATGCCTGCGTCAAGCACCTTGGGCTCCACGTCGCTGGCGTACGGCAGCACATAACGCAGCGCGTGGGTAATTTGCTCAAAGGCTGAAGGCGAGCGTTCACGCAGGTCGATCAAATACTCAGCCACGTTCGAGCCATCACTTGCCAACCGGATACGCTGACCACTGCGGCTGACAGACTGCAACTGGCCAATAGCATCTGGATTGAGCCGCAAAAACAGCGTGTTGCGCAAACTGCGCGTGACCTTGTCGAAAGCTCCCAAGAAGGGCAACAGCGTGTTCGCGCCGCCGATGCTCCTGGACGCGCCTTCGATATTCGCCTTCAGATCGTCCGAGTATTTGAGTCCCGAAAAACTTGAGTTAACGTTTTTCCCGACAACATTGCGTTCAAATTTGGTTGAAGCTATTTGCCCGTGCTCTTGCTGGATAAACAGCAGGTTTCCTTTGTCTGCGGTATTGACTGCCACGGACACTTTAGCGTTGACTTTGTCAAGTTTGAGGTTCAGCGTCAGCTTCATGGGGTTGGGCTGCTTGGAAAGCGGTGCACTGCTCGCTTTGCCTGCTTGTGCACCCTTGTGCCAGATGTGCTCAAACCCCTGCCAATGCTTCATGGCACCTTCCACCCCAAGGTCCAGGATGCGCACATAAGTCTCAGCAGCCTCCAGCAGGCTTGACTTGCCACTGCCATTGTTGCCAATGATCACATTCAGCGGCTTCAGTCGAATGGTGCCGGATGAACGCAACGCCTTGAAGTTTTCTACAGCTATAGATGTGATTTGCATGGCGTTCTCGATCAAGTGTTTTGGCTAGCTAGTCCACCAGCCCATTTGCTACCCGACGGTAGGCGTTGTGGGCATCCACCTTGACGGCATCGGCCACCAGCGGGAAGGTGCCCAGAATGTAGACGAACTCGGTTTCTGTCAGGCCGTAGAGGTGGGCGACCAAGCCGTCCAACTCGGCACGAAGTTTGGCGCGCTCGGTAGGATCGGTGGTGCCAAAGGCCACCACTGTCCCTGGTTGCGGCTTCAAACCCACCTCTTTGGCAAGGTCGTCGAACTCGGGGGCGGTACAGATCAGGCGCGCGGCTCTGCTGACAATGGCTCGAAAGGCTCCGCTACTTGAGGCAGGACTCGGCACTGGCAACAGGTGAATCGCAAACTGACTGACGTTGGAGGTCACTTGTTGCCGGATGAAGTAGTCGGCCACAAACGAATTCAGTGCGGCGCACAGATACAAGCTGGTTTGCGGATCAAGCAACTTGTCCACATTGACAAACAGCGAATGCACGACGACTGAATTGGGCGGCAGCACGGTGCAAATAAGTGTCCGTTCGTTGGTGCTGCTGGCAATACGCCGAATTGCAATGCGGTAGTGGTGCCAGTCGTCGCGTGGGTAAAAACGGGTGGTTTTGAACGTCGCCTCAGAAATCCACCATTTTGGTTTTTCCAGCTGGCCATCAAACTGGCCCATCATCTTGCCCTCCCAAACCACCAATCCCTGGCCGTCGTAGTTGAACAGAGGGTGATCAGACGAAGACATGAACTCGCGCGAAATAGATAGCGGCTCACCCTTGACCCACTTGCCCAGCGGGGTGAATTGGGTCAGTTTTTCTGCAATGCCAAGTTCACTGGTTTGCTTGAATTCCATCACCGAATGGCTGTCGGGCGACAGGCGTTTGATCAGCTCGACATCCAGCCACAGCGCGCCCTCGTTGGGAAAACGGGCAAGTTCCTCGACATCGTGGCGCATGAAAGCTGCCGGAAAACGTTTGGTGCCGCCCCCGCTGCTGTCTTCGACCGCCAGCGGTGCCAGCAAGTCATCAGGCGGCGCACTGGCATTTGCCTCACCGGTTTGCTGGAGGCGTAGCGTCGCAGACTTTTCAAACGTCAGCACGACAAACTTGAAGCTACTATGCACACCTTCGAAAATCGTTTTGCGGTTCTCGAAACAAAACAGACCCTCAATTTGCGTCTGTGAAAACAGCAGGTCGCGCAACCCCTTGGTGCCCAGGTCGTTGTAAATGCCACTGGGAATCACGATGCCGCAATGGCCGCCAGGCCTGAGCAGGTGAAAACTGCGCTCGACAAACAGCTTGTAGAGGTTGACATCGCTGCCTGCCTTTTTGCCACCGACCATAGCGCTTTGGTGTTTGAACTCCGGCGCTGACCTGAACCAACTGCTCATGTGGGGAAAACGGCTTTCGTAAGCCAGCCACGCTTGTCTGATCTCGGTTTTTTGCAGCAATTTGTCTTGCTCTTTTTCAAAGTCCGCGATGGCCATCTTGTTGGTGGTGACCAAGCTGGAATATTCTGAAAAAAACTCTTTGGCCTGCGGTTTGAAAATTTCCCAAGGCGGGTTGGCCAGAATGATGTCAAAACCCCCGCGCCGCTGCACGATGTCGTCAAACACATACCCCCAGTGAAACGGTGTTTGGGCGGCAATGTCCCTGGTCTCGATGGGGCGCTTTTTGACTTTGCCCAACGTTTGCTTGGCTGTATCCCAGGTCGGTTCTTCAAACTTAATTTTGAGTTTTTCAAACTGGTCACGCAGCAACTCATTCATGATGCCGCTGGCGGCTTGCATTTCTTTGTCGATGTTGTCGCGCAAATCTTGCATGCGCACCGCCTTACCAAAAACTTCAACGGCGTGGCGGTAGGTGTCTAAGTCACGGTTTTTGGCACTTAGCAGCTCTTTAAAGGGCCTGGGCTTGGTAGCGGCAAACAGGCTGAGCTGGGTGTTGGTTTGGTTGAACTCCACCTCATCCACCCGCATCAACCCCACCAACGAGTTGCCGGGCAGGATGTTGAAGTCGATGTTGGGCAGCGGCTCCAGATCTTCCACATTTCGCACGCTGGACACCATGGCCAGAAACAGCCGCAGTTTGGCGATTTCGCAGGCTTCTTCCATGATGTCCACGCCGTGCAGGTTGTCGGTGACGATGCGGCGTTTGATGTAGTAGCCCACGCTGGGGTGGTCATTTTGAATGCCGCGTAGCCAATTTTCCAGGTCTTTGCTGGCACCCATGCCAGCCCGACCCACCACGGCGTAGTAAACGTTGATCAGGCATTTGAGTGCCGCCACCAGAAACGCGCCCGAACCCACCGCCGGGTCCAGGATGGTGATGCTGGGCAACACAACGTTGACCAGTTTCAGCGCAGTGCGCGCGTCCATGCGCGCCAGCAGATCGGACACGGTGTCGAACTTGATTTCTTTCAGACCCAGCTCGGGCATGGCGGGCTCGTGTACCCGCTCCAGAATCATCTGGTGAATGCTGCGCTCGGCCAGATAGCCAGTGATCTCGGGCCGGGTGTAATAGGCACCAAAGGCTTTCTGGTTGATGTATTTCTCAAAGATGTAGCCCAGCACGTCGGGGTTGATCTCGTCTGCGTCGCCACCGGGGGTGTCGTCCAAGTGCCATGTGTAGCTGGCGAACAGCTCAAAAATGCCTTTGAAAGCGGCATCGGCCACGGTCAGCGTGGTGCCGACGCGTGGCACATGATTGGCGTCCAGCTCCAGCTTGTGATGCAGGAACAGACCACCGTTGAGGTAAGGGATTTGGCCAGTCAGGGCTTTTGCCGCTGGGCTACGGTCAGTCTCCGGCTTGGCGAAGGCTTCAAAAAACAGGGCGTTGAGGAATTCGCCAAAGAAACGGTCTGGCCCGCGTTGCTCGCTTTTTTGTAGCTGCTCACGCAGGTAGTCAAAGGACTGGAGGTCTAAAAAGCCCTTTTTCTGCAGAAACCATACAAACATCAGCCGGTTCAGCAGCACGCTGGCGTACCAGCGTTTGTCGCGTTCGTTGCCTATGCCTTTGATGTGGCTGAGCAGTTCCAGATGTTGCTGCTGGTAGGCGGTGAAGAACTTTTTGGTGGTTTTATCCACGTCCAGCGCCGCCTGGATGCGCCGCGCGGCTTCCAGCACCGGTAGGCGACCGGATGCGTCCAACTCTGACAATTCCACCACCATGGCTTGCAGCTTGCTGGCGAACAAGTCCACCGGCTGGCCCTTGAAGTAGTCGTGGCGGCGCGATGTCAGGCGCGGTTTGCCGGAATCGGGGTGTTTGTCGCGCTTGACCCAATACCACTGGCTTTGGCTGGCACCCGTCTGTTTGTCGGTAAAGATCAGCAGGTTTTCGGCATGGGTGTGGACGATGTGTTTCCACACCCGCAGGTGCTGCTGTTCGTCAGGCCAGCCACCATGCACCACCACCTGAATGGCGACCACGCCGCCCAGCTCGGCCACGGTGCGGCGGGTGAACGGGGTTTCACCTGCTGCGTCGCTGGCCCAGGCGGCTTCTGAACTGGCGTGGTTCCAGCCCAGGACATCTGCGAACAGCCGGGGGAAGTCAAACGCTGACAGGTATTTTTCGAAGCCGGGAAAGTCAAGGTGGGCCATTCAACGCACCCCCAGTTGTTTGATGGTTTGCAGCCCCAGCAACGAGCGCATTTGGGTGATGGCCATGGTGTTAAGTACCAGCAGGCGTTGTGGCGCACTCTGACCTTGGTGGATCAGCATGGCATTGATGCTTTCCAGGTTGGACAGCACAACCAGTTGCTCTAGCGTTGCGGTATCGCGCATGTTGCCAGGCTGCTCCGGGTTGGCATCACGCCATTGCTTGGCCGTGATGCCAAACAGCGCCACATTCAGTAGGTCGGCCTCGCTGGCATAGGTGCTGCTCTTTTGTTCAGCGGTCAACTGCGTCGGAATCAGCCGTTCTTTGATGGCATCGGTATGGATTTTGTAGTTGACCTTGGACAGGGTGGGCTGAAAGTTCCACTCCAGTTTTGATGTTTGCGACTCTTCATCTTTCAGCCGCTGGAACTCTTTGATAAGGTAAAGCTTGAATTCGGCGCTGATCCACATGCCAAACTCAAAGGCAATGTCTTTGTGTGCATAGGTGCCACCATACCGACCGGTTGCAGCATAGATGCCAATGGCGTTGGTTTGCTTGACCCACTCCTTGGCGCTCAGTTTGTAGCTGTTGAGCCCGGCCTTGCTTTTAATTGTGGCGAATTCGCCATAATTAAAGTTGGGGTTGTAGATGCTTTCCCAAATGCCCAGAAACTCAACGGTATTGCGGTTGCGCAGCCAGTCCGCGATAAAAAAGTCGCCGTCTTTGGCTTTGAGCATATCGGTCAGCGAGATGTAGTCTTGCGCATGCCGCGTGGCAATGGTGACTTCAGCACCTTGAACTGTAATGACCCGATTTTTCATATTTCGTTTCCTACTTTGCGTTCACTAGGGCACCAGGCCCATGGAGCACACCACGCGCGGCTCGCGCAAGGCAGTATCGTCTTCGGTGTAGGTCAGGCGGGCTTCTTCGCGCAGGGATTTGACGGCTCCGGCCAGCTCTTCGTCGTTGATGCCGCTGCGCATCAGGCGGTTGAGCAGGTCGGCGGCGGTTTCCAGCAACGGGCGCTGGTAGAGGTCGTCCAAGGCGCGCTCCAGTTCTTCGTCGCGGAACAGCGTTTTCATCTGCTCGGTGGCGTAGGGCTTGAGGCGCTCGTAGGCGCGCCTGCGCGGGCTGCTGGGGCGGCCCAGGCCGCCACCTACCGCTTTGTCCTGGCTCACGGCGAGTTGCAGGCCGTGCGCGACCAGCTCATGGTGCTGCGCCAGTCGCGGCACGGCCGCTGTGCCCGGCGCACATTCGGCGGCGCGGAGCACGGCAAAGTGGGATTCGGTCACGGTTTTGCCGTTGGCACCCACCCAGGCCAGGTGGTCATTGCCTTCGGGGGACTTGACGTAAACCAGCGCGCCACCTTGGGTTGCGTCCGTCCCCAATATAGGAAACCGTGCCTCATCCAGCACAAAGGCCTTGGCGCTGTAAACCACGGGCGGCAAGGCTTCCACGGCACTGGCCAGGTTGGGGTCGTCTTGGGTGGCTTGCTTCCAGATTTGCCAGGCGTAAGAGGCCAGGTCTACCTCGTCGTCGTTGTCGTCCAGCACACCTTGTTGTTCGGTGTAAAGGTTGCGGATGGTGTTGGCCTCTTCGTCTTCAAAGAAAGATTCGTCAGTGCCCACCACTTCGGCGTTTTCTTGCAGTCGCTGGCGAATGCGCGAGCGCAGTTGGATGAGCTGCTCGACCCCATCGGCTGGCAAGAACGAGTAGCAATGAATCTCTTCGGCGCGCTGGCCAATGCGGTCCACCCGACCCGCACGCTGAATCAAGCGGATGATGGCCCACGGCAGGTCAAAGTTGACCACCACGTTGCTGTCTTGCAGGTTTTGGCCTTCTGAGAGCACATCGGTGCAGATTAGCACCCGAACTTCGTCCGCCTTGGGGATTGTTTTGTTGTTGGACTTGGGGCTGAACCGGCAAGCCAACGCGTAGGGGTCGGCGCTGACACCGGTGGCAACTTCAACATGGGTTACGCCAGCATGGCGCAGTTCACGGGCCAGGTAGCGCGCGGTATCGGCAAATTGGGTAAAGACCAATACCTTGGTTTTGGCGTGCGTTTGGGTCACAAGGTGCTGCAAGGCCAGCAGTTTTTGGTCGTGCGCCGGGTTCCACTGGCCTTGTTGTCTGAGCAGTTCAGAAAGCGTTTGCGTGTCTTGCGCCAGGTTGGCAGCCAGCGATGGCTTGAACAGGTTGGGGCGTATCCACTTGAACCGCTTTTTATACGGGCCTGCGTATTGTGCGTAAACGGCCTTAGCGCGCGCCATGTCGTCCAGCAGACCATTGGCTTCAGTGGCGGTGTCCACCATACCGTCGAGCAAATCTTCCGGGTCGCCTTCAACACCGTCGGCATCTTCGTCCACACGTTCCAGGTCCAGCAGGCCAGCGTCCAGCACGCCCAGCGGCAAGTCCAGCCCTTGCTCGATGGCGTACTGGTAAATCTGGTTGCGCAAAATGTGCCGGTCGATTGACTGCAAGAAGGAAAAGCCGTTGGATTCCAGCCGCTTGAACAGGTTGGTGCGGCAAAAGCCCATCAGGCGTTTGCCAGCGCGGCCCAGGTTGTCAATGATCTTGCGCTCTGGGCCGGTGGCCTCTTTTTCTGCCAACGGGTCAACATACAGGCCCAGTCCATAGCGTGGTACATGCAGGGCGTTGATCTGGTCAACCACCGCCGCAGAGTAAAGCCGGGCATAGCGGTCAGCTGGGTTGGCCTCATCCACCGCAAACTGCAAGGACACGGGCTTACGCACCGGAAAGTAGCGCTTTTCGCCGTCTTTGCCCGCAATAAAACGGCGGCCTTGGGCATCAGCCGCGGTGTAGTGCTGGATGATGAAACTGCGGGTGCGGCGCACCATGTAGAGGCGAATCAGCTCGCGCCAGTCATCAAATTCGTCGCTCTTTTCAATCGCCAAAATGGAGTTGACGCGGCATTGGTACTTCCGCTCGAACTCGGCCTCGCCCATGCCAGTTTTGCGCATGTGGTGCTCTGGGCGGAGGCCGATGTTGGCTTTTTCGTCAATGAACAGGCGCAACTGGGCTGACAGATCAGCCTTGGTCTTGTTGTAAGGTGTGGCGGTGAGCAGTATCACCTTGGCATCGCAGCTTTTGATGTAGTCGGCAATGGCCTTGTAGCGCCTGCCCTCGCGGTTGCGCAGGTTGTGGCTTTCATCAATCAGCACCAACCGGTAGCGTTTCAGGCTAGGTAGCTTTTTGGTGACCTGTGAGATGGGCAACACCGTGCCGCGCAGGCCATAACTGGTGCGGTAACTCTCCCACATGGGTTCCAGATTTTTCGGACAGATGATGAGCGTCTCGTAGCCCAGATCGTCCTCAAACATGCGCGCCAGTGCCGTGGCCATGATGGTTTTTCCCAAGCCCACCACGTCGCCAATCATCACGCCGCCACGGCGGTGCAGGTGGCGGGCGGCGATCTTGACAGCGCCTTTTTGAAACTCAAACAACTCCTGCTCAAAGCGGACCGGTAGCCGGAACTGGCTCAAACCGGCACGTGCCTCAGTGCTGAGGTGGTAGGCGATGTTGAGATAAATATGGTGTGGCGGGATGGCATCCTCTCGTGCCCAGCTGGTCTCGATGATTTGCGCCAGGTCTTCTGACACATCCAGCGCCCAGCGGTCTCCCCAACGGGCATCAAACCACTTGGATAGTTTGTCAGTGGCCAGATGATCGAGCACGTCAACGTTAAGTTCACCTTGCTTGGACAAGCCCGACAAAGTGAGATTGCTGCTGCCCACAAAACCGGTGATCGGGTTGTTGATGTCGTCCCGAAACAAAAGGTAAAGCTTGGCGTGCAGCGGGTATGGCAGAAACAGCTTAACGACCAGTTGTTTGGCGCGCAGTTGTCGGGCCAGGCGGCGCAAACCGGCTTCATCTTGTCCGGTGGGAATACCCAGTGTGATCTGCTCACGCAGGTGCGCTGCAAACTGCATCTTCAAACGGCTGGCGGTTGCGTTGTCGATCAATCCGCCGTCTGCGGTCTGTCGGTACAAATCGCGAATCTCGTCATAAGGCGGGCGCTGCATACCCACCAGCACTCGGCACACTTGGCCCTCAAGCGGGTTCCAGGGCTGCACCAAATCGTCCACCGCCTGCCAACCGCGAAGATTGAGATACCCCACACAAAAGTCGGCCCGCTTGGAGACTTGCATGGTGCCGCGCAGCGTGCTGAGCAGCTCTTGGTCGATGTTGTCAAAGATGCGTGTCATGGGCTGGCTCGTTGTTTCCCTGGAACCCCGATTGTGCCCAAAGAATTTTGCAATCCCAATGACACGTCTGTCAAACTGAATGCTTCTTTTTAAATAGCTACTTACGCTTGTTGAATAAGCGCTAGAGACCAATTGTTATCATAAACCCAGTGTCTGCCAAACCTGCTCCATCCGCGCTGTGACCTCCGGGCTCATGGTCAGCGGTTTGCCCCATTCCCGTGTCGTCTCCCCGGTCCATTTGTTGGTGGCATCCAGCCCCATCTTGCTGCCCAGACCACTCACCGGCGAGGCAAAGTCGAGGTAATCAATGGGCGTGTTGTCGGCCAGCAGCGTGTCGCGCACCGGGTCAACGCGGGTGGTGATGGCCCAGATCACTTCCGTCCAATCGCGCACGTTCACGTCGTCGTCTACCACCACAATGAACTTGGTGTACATGAACTGGCGCAGAAAACTCCAGATGCCAAACATGATGCGCCGCGCGTGGCCGGGGTAGGCTTTTCGGATGCTGACCACCGCCATGCGGTAACTGCAACCCTCGGCAGGCAGGTAAAAGTCGGTGATCTCGGGGTATTGGCGTTGCAGCAGCGGCACAAACAGCTCGTTCAAGGCCAGCGCCAGCATGGCGGGCTCATCCGGTGGTTTACCGGTGTAGGTGGAGTGGTAGATGGGGGCGCGCCGCTGCGTGATGCGGTCAATGGCGAACACCGGGAACTCGGCGCACTCGTTGTAATAACCGGTGTGGTCACCAAACGGGCCCTCCAGAGCGTGTTCAAAACCGCTTTTGTGCTTAACGTCGGGGTAAATATGGCCTTCTAGCACGATTTCGGCAAAGGCGGGCACGCGCAAGCAGCTGCCCAGCGCCTTGACAACTTCGGTGCGGCAGCCGCGCAAAAGCCCGGCAAACTGGTATTCACTCAAACTGTCGGGCACGGGTGTCACCGCGCCCAAAATGGTGGCCGGGTCGGCACCCAGCGCCACACACACCGGGTAGGGCACACCGGGGTTTTGCTGGGCGTGGTCGCGGAAGTCCAACGCCCCACCGCGGTGCGGCAGCCAGCGCATGATGACCTTGTTGCGGGCCAGCACCTGCTGGCGGTAAATGCCCAGGTTTTGTCGTGCCTTGTGTGGCCCCTGGGTGATGACCAGGCCCCAGGTGATGAGCGGAGCCACGTCGCCCGGCCAGCAGTGCTGGATCGGCAGCTTGGCCAAATCCACATCCATGCCTTCCCAAACCACGTCCTGGCAGGGTGCGCTGCTGAGTTCTTTGGGCGACATGCTCCACAGGGTTTTGACCAGGCCGCGCATGCCGACGAGTTCCTTGAAGCCTTTGGGCGCTTCGGGCTCTTTGAGGTTGGCCAGCACGTGGCCAAACTGGCGCAGTTCGCTCACGTCCTTCACGCCCATGCCTAAAGCCACGCGGCGGGTGGTGCCAAACAGGTTACCCAGCACTGGCATGGTGTGGCCGGTGGGGTGCTCAAACAGCAAAGCCGGACCACCGGCGCGCAGAACCTTGTCGCACAGCGCCGTCATCTCCAAATGTGGCGAAACTTCTGCTTGCACGCGCTTGAGCTCACCCATTTGTTCTAGCTGGGTGATGAACTCTCTTAAATCTCGGTAGGCCACGGCAATGCTCTTAAGGTTGATGTGGAATGCTTAATTAGGGCCTGACCCTCATGGCGCTACCTTAAAGGCGTGGCCTTAAAAAAGTGATTGGGCTGACCAAGTTTTCTGATGCTAAGCTGAAGTTGTTCAAGGACAGCAACCAGCTTCAGAAGAAGGGGAAGGGCCAGTCCAAATGCATAGTACCAAGATTGGCAGAATAAAACATCACATACAGCTACTGCGCCAACAATTTGCACAGACTGAAACCTATCCTATAACGCAGGCATTCGACCCAGAAAGTAACTCGGTTATAGAACTCCTCACGAAGTTTTTATGGAGCAGCTAGAAATGCATAATCACGATGTTGCACTTCAGACTTGAATCCGCCGCTTTTTGTAGTGTGCCGGATCACAACATAGGAACGATCATGTTGCCCTTACAGTCATTATTTGCTATTGATTAAAGAGCGGTGTACGCTTAAATAGTGGGCGATAGAGGCCTATTTCTTTTAAGATAATTGTACTCTGACCCCAATTACTCTGACCCCAATTAGATCTAGAAATATTGTTTGGCAAAGTTAGCTATTGCAACGGCCAAAACGGCGGCCAACATCCACTGCAAAAGCGAGAACCTGCCGTCATGTTCGAGCATCTTGCGTTCAAGTCGCTCAATGTCAGAATGGACTGACTTTTCAAGAGCCTGAACGTCACCACGCGTCGCCAGCGATATCTCCATCACTTCGGTCAAGATGTCACGCTGGGCCTTGACAAAGGCTTCAACCTGCGCAGAAGCAATGCTGGATGCTTCAAGCTGTTTGACGTATTTCAGAGTATCAAAAGTGATGGTTGACATGCCTGGAAGGCTAACATTGCGACAAGCATGGCTCGCGGCTTTTTACAGTGTGCCGAACAACTACATGGGAACGATCATGCTGTCCTTGTGGTGATTATTTGCTATTAATTAGAGAGCTACTCACGCTTTACTGACGTGCGATGAAGGCAGATTTCTTCTGAATTAATTAGAATCTGCCTCCAATTACCTTATTTAGCAGGTTTTGGTTGGGAAAGGGTATAACGTCCCCTTTCCCCCCCCGCTTTTCTCAGCTACAAAAGCTTGACCAGGGCAACGGTCGTACCAGTCGCTACTGTGATGAATGCACCAAGTTTCATAGTAAGACGAAGCTCCATGGCTTGCATATCTTTGCTCATCAAATCAATACGGTTTTCTACCTGCAATATGTCCGCCTTAGTGGAGAGAGTTGATTCAAGCGCTTCCGACAGTGAGTCCTGCTGTGCTTGTGCGAAAGCAGCAGCTTGCTCACGTGGCATACCCGCTTTTTCAAGCCGATCAACGAATTTGAATGTATCGAATGTGATGGTGGACATACTTCAAAGTGTACAGCAGAGGCTCAAAGCAGGGAATTATTTCATTCATATGGGTGAGTTCAGATTCAAAAAGGGAAGCATCCCTTTCTATCTGCCAATTAATTGGAATCTGACCCCGATTAATCCCACCAGGTTGATGGTCGTCATGCATGGAAGTCTAAAATTGCGACAAGCATGACTTTTTACAGTGTGCCGGATCACAACATAGGAACGATCATGCTGTCCTTGTGATGCTTATTTGCTTTTAATCAGAGAGCTGCTTGTGTTTTACTGGCGGACGCCGGAGGCAGATTTCTTTTAAATTAATTGTACCCCGACCCCAATTAATTCATTATTTTTAAAAGCGCTGCAGTAATGCCACCAACGGCGATGGTCGTGCCAACAAACCATTTGACCATCTCGACCTTGAGTTCCGCTACTTCACGGCGAACAGATTCGATGTCTCCACGGGTTGCCAGTTGCTGCCCGTGTGACGTGTAGCGTTCGTCTATTTCTTTTTTAATGGATTCGGCTGCACGACGTGCGTTGTCGGCCGGCACATTGATGGCAGTTAAAGCTTCAAATATTTCGAGTTCCATTCGGTCGAGTCTAGCATTGTGAATGCGTATCTGCGTGATACACCTGAATAAAAAACCCTACCAGGTTACCCAGGCGGGGGTTTGTGCATGAATGCTATTGATTAAAGAGCTGCTTACGCTTGACTGGCGGGCGCTGAAGGCAGATTTCTTCTG
This sequence comes from Rhodoferax sp., assembly GCF_028715765.1. Classification (GTDB taxonomy): domain Bacteria; phylum Pseudomonadota; class Gammaproteobacteria; order Burkholderiales; family Burkholderiaceae_C; genus Rhodoferax. Next base: position 101,236 of record NZ_JAQURE010000007.1, read on the forward strand.
AATTAATTAGAATCTGACCCCAATTACTCATTGCGGCAAGCATGGCTCTTTGTAGTGTGCCGGATAACAACATAGGCACGTCTTAATGCAGCACTTTGATCAGAGCCGCAAAGACGCCTACGGCGGCAAAATAGCGGTGGTAGTCCAACACTGGGATTTGGCTATGGCTTTGATCAGTTCTACCTTTAGCTCGGCAACCCCTTTGAGTACAGCCTCCACATCGCCATGCGTGGCAAGTTGCGAAGAGTGCAGCGCAAAACGTTTGTCAATTTCCCGATTGATCGACTCAACTGCGGCTTTGGCATTTTCTGGAGCAATGCCTGCACTGACGAAAGCGCTGTCAATTGCAAGTTCCATGAAAGTCAGTTTAATGCATCTTGCGGATTGCCTGAGCAGACGTCCATGAAAAACCCCCGCCAAGCTACCCAGGCGGGGGTTTGAGGTTTTTACCGTTAACTGGCTTGCGCCAGCGTCAGATTAAAACGTATGTTTAACACCAAAAGCAACGGCACTCACATCAGTGTCAGCAACCAGACCAGGATTGTCATATGTCATCATCTTCAGACCACCATAAACCGTGGTGCGCTTAGACAAGCCGTACGCTACAGCCAAACCGTAGCTTGAACGTTTTTGATCACCAGCTGTAACATTGTCTGATGATTTAGCGTAACCAACACCTAACGTCATATTAGCCGACACAGGAATGTCAGCACCAATAGCAAACTCAGTAGTGTCAGCACCAGAAACATTAGCTACGTTAGACACTTTGCCATACTGAAGCTTAGCTTTTGCAACGCCAAAATCGTACGCACCACCCAAGCGGGTGTATGCGACATCATTGGCATTGTTATTAAGATCTTCTTTCTGATATGCCAACTCTGCGCCCAGAGGGCCACCAGAGTATGTCAAATTGAATGCCGTGGTCGCCTTAGCACCAGCTGGGAGACCATTTGCGTCTTCAGCCAAAGCGTAAGAAACAGCGCCTGAGAGTCCACTCATGTTAGGAGCTTGGTAGTGAATTTGGTTTGTTGCCTTGCCGGCGTGCTGAACTGAGCGAAACACTGCACCAGCATTTTTCAAACCACTTGCCATTGTGAAACCATTGGCAGGGGCCAGGTCAGAATCGAAAAGAGAGGCAGAACGAGCCTGAGCATCATCAAATGCAGTACCAGCCACACCAAACTTCACGGCGCCAAAGCCACCAGAAAAACCAACATTTGCTGCGCGAGTGAAACCAGTACCAGCGCCATCATCCATATTGAAGCCTTGCTCTAATTGGAAATTAGCTTTCAAGCCGCCACCCAAGTCTTCAGAGCCACGCATGCCCCAACGAGAAGAAGAAACGCCGCCAGAAACCATCTCTGTTGTGCGAGTAGTTACACCGGCAGTTTTGGTGCTAATGGAGCCAACCCAAACGTCAGCGATGCCATACAAAGTTACAGAAGATTGAGCCATTGCGGCGCCAGAAGCAGCCAGAACGGCCATTGCGATTAGGGATTTTTTCATTTCAAATTTCTCCAAGGTTAAACATAAAGGCTTTGAAATCAAGTCGTTTCAAAGCCCTGAGCCAACCTCCTGTTTAAGGAAGTTAGACGTATTGAAACAGATGCCAATCGTTTTTATCGGAATAACGTCTAAAAACGCTGCCGAAAGCTGCGCAAGCGTGGTGATCTTGCAACAAATTGCAACCAAACAAGGTAATTCAATGACAAGCACTCCTCTTAAATAGAAAAAGCCGCCCGGGGGCGGCTTTTTCTTCGTCAGCTTAGCTGAATAGGTTATCAGAACGCGTGGCGAATACCAACAGCCATCAAGCTGTGCTTGACATCGTTTGTTCCCGCTTTACTGATTTTGTCTGATTCATAACCACCATAGACAGATGTACGCTTAGACAAGCTATAGGAAGCACCAAACCCGAGACCATCACGCTTGAAGTCGCCAGCTGTAACGTTGTCGTTGGAGCGGGCATAGCTAGCTGAAACCGTAAGGTTACTAGACACAGAATAGTCTAAACCAAACTGCCATTCAGCAACATCAGCACCACTGACATTGGCAACATTGGTAACTTTTCCGTAAGATGCCATGATGGTTGCCACGCCAAGATTGTAAGAACCACCCAAGCGTGTGTAGGCTGTATCGTTGACTTGATTGTTGAAGTTATCAACTTGGTAGCCGAATTGCAAAGCCAATGGACCGTTGCCATAAGTCAAATTCAAACTGGTAACGGATAAAGCGCCTGCAGGCAAGCCATTAGCATCTTCAGCCAGTGAATAGCTGACTGCACCACTAAAACCACCCATGCTTGGAGCTTGGTAGAAAATGCCGTTGTTTGGACGCCCGGTATAACCTCCGCTTATGAATACGCCGTTATTGGCTGGTGACAATGCAGAGTCAAAAACCGCGTCAGCAGAACCACCTACGTCGTCAAAGGCAGTTGTCATGCGGCCCAAGCGCACTTCACCAAAACCACCAGAAAAGCCTACCCACGACTGGCGTGAAAATGCCAGCGTTGCAGCACTGGCCGCACCAGTATCAAGAGCAAAGCCTTGCTCCAAATTGAAATTGGCTTTTAAGCCCCCACCCAAATCCTCAGAGCCTTTAACGCCCCAACGCGAAGAACTTACACCACCATCACCCAAGGTAGTTACAGATTGACTGGTAACACCGTTGTCATTTTTGACTGAACCTACCCATGCATCCACAACCCCGTAAACAGTCACAGTCGATTGTGCAAACGAAGCACCAGAAGCAGCCAACACGGCCAATGCCACTAAACTTTTTTTCATGAAAAACTCCTAAGGTTAAAAATCACCAAACAGACTTTGTGACTGGTTTGGTGCAGCGAACAAAAATTCACATAACTTATTTCAGCACAGAACCCGTCTTCAGCCCTTGTTCTGCTGGATTACACGCAAGTTACATTCCAACCTTAACTGAATGTGTGGCAAGGATGCCACATTTGAGTTTCCATCAGTGCGTTCTTTTGGATTAGCCATACGACTGGCCAGCCAAGCAAAATCATTGACCCTTTCAAAATCACTAAAGTGAGCACCAGAGTCGCACCAAACAAGGGAAAACCCTTGTGGGGTAAATCCCCAAAGCAGTGCAGATGAGGTGCATGGAGAGCCGCAAAACTTTTACACTGGTTATTCAAAACGCATAGTCGAACTGCTTAATTTTTTATTTTTTCATCAATGAGCCACAAACATCATGATCAACTTTGACACACCCCATGCTCGAAATTTCAAAACGCGCCGTCTGGCTTTGGCTTGCGTATTGTGTGCCGCGCCCCTGGCGCAAGCGCAAACTGGCTCGGGTGTCACGCTTTATGGTCTGGCCGATGCTGGCATCACCTCTGTGAGCGGTTTGAAAGCGGGCACGGTGACGCAGTTGGCCAGCGGCATCATGGAGGGCTCGCGCTGGGGCATGAAGGGCAATGAAGATTTGGGCGGCGGCTACAAAGCCATTTTTTCGCTCGAGAGTCGCGTGGAGCTGGACACGGGAAGCAACAGCAGTCGACCGATTTCAGGCAATCAAATTTCTGATCGTTTCTCAACGGCCACGCTTTTGGGCTTGCCAGCCGCTTATCAACCGTTTGTGAATGGTGTGGTGGGGGCGGCTGGTGCGCCTGGCACTTTATTGAATGAATATGGCGTGAACGTGGGAACTTACGGTAATCGCTTGTTTGACCGTCAAGCTTATGTGGGCTTGGTGACACCCGCAGGTGCTGTTTTGGCTGGCCGCCTGTACACACCTGCGTTCGAAACCCATGCGGCTTACGACATTATGGAAACACAGTCTGGCCTGTCTTCCGGGCAAATTGTTGCTTTTCCAGCAGTTCTGGAAATTCGCAAATCTAATTCGCTTCAATATCGTTTTGTGAAAGACGGTGTGTCTGGTGCGTTGATGTATTCTTTGGGCGACAGTGGAGAAAATGCCAATAATTCCAGCAAGATGTTTGGCTTGAATGCCAATTACAAAACTGGCGATTTTTCGGTGGGATTGGGCTACAACAAGGCCAACAACGAGTTGGGGCAAGCTTCTTTGACGACCTCTGTATTGGGCGCGTCAATGCAATTTGGTAGCGATAAGTTGACCGGTATGGTGATCAAGATCAATGACGACAACCCCAGTTCGTTGTCTGGCATTGCTGCTGCGCTGACTCCAGCTGCAACCGCTGCACTAGACGCAACGTTTGGCGCAGGTGCTGGAGCTGCTGCAGCCAGACAGATTCAAGCCGCCTATGTGAATGCCTTTAAACAAGACGGTACTTTGATCCACATTGGTTACCGTCATGTGGTTGGGAAAAATACGATTTCTGTCGCTTACAGCGATTACAACGACAACCGCCCCGCCAATGCGGACGTATCCTCATATGGTGCAGCCTATACCTATGCACTGTCTAAGCGTACTGATCTGAACGCTGTTTGGGTGCGATTCAACAACAAAAATCTGGCTCAAGTTGCACCCGGCGGCAATGGCTATATTGGTGGTGTCACGGCAACTGCCGGCACCGATTCCACAGGCATCGCTTTTGGCATTCGCCACCGCTTTTAAATTGCGCGAATGTTCATGTCAAAGGCTCCGAAAGGAGCCTTTTTTTATTAGGCCGTTTTGACAAATTGGCTCAATGGCGTGCTTGGACTTGAGATCACCCATCGTGCAACAATTCAGCATTATTTGACGTGAGACCGACATGATCGACCGCTTTTTCACCACCCTAGACTCCGCCCTGCGCACCGTTTTCACCACCCACACCGGCGCGCAGCCTTGCCCCACCGTGCCGGGCGATGCCACTGAACTCTCAGAACTTGATAAAAAGCAGGCTGGCGCCCTGATGCGCGTCAACCACGTGGGCGAGGTGTGCGCCCAGGCGCTTTACACAGCGCAGGCTTTTGCTACACAAAACGAAGCACTTCGTGCACATTTCATAAGCGCTGGAGCCGAAGAAACCAACCATCTGGCATGGACGGAGCAGCGCTTGAAAGAACTCGGCGACCGGCCATCTTTGCTGAACCCCTTGTGGTACGCCGGAGCGTTTGGCATTGGGCTGATGGCCGGGCGGCTGGGCGACAAAGTGAGTTTGGGCTTTGTGGTGGAGACCGAAAACCAGGTTGAAGCACACCTGGACAGCCACTTGAGCCGCTTGCCTGCCGGTGACCATGCTTCGCGCGCCATCGTGGCGCAAATGAAGGACGACGAGGCGCGCCATGCACTCAATGCCAAAGAGCTGGGGGCGGTGGATTTGCCCGCGCCCGTCAAAGGCCTGATGACCGCCGTGGCCAAGGTCATGACCACCGTGGCGCATCGGGTGTGAGCCCAATCGCCAGCGCCAGCTTGGCGTCGTTGTTCAACCCAAAGGGGTGGTGTTCATGTCAGGAAACTTTGTCTTGAGTGCAAACAGTCCGTCAGCAGCGCGTTTTCGCCACCCTGGGCCACGTTCCATGAGGTCAACCCAGGTCTCATGCAGAAGGTCTGCATCGTTTTCAGCCAGATAGTCGATAAGGCCCGCTGCCTGTTCAATATCTTTGGCTGCTTTGATGCGCATGTTTTGAGGGCGCTCACCATAGACCAGCAGTTTGTGCAGGGCGTATTTTTCTGGCGGTGGAGCGTTGACCGTGATCGGGCCACGCTGCGCCAGTAGTGTGATCTGAATGGGGGCCACCATGGAAAATTCCATGAACTTGAGCGGCTGCATGGTCGCGTTCAAAGACTTGATCAATATGGGCGTGTCGCCCCCCCTGTGCAGCGATGTGACAAAATCAATTTGCAAGTCGGTTTCGTCTGATTTGACGTAGGTGGTTAGGCTTCTAACTGGTACAAAGCCCATTTTCAGGGCTTCGATTTCGCTGCCCATGTCCATCGTTACATCTGAAGGAATGGCCACCGAAACATTGCGACCAGCGTGCGCAAAATCTAAATCTACCGTCTGCGCAGCAGATTGCCAGCGAACGCCCAGGTAGTTTTGGTACGCCATGTAGACGTGTGTACCGACAAGGATTCCCCCGGCTCTGAAAAACCCAGCATCCGCCAAACGTTCGATGATCTTCGCATGACTGCTGACGATGGCGGGGCAACCCGCTGCAATCGCTTGGCGTGTGAGTTGCCGCAGATGCGTTTTTGTTCCATCACCGCAGCGGTGTTGCGCAATGAGTTGCGTCAACTCATCCGATGCAAGCCCCAAAAAAATTTGCGTTTGCTTACCGGTCAAGTCTGGCGTCTGGTAGTACCAGTAGGCATGACCTTTGACCAATTTTCTGGAAAAACTTCCGGGCAGCGATGCCACTGAGCGCACCCCTTCCAGCATGCTCGCGCTGTTGAGTGAGGCATACGCAGTTTGGGCTGCGGTTGACAGGGGGGTATAGAACACGAAAGTTATACTGAGAAAGATAAATTTCAGTATAACCACATCCCAGCTCAAAAATTCAACCGTGTCAACGCTTGTTTAAGCGCTGGCAAAAACCATGGTGCACCGCGTTTTGAGGGTCAATGACTGAGTAGTTTGACAAGCACTGCAATGATGCCGCCAATGACCAAACCAAGCATCCACTTGATCTGAGAAACTTCCGTTTTAAGCATGGCCATGTCAGTTTTTAGGGGTGACAGTGCGGTATCGAGTCCTTTGTTGGTAACCAACTCGTCCTGAGCTTCGGCAATGACGCGCAAGACGGTCTCTGCCTGATCTGCAGAAAATCCTGCCGATTTCAGCCGATCAGACAATTTCAGGGCATCGAAAGTGATTCTGCTCATGTCGCTAATTTATGCTAAATCTCCAGCACCTCAAAGCTGGTGGTGATCTGCGCGGTCTTACCCAGCATGACGCTGGCTGAGCAATATTTGTCGTGGCTCATGGCAATGGCGCGCTCGACTGCGGCGGCGGGTACGTCCTTGCCGCTCACGGTGAAATGCATGTTGATTTTGGTGAACACCTTGGGGTCAACTTCAGCGCGTTCGGCTTCCAGTTTGACGCTGCAGCCCAGCACGTGGTGGCGACCACGCTTCAAGATCAGCACCACGTCGTAAGCGGTGCAGCCGCCAGCACCAGCCAGCAGCGTCTCCATGGGGCGCGGTGCCAGGTTTTGGCCACCGTTTTCGGGCTTGGCGGCATCTGGGGCACCGTCCATCACCAGCGTATGGCCACTGCCGGTTTCGGCCACAAAGCCCATGCCAGAGCGCGTGCCCAAAGCGCCGGTCCAGTTGACTGTGCATTCCATGCTGTTACCTTTCAAATTCATAAGTCGATTGTGTCGCAGACAAAACTGATGCGTTTACATGCTTTAATAGATGCTAATTAAAGCATTGTTTTTAGTGCAAAGGAGTCCTGATGGATACCGTTTTATCCCATTTTGCAGTCAGTGTGACTGAACTCAAACGCAACTATGCTGATATTTTGAAGCAAGCCGACGATGCCCCTGTGGCCGTGCTTAACCACAACCGCCCCGAGGCCTACCTGTTGCCCGCCAGCCATTACGAGCGTTTGATGGCCTATCTGGAAGACCTGGAAGATGCCAAGCTGGTGCGCGAACGCGCCAACGGGCCCTTTGTCGAGGTGAGTCTTGACGCCTTATAGGTTGCGTTTTCACACCCTGGCGCTGCAAGAATGGCAGCAGCTTGATGCCAGCGTGCGCACGCCCCTCAAGAAAAAATTGGCCGAGCGCCTGGCCTTGCCCCGTGTGCCCGCAGCTGCACTGCATGGCCTGCCCAACTGCTACAAAATCAAATTGCACAGTGTGGGCTACCGGCTGGTGTACCGTGTGGATGATGATGAAATTTTTGTCACCGTCATTGCCGCTGGTCGGCGCGACAAAAGCAAGGTCTACCAAGCTGCCGCCCAGCGTCTGAATTAATTGATCCCCTCTTTGAACTTTATTAGCCATGTCCAGCAACCCTAGCCCAGCGTCTAACCTCACCCCTTCTGACTACCTGAAAAAAATCCTCACCGCCCGGGTCTATGACGTGGCGGTAGAAACCCCGTTGGAGCTGGCGCAGGGCTTGAGCCAACGCCTGCACAACACCGTGCTCTTGAAGCGCGAAGACCAGCAACCGGTACACAGCTTCAAGCTGCGCGGCGCCTACAACAAAATGGCGCACCTGACTGCGGAGCAGCTCAAGAAAGGCGTGATTTGCGCCTCAGCCGGCAACCACGCGCAAGGCGTGGCGCTCAGTGCCCAGCGGCTGGGCGCACGCGCCGTCATCGTCATGCCCACCACCACCCCGGCGCTTAAAGTGGATGCGGTGCGCGGCTTTGGTGGCGAGGTGGTGCTGTTTGGCGACAGTTACTCTGACGCCTATGGCCATGCGCTGGCACTCGAACTCGCCGAGGGTTTGACCTTTGTGCACCCATTTGACGACCCCGATGTGATTGCCGGCCAAGGCACCATTGCCATGGAAATACTGCGCCAGCACCAAGGGCGACTGGATGCGGTGTTTGTCGCCATTGGCGGCGGCGGCCTGGTCAGCGGCGTGGCCAACTACATCAAGGCGGTGCGCCCAGAGATCAAGGTGATTGGCGTGCAGATGAACGACTCTGATGCCATGGCGCAGTCGGTCGAGGCGCAAGCCCGCGTCACGCTGCCCGATGTCGGGCTGTTTTCAGATGGCACTGCCGTCAAGCTGGTGGGCGAAGAGACTTTTCGGGTGGCCAGTGACCTGGTCGACAGTTACTTGCGGGTTGATACCGACGCCGTGTGCGCCGCCATCAAAGACGTGTTTGTGGACACCCGCAGCATTGTCGAGCCCGCCGGTGCCTTGGCCGTGGCGGCCATCAAACAGTACGTGGCACAGCACAAAACCCAAGGCGAAACCTACGCCGCCATTTTGTGCGGTGCCAACATGAACTTTGACCGACTGCGCTTTGTGGCCGAACGTGCCGAAGTGGGTGAAGAGCGCGAAGCCTTGTTTGCCGTGACCATCCCTGAAGAGCGCGGCAGTTTCAGGCGCTTTTGCGAGCTCATTGGCAACCTGCCCAGCTTTGGCGG
>NZ_JAQURE010000008.1:0-87275 GCF_028715765.1 Rhodoferax sp.
GCCACACAGATAAGGCGTGGTGGTTGGGTCAGGTGACCGGGCTTTGGGGGTGAAGGCGCGCGAAAGAGGTGCTAGCGAAATGAGGCCTCAGCCCCGCGCGTGCTTAGGGCTTGTAAAGTAATAACTTGTGCATTTTGATCGCCAGATTTGGGATGCAGGGCTAGGCGCAAAGCGCGCCGTTTAGCTCTGCTAAACAAGCGATTTGCAACAACGCCATGCGCCCAAAGATGGCTGAGCAAATGCGCATGTTATTGCTTTACAAGCCCTTACCCACGAAACCGCACGCACCTGACCCAGCCGCCGCGCCGTGCCAGAGCCACCAAAGCAGCCGAACCATGCCAAAGAAATACAACACACAGCTTCAGCGCCTCATGCAAACTAAAGCAAAGCGCGTCGCGACACCTCACGACACGTCCAAGTTCAAACAAAATTAGGTCAATCAGCCATACACAGCCAAATCAAGCACCGCTCTGCATCAAGCCCAGGCACATGCAGTTGTTCCACGTGAAACACCTCAACCGCTGGCGGCAATGCAGCCAATTCATCAACGGGATGCTTCCCCTTCATGGCCATCCAAAACCCCTGCTCTGCCAGCAACTGGCGAGAGCCTTGGGTGAAGTCTGCCAGGCTGGCAAAGGCACGTGAACTGATGACTTGGTACTGACCTGTGAGCTGTTCGACCCGCGCATGCACACCACGCAAGTTAGGCAGTTTCAGCGCAGCGGCCACTTGCTGAATAAAAGCTGCTTTCTTACCCACCGCATCCACACAATCCACCTGAATGTCTGGGCAACAAATGGAGATCACCACACCCGGCAAACCAGCACCCGAACCCACGTCCAGCAAACGTGGTGCGGTATCGGCATGTGGCGTGAATGCCTGCAGCCGCTGGCGCAACGGCGCAACCACGGCCAGACTGTCCAGCAGATGGTGCGTCAGCATTTCCACAGGGTCGCGCACTGCCGTTAAGTTGTAGACCTTGGTCCATTTTTCAATCAAAGCCACATAACGCAACAAGTCTGACACCTGCTGCTCTGACAGCGACAACCCCAGGCTGGCTACACCTTGACGCAGGGGTGTTTCTAAAGTGCGCATCAGTTTGCCACGCCCAAGTCGACAGCCTCAGCGGCACCCTTACCCGCTTGCGCTTGTCGCTCAAAACCCTTGAACTTGGTTTTTTTCAAATGGATGGTCAGCAAAGAAATGCTGGCGGGGGTGATGCCTGAAATGCGCGAAGCTTGCCCCAGCGTCTCAGGCTTGTGGCGGTTCAGCTTTTGCCGTGCTTCAATGCTGAGCGCCGCCACCTGCATGTAGTCCATGTCTTGCGGAAGCTTCAGGTGTTCGTAATGAGAGGCGCGCTGCACGTCGTCTATTTGTCGGTCAATGTAGCCTGCGTATTTGGCAGCAATTTCAACCTGCTCGATCACCGTGGCCACAAAAGACTCTGGCCATGCAGGGGTCAACCCCTCAGGTGATGTTTCGCGTGAAACAGCAGGCGTGAGCTCGGGCTGGACAAACTTGCCAGACTCCAGCGACATGAGGTCTGCATAGCTCACTCCCGGACGGCGTAACAGCTCGGCCAAGCTGTATTCATGTTCAATGGCTTTGCCCAGCACACGCTCAGACTCGGCTGAACTCAGGTTTTTGGGACTGACCCACAGCGAGCGCAAGCGTTCTGTTTCACGTGAAACAGCGTCGCGTTTCTGATTGAAAGCCGTCCAACGGGCATCGTCTACCAAACCCAGCTGGCGCCCCACCTCTGTCAAACGGGCATCGGCATTGTCTTCGCGCAGCTGCAAGCGAAACTCGGCACGGCTGGTGAACATGCGGTAGGGTTCACTCACGCCTTGGGTAATCAGGTCGTCCACCAACACACCCAGGTAAGCTTGGTCACGCGCTGGCAACCAAGCCTCGGCCGCATACGAAGCTCTGCCCGCGGCACTGGCAGCCACGTCACCACCGCCCATGGCACGCACCTGCAAGGCAGCGTTGATGCCCGCAAACAAACCTTGCGCCGCCGCCTCTTCGTAACCCGTGGTGCCATTGATCTGACCCGCAAAAAACAAGCCCTGAATGACCTTGGTTTCGAACGAGCTCTTCAGCTGCGTGGGGTCAAAGTAGTCATATTCAATGGCATAACCCGGGCGCAAAATGTGCGCGTTTTCCAACCCGGGCATGGAGCGAACCAGCCCGTACTGAATGTCAAACGGCAAGCTGGTACTGATGCCGTTGGGGTAATACTCGTTGGTGGTCAGCCCTTCGGGTTCCAGAAAAATCTGGTGGCTTTCCTTGTCGGCAAAACGGTTGATTTTGTCTTCCACGCTGGGGCAATAGCGCGGACCCACGCCTTCAATCTTGCCGGTGAACATGGGGCTGCGGTCAAACCCGCTGCGAATGATGTCGTGCGTTTGCGCATTGGTGTGCGTGATCCAGCACGACATTTGCTGCGGGTGCTGCTCAGGGCGCCCCATGAAGCTGAAAACCGGCATCACCGGACTCATGCCACCTGGCATGCCGTCGCCGGGCTGTTCGGTGCATTTTGAGAAGTCGATGCTGCGGCCATCAATGCGTGGCGGCGTGCCAGTTTTCAGCCGGCCCTGCGGCAACTTGAGCTCTTTCAAGCGCGAGCTCAAAGACACGGCAGGGGGGTCACCCGCACGGCCAGCGGAATAGTTGTTCAGTCCCACATGAATCTTGCCATCTAAAAAAGTGCCCGCGGTCAGCACCACCGTGCTGGCGCTGAAGCGAATGCCCACTTGCGTGACCGCGCCCACCACCCGGTCACCCTGCACCATCAAATCATCCACGGCTTGCTGAAACAGCCACAAGTTAGGCTGGTTTTCCAATCTGCGGCGAATCGCGGCCTTGTACAAAATGCGGTCTGCCTGGGCACGGGTGGCACGCACAGCTGGGCCTTTGGATGAATTCAAAATCCGAAACTGCACCCCCCCCTCGTCGGTAGCAGCTGCCATGGCGCCGCCCAAGGCGTCGACCTCTTTGACCAAATGCCCTTTGCCAATGCCACCGATGCTGGGGTTGCAACTCATCTGCCCCAGGGTTTCGATGTTGTGGCTGAGCAGCAAGGTTTTGCAACCCATGCGCGCCGCGGCCAAAGCGGCCTCAGTGCCAGCATGGCCGCCGCCGACGACGATCACGTCGAAATGTTGTGGATAAAGCATGGTGAGCAATCGGTGATGGGCGCCTCAAACACTGCGCGCCAAAGGGAGACAAACAAGTGCTTGATTTTACTGGGGCAGACAAAAACTGCAGCGATGGGGGCGGTTCAAAGTGTTGTGCTTTGGTGCTGAGGGGATCAAGGGGTCAGGGTTTAACCCGGCAGGGCGACTGGGTCAGGCGCATGCGGTTTTGGGGTGAAAGCACGCGCGGGGCTGGCGGCCTTGGAGCGCCAGCACCTCTTTCGCGCGCATTTCACCCCAAAGCCCGGTCGCCTGACCCAATCACCCTGCCTCACGTTGCTTGGACTCGAATATTTATATTAAAACAGCCTGTAGCCCATGTATGACAAGCGTAAGCAGCTATTATTTTTGTTGCTTTTCTGCCGTAATAACGTTCTTCAATCCCAAACCGCAGCCACGCAGATAAGGCGTGGTGGTTGGGTCAGGTGACCGGGCTTTGGGGGTGAAGGCGCGCGAAAGAGGTGTTGGTGTACTCAAGCCTCAGCCCCGCGCGTGCTTTACCCCCAAAACCGCACGCACCTGACCCAGCCGCCGCGCCGTGCCAGAGAAACCACAACAGCAGATGAGGCACATAAAAAACACCATAGCACCAACCTTACAGCCCAAAACCCGCGCTGCAGCGTTTTAGCCAAAACGCGCCCCATCAAGTGCACAATGACAAGTTCCATTTCACAGCTTACACAGGACTCTTCTTCATGGCCTCTGGAAAAATACTCGTTGCTCAAGGTGGTGGCCCGACTGCTGTCATCAACCAATCGCTGGTGGGCGTGGCGTTAGAAGCCCGCCGCTTTGCTCAAATTGGCCACATTTACGGCGCCCACCATGGTGTTCGCGGCATTGTGGACGAAGACTTTGTCGACCTCACCCAAGAAACCAGTCACAACCTCGAACAAGTGGCCAACACGCCGTCCAGTGCCCTGGGCTCCACGCGCGACAAACCTGACGTGGCTTATTGCAAAGAAATATTTCGGGTGCTGCAAGCACACCAGATTGGTCACTTTTTCTACATTGGCGGCAATGACTCTTCAGACACCGTGCGCATTGTCAGCGAGCAAGCCCGCGCCGCCAGCTACAACCTGCGCTGCATCCACATTCCAAAAACCATCGACAACGACCTGGTGGGCAATGACCATACACCCGGTTTCCCTTCTGCGGCACGCTTTGTGGCGCAAGCTTTTGCCGGTGCCAACCTCGACAACGCCGCCCTGCCCGGCGTTTATGTGGGTGTGGTCATGGGGCGCCACGCGGGTTTTTTAACCGCCGCATCGGCCTTGGGCAAAAAGTTTCCAGACGACGGCCCGCACCTGATCTACCTGCCGGAGCGCACCTTTGTGCTGGAGAAATTTCTGGCGGATGTCAAAACCACTTACGAACGCTATGGCCGTTGTGTGATTGCGGTGTCTGAGGGCATTCACGATGCCACTGGCACACCCATCGCCGCGCTGCTGGCCAAGGAAATGGAACATGATGCACACGGCAATGTGCAGCTCTCGGGCAATGGCGCCCTAGCCGACCTGCTGTGCGAAGAGATCAAGTCAAAACTGGGCATCAAGCGCGTGCGTGGCGACACCTTTGGTTACCTGCAACGCAGCTTCATTGGATGCGTCTCTGATGTGGATCAGCGCGAAGCCCGCGAGGTGGGCGAAAAGGCCGTGCAATTTGCCATGTGGGGCGGTCGCGATGGCTCGGTGGCCATCAAACGCACCGGCTTTTACTCGGTGGACTATGAACTGCTGCCCATCGAAGAAGTGGCCGGCAAAACCCGCGTGATGGAAGACGAATTCATCGCCCCCAGCGGCACCGATGTCACCGACGCTTTTCGCCTGTATTTGCGCCCCCTGCTGGGCTCTGGCATGCCTGACGCTTTTCGACTCAGGCACAACCCGGTGGCCAAGGTTTTAATGAACAAATAAGGCTCTAGTGCTTATATATTAAACGTGAGTAGCTATTTTTAGCATAGCGTTTGAATACCCTTATTGGAAGCGCATTGTCGCCGTGCAAGGTACGATTTAACGCATCTGTAGCTCTCAGATTTGCAGCTTTCAGTGACTCACCCCTACCCTCAAGGAGAACCCTTTGAAACTTTATTATTCCCCCGGTGCATGCTCTCTGTCGCCACACATTGTGTTGAAAGAGTCCGGCCTGGCGTTTGAAGCCATTGCCGCCCCCACCAAAACCCACAAATTGCTTGACGGCACAGACTACTACACCATCAACCCATTGGGCTATGTGCCTTTTTTGGTGCTCGATGATGGCCGCACCTTGCACGAGGGACCAGCCATCGTGCAATACATTGCCGACCAAGTGCCAGACCAACAGCTGGCACCGGCCAACGGCAGCTGGGAGCGCTACAAACTGCAGGAATGGCTCAACACCATCAGCACCGAGTTGCACAAAGGGTTTTCGCCACTGTTCACGCCCGGCATGCCCGCCGAGGCCAAAGACATGGCCAAAACCCGCCTGCAGTCACGCCTGACTTGGGTCGATGGTGAACTCGCAGGCAAAACCTACCTGATGGGCGACACCTTCACGGTGGCAGACGCCTACTTGTTTGTGGTGGCCGGCTGGAGCAAACATGTGGCGGTTGACATCTCGGGTTTAAGTCACCTGGTGGCGTTCATGGCTCGGGTGGCTGCACGGCCTGCTGTTCAAGCCGCGATGCGCGCTGAAGGCTTGATCAAATAAACCCCGTCGCCTCCAACGAAAAAAGCCGCTTTGCAGCGGCTTTTTTCATGGCGGTGAAGCTCTCAATCAATAAGCCAACACCAACTTGTCAAGCTCTGCCTTGGTGATGGCGGGCACAGTGCCACGGGCTTTGAAACGGTTCAGGTTCCAGGCGCCTTCACCCAGCCAAGCCTTGAGCACTTTCAAATTGGCAGCGCACTCAGCGTCGTTGCCTTTTTCGCACAGGTATTTGTACATGTTGCCCGGTTTGCCACCAGCATATTGGCTGGTGCCGTCATCCAAGCGGCGCATGAATGCACCTGCATCTGGGTAAGCAATCAGCTGAATGACAGTTTCATAGGTGTCGTTGCGTGGGCCCAATTTTTCTTTCTTGTAATGGTCTACGCTCAAGTCGTATTCTTTCAAGGTGGGCGCGCCAGCCTTGGCTGAATGGCAGTCGGCACAGTACTTGGCGAACATGGGCGCCACATCTTTGCGGTAAGACACCACCTCTTTAGCGGGCAGGGCGGTGTTTTTAACAGCGGCCACTGGGGTGGCAGGCGCAGCTGGGGCAGTGGCCGCAGACGTTGCCGCACAGGCACCCAAGATCACAGGCACAGCCACAGCCACACAGACAGCGGCAACCACACGGTTCAATTTCATCATCTCTATCTCCTTCAGGTTAAAACTCAACATCAGTTTGTCTTGGCCGCAGCCTTGCCAAACAACTCACTTGGCCCTGGGCCTTCTGGCTCATGGTGCGCAATCCCAAAATGGCACTCAATGCATGTTTTGCCATCTTCCTTGGCTTTGGCATGGCGCTTTTGAGCCTTTTCAGACTGTAAATCCACACTCATCTTGTCGGCACGGTGGCAACTGCGGCATTGGTGCGAGTCGCTCTCGATCATGTCTTTCCAAACCCGGTGCGCCATGGTGGCACGCTTGGCTTCAAACTTTGCAGGTGTGTCAATGGAAGGCGAGATGTAGGTGTAAAACACATCTTTAGACGCCTTGATCTTGGCCCAAACCAGTGGCCCGGGTTCGTGCGGCACGTGGCAGTTGGTGCAAATGGCACGCACACCGGTGCGGTTGGTGTCGTGAATCGTGCCTTTGTATTCAGCCAAGTTGTAGGTCATTTCATGACAACCGGTGCAGAACTCTTCGGTGCTGGTGTAGGCCAGCACATAAGCACCCGACACACCCACGCCCACAGAAAAGATGAACAAACCAAACAGCAGGCTCACCGTCAGCTTCCACCGCCGACGCAAGATTTGAAAAATTTCTTTCATGGCAAATTACCGATCAACGCGACAAGATGTACTTGACAGCGTTTTTGATTGCTGCGTCATCTTTGGCTTTCATTTTTTGATGCTGCTCTTTGGCGCCATCAATTTCAATGGTGGGCGCGGTGGTCAGGTGGGTAAACAGCTTGGCTTCGGCGTCGGCCTTGCCTTTGTATTTGGCAGCTGTCTTTTGAAATGACGGGCCATCTTTTTGCTTGTCCACCGAGTGGCACTTGCCACATTTGTTGACTTTGATCAGGTCTTCGGCCGCAGCCACATCCACCGCTTGGGCTTGCACAGCCAAAGCACCAGCGGTCAAACCCACTGCCAACAACGCGCGCAACACATTTGAAAATTGAACTTGTTTCATATACATCCTCTTTGACTTAAAAAATTAACAAAAACTTAAGATTTGATGGGGTGTCATCCTACTCTCATGAAAATAAACCTGAAACCCCAATAAGTTGATTTAGATCAACAGAGAAGGGATTTCAAAGCCCTTTTCACTCAAAAAACTATCGAAAACCCTTGCGTAAAAACCCTTCGGTACAAACCCTGCCATGGATTCCACCCCAACCCCATGGGGAAACAAAACTTAAGTTAGCATAGAACCAAGCTGATTGATTCTTGTCCGAATTTCAACGCACTCACACAACTGTTGTACCAGCTGCATGGTTGACACTGCAACCACCCACTCATTAAACCTGTGCCACCAATGACTCCTGCACCCATGGCCATTTCAAGCGCATCCAGCACGGTTGCCTTGCCCGAATACCTTGAAAAAACATACTGGTGGGCCTACACCCACCCCAACGCCGTGCGCGTGTTCGAGCGGCAGTGGCTGGTCAATTTGATTTTGTGGGGCAATTTCGCCAAGTTGCGTGACCTGGCGCTGGACGAAATGGGCGACACCATCAACGGCCGTGTGCTACAAGTGGCTTGCGTCTATGGCAACTTCACTGAGCATGTGTTGCGCCGTCTGGGGCCGCAAGGGCATTTGAGCGTGATTGATGTGGCGCCAGTGCAGATCACCAACCTGCACAACAAGATCGGACCACAAAAGCAAGTCAGCATCTTTCAGCAAGACTCCACGGCGCTGCAATTTGCCGATGCCAGCCAAGACACGGTGGTGCTGTTTTTCTTGCTGCACGAGCAACCCCTGGAAGTGCGCCAAAAAACCGTGGCGGAAGCCATGCGTGTCACCAAACCAGGCGGAAAAATTGTGTTTGTGGACTACCACCGCCCCCGTGCCAGCAGCCCGTTTCGCTACCTCATGGTGCCGATCTTGACCACGCTGGAGCCTTTTGCCATGGACTTGTGGCGCGGCCAAATTTCAGACTGGTTGCCCGCCCACTGCCAACAGCTGCCACTTGACAAACAAACCTACTTCGGCGGTCTTTACCAAAAAGTAGTGATTCAGCGCTAAGGGCTTGTAAAGCCCAATAACCGTGCACGCCAGCCCAGAGTGGCTGGCGACTGGCAGGCAGATCATTCCGGGTGGCTGGGTGTGCCGCGCAAACCCAACTGGTGCCAGGCGCGGCGCAGCTGCGTGTCTGAACCAAAACCTGACAGCGCCGCCGCCTGCGTGACGCTGTGCCCCGTTTTCAAAGCCGTTTGTGCCATCGCCAAGCGAATGCGGCGCAAATACTGCAGCGGAGCAATCTGGGCGTGCGCCATGAACAAGCGCGTCACATGCCGTGGTGACGTGCAGGCCACTGCCGCCATGCTGGCCAGATGCCAATCCGCCGCGGGTTGACCGCTGACCGCATCTTGCACCCGGTGCAAGGCCGGATGCAAATGGTTGCGGTAAGCCAAAAACGGCGACAACTCGGGGTCTTGCGCGCTGCGGCGAAGCGCCAACACCATGGTTTGTGCCACCTGCGCGGCAATGGCTTCACCACAGGTTTGGGCAATGCGCGCCAAGGTCAAGTCAATCCCGGTGGTCACACCGGCACTGCTGTACACCGGCGCATCAGCCACAAACACCCGGTTTTCAACCACGTGGCAGCCCACATCAGCCGCCTGCAATTCAGCCAAATGGTGGTGGTGGGTGGTGACATGGCGGCGGGTCAGCAAGCCCGCGTGCGCGGCCAGCACAGCGCCAGCGCAAATGGTCACCAACTCCAAACGCTGCGGCTGCAACGTCAGGCCGCGCAGCCAATGCAGCACCGCCTGTGTGGCCTCAGACGACATGGGCATGGTCGTGCCCGGCTGCCCCACCAACACCACCCACGAAGGCTCACGCAACACCGCTGGCAACGGCTCCAGGCCACAAAGCATGAGCCCTACCGAGCTGACGGTTTGGCTCAAGGGTCCGACAAACCGCAGCTCAAAACGTGCGGGTTTGCCCTGCGACTGCAGCGCTTGGTTGGCCAAACGCAATGCCTCAGCCGCACCAGCCCAGTCCAGCGCCAGACTGTCAGGCAACAGCACAAACAGCACCTGAATGGTCACCGGGTCAGGCGCGGCGCTGGGCAATCGGCTCATGATGAGATCACATCATCGAGCGCTTGCGCCACCGTGCAGATGCGGGCAAAACGGTCTTTCAAGACGGCAGCGGTGCGTCCCTTGATGTCTGCGGCTGAGAGCACCGTGCCGTCCAGGTGCTGCATGTCCCAAGTCAGCGTGGCATCCAGGCAAAAGCGCACGGCCCAGCCCAGATCTGAAGCATGGCGGGCAGTAGTTTCACAGCACTGCTCGGTGCGAATGCCGCTGATGATCAGCGTTTGAATGCTGTGTTGGGTCAGCCACACCTCCAACCCTGTGCCCACCAGCGCGCTGTGGCGGTGTTTGTAAAAAGTGGCTGATGCCTCAAACGGTTGCAACTCTGCCAACGGGCGCACCAGCCCAGATGCCAGTGCAAACGGGTTGCTGGCCAGCGCAGGGCCATCCACATGCAGCACACGCACCAACGGCACGCCTTGGGTCAAGCAGGCTTGAATCAGCGTGTTTTGCGCCGCCATGAAGGCGGGCAAGTCGGTGCTTGTGAAATACGGTCTTTGGCGAAATGACTCTTGCGCATCAATCAAAACAAGACATTTTTTCATATCAATCCTTGGCAGTTTAAAAGCCCTATCATGCACATTCATAGAGCGTAAAGCCATTTTATAAAAGACCAACACCCATCAAATCAGGACATGATTCAAAAGACTACCTTAAGCGCTGCAAGGGTTGCCGGCGCAGCACTCGCAGTGCCCGAACCAGTCGTAAGATAATTTGGCCTTTCATCGCAAGACTGCACTCCATTGAATACCACCCCCTCTTTGTCGTTTTCCAAGCTCGGTTGCATCAAGGGTGGACGGCAGCTTTTTAAAAATGTGGACTGCACCTTGACCGCCGGCCAGTGGCTGTACGTGGCCGGTGTCAATGGCGTGGGCAAAACCAGCTTGCTGCGCATGGTGTGTGGCCTGGCGCCCATTGAGTCGGGTGACATTCTCTGGCGCGGCCAGCCCATTCACGCCCAGCGCGATGCCTATCGGCGTGAGCTGTGCTACTTGGGGCATCTGAATGCATTGCAAGAATCCATGACAGTGGATGAAAACCTGGCCTTCACTTCAGCGTTGAGCGGTACAGCACCAAGCGCCTTGCAGACCCAGACCACCTTGGCACACTTTGGCCTGCGCGGACGTGGCAAGCAGCTGGTGCGACATTTGTCACAAGGCCAAAAACGCCGCGTGGCCTTGTCGCGTTTGGCGTTGAGCCCCGCCACCTTGTGGGTGCTGGATGAGCCCTACGTGGCCATGGACGAATCGGGCATCACCATGCTGGCACAGCTGATTGAAAACCACCTGGCCCAAGGTGGCATGGCGGTGCTGACCAGCCACCAGCGCGTGGCCATTGGCCAAGTTTCCCCCTTGATGTTGGAGTTACAACCGCAATGAACGCCGCCATCCAAACCCTGGCGCTGCCACACGTGCTGTGGGCCGTGCTGCGGCGCGAAATCTCACTCGGGCTGCGGCAAAAGGGCGAGGTGCTGACGCCGCTGGTGTTTTTTGTCGTGATTGCCAGCTTGTTCCCCTTGGGCGTGGGGCCTGAGACAGCCTTGCTGCTGCGCATGGCACCCGGTGTGCTGTGGGTCAGCGCCCTGCTGGCGGCCATGTTGTCGCTGCAACGCATGTTTGCCACTGACTACGCCGACGGCTCGCTGGAGCAAATGGCACTGTCTGGCACCCCCTTGGCACTGCTGGTGCTGGCCAAAGCGCTGGCACATTTTGTTTTGGCAGGCTTGCCACTGGTGCTGATGGCGCCGGTGCTGGGCTTGCAATTTGGCTTGGACAGCCGTGCGTTGGTCATCTTGATGCTGTCTTTGCTGCTGGGCACGCCGACCCTGAGTTTGATTGGCAGCATTGGCGCTGCGCTGACCTTGGGCGTACGCGGCGCAGGGGTTTTGTTGTCACTGTTAATCCTGCCCTTGTATATTCCGGTTCTTATTTTTGGTGCCGGCGCGGTTGAAGCCGACGCTGCGGGGCTGGGCATTGGGGGGCACTTGTCACTGATGGCCGCACTGCTGGTGCTGTCGCTCTTTTTCTCTCCGCTGGCCACGGCTGCCGCTTTAAGGATTTCGTTGGAATGAAAACACGTGTGATTCATTGGTTCAAGTTTGCTTCGCCGCAAAACTTTTATGGCCTGGCCGGCAAGCTGTGGCCCTGGTTTGCTGCGCTGGCCACGGTGCTCACGCTGGTGGGGTTGTGGATTTCGTTTTTTGTGGCGCCCATTGACGCCCAACAAGGCCAGGGCTACCGCATCATCTTTGTGCATGTGCCGGCCTCGCAAATGTCCATGTTCATTTATTTGGTGATGGCTGCGTGGGCCGGCTTTGGGCTGGCTTTCAACACCCGGCTGTCGGGCATGATGGCCTCCGCCCTGGCGCCCACGGGCGCGCTGTTTGCGTTTTTGTCATTGGTCACTGGTGCGCTGTGGGGCAAGCCCATGTGGGGCGCCTGGTGGGTGTGGGACGCGCGCTTAACCTCAGAGCTGATTTTGTTGTTTTTGTACTTGGGCTTTTTGGCCTTGCAGGCGTCCATTGACGACCCGCGCCGGGCTGACAAAGCCTGTGCCATTTTGGCCTTGGTCGGCGCGGTGAATGTGCCCATCATTTATTTCTCGGTGAAATGGTGGAACACCTTGCACCAAGGGGCTTCGGTGTCCATGAAAGGCGCCTCCATGGCCACCCCCATGTTGATGGGCATGCTGATCATGGTGCTGGCGTTCTGGATGTACACCATTGCCATCGCGCTGGTGCGGGTGCGCACCATCATTCTTGACCGTGAACGTCATACAGATTGGGTGAAACATGCAGTGGCTTAGCGTGGCAGATTTTTTCAACATGGGGGGCTATGCCTTCTATGTGTGGGGCAGTTTTGGCATCACCGTCGCGGTGGTGGCGCTTGAAATCTGGCAAGTGCGCGCGCATCGGCGTGAAATTTTGCGAAACCTTTTCAGCCAAAACGACTCAGATACCGATTTACAGCAACACACCCCATGAAACCACGTCACAAACGCGCCGCCATCATCTTCGGTGGCCTTGCCAGCATCAGCTTGGCTGCTTATTTTGTTTTGAATGCTTTTCAAAGCAATTTGGTGTTTTTCTTCACGCCCAGCCAGGTCGATTCGGGCGAGGCACCCAAAAATCGCACCTTTCGCATTGGCGGCATGGTCAAAGAGGGCTCACTCAAGCGTGACAACCTCACCGTTTCATTTATCGTGACCGACACCGCCAAAGAAGTGCCCGTGACTTACACCGGCATCCTGCCCGACCTGTTCAAAGAAGGCAAAGGCGTGGTGGCGCAAGGCCAATTGGGCAGCACTGGCCAGTTCACTGCGGCTGAAGTGCTGGCCAAGCATGATGAGAACTACATGCCACCCGAGGCGCAACACGCCATGGATCAAGCACAAATCCAAAAAGCCAGCCAAACCCTGAAATAAGCGCCCCGAAACCCGAACCGAGACCTTCCCATGATTCCTGAACTAGGACACTTTGCGTTGATATTGGCCTTGCTGGTGGCTGCCACCATGGGCACGCTGAGCCTGGCTGGTGGCCAAAAAGGCCGTGCAGACTGGATGGCGCTGGCCAAGCCAGGTGCCCAAGCGCTGTTTTTGCTCACCGGCTTTTCTTTTTTGTGCCTGACCTACGCCTTCTACACCAGTGACTTCTCGGTTTTGTATGTGGCGCAGCACTCCAACACGCTGCTGCCAGACATTTACCGCATCGCTGCGGTCTGGGGCGGGCACGAAGGCTCGCTGCTGCTGTGGCTGCTGATGCTGACCACCTGGATGATGGCGGTATCGCTGTTTTCTCGCCAACTGCCAGACGTGATGGTCTCAAGGGTGTTGGGTGTGCTGGGGTTGATTGCAGTCGGGTTTTTGCTGTTCATGCTGATCACCTCCAACCCCTTCATTCGCTTGAGCGACATCCCAGACAATGGCCGTGACCTCAACCCCCTGCTGCAAGACCCCGGCCTTGTGTTTCACCCGCCCATGCTCTACATGGGTTATGTGGGCATGTCGATTCCCTTTGCGTTCTCCATTGCTGCGCTCTTGAACGGCCGCTTGGATGCAGCGTGGGCACGCTGGACCCGGCCATGGGCCACCGCCGCCTGGATTTGCCTGACCATTGGCATTGCCATGGGCTCCTGGTGGGCCTATTACGAACTGGGTTGGGGCGGTTGGTGGTTTTGGGACCCGGTTGAAAACGCCTCGTTCTTGCCCTGGCTGGTGGGCACGGCGCTGATCCACTCCTTGGCCGTGACTGAAAAGCGTGGCTTGTTCCGCAGCTGGACCATCATGCTGTCGCTGATTGCGTTTTCATTGAGCTTGCTGGGCACTTTCCTGGTGCGCTCGGGGGTGTTGACCTCGGTGCACGCCTTTGCCACCGACCCCAAGCGGGGTGTCTTTATCTTGATGTTTTTGGCCGCAGTGGTGGGCGGGTCGTTGATCTTATTTGCCGCCCGCGCTGGCAAAGTGCGCTCTGGCGGCTCGTTCTCGCTGGTCTCGCGCGAAAGCTTTTTGCTGGTCAACAACGTGCTGCTCACCACGGCCGCGGCGGCCGTGCTGCTGGGCACGCTTTACCCCTTGATCATCGATGCCCTCAACCTGGGCAAACTCTCGGTTGGCCCACCCTATTTCAATGCCGTGTTTGCGCCCATCATGACGCCTGTGCTGTTGTTCATGGTGGTGGGCAGCTTTGCCCGCTGGAAGAATGACAGTGTGGCCGAGCTGGTGAAAAAACTGCGCCCCATCGCCATCGTCTCGGTGGTGCTGGGCTGCGCAGCGCCGCTGCTGGCTGGGCCGTGGTCGGCACTGGTGGCCATGGGGCTGACCCTTGCCATCTGGATTGTGCTGGCCTCTGCGGTGCAAATGGTGCGCCAGTTCAGAGACACTGCCAACTGGAAATCCACCCCTATTTCCTACTGGGGCATGCACGTGGCGCACATTGGCATTGCGGTGTGCGTGGTGGGCATCACCATGGTCAAAGGTTATGAGACCGAAAAAGACGTGCGCATGGCCATGGGTGACACGGTTGAAGTGGGTGGCTACACCTTCCGTCTGACGGACATCAAAGAAGTTCCTGGCCCTAACTTCAAGGCCGATCAAGGCACCGTTGACTTGATCAAAGATGGCCGTGTGCTGCGCACCTTGCACCCAGAAAAGCGCACCTATTTCTCCTCCACCATGCCCATGACCGAGGCCGCCATCGACAGTGGTTTCACGCGCGACGTGTATGTGTCTTTGGGTGAAAAACTCGAAGGCACGGGCAAGCCAGCCTGGGCCATGCGCGTGTACCACAAGCCGTTTGTCACCTGGATCTGGTTTGGCTGCCTGTTCATGGCACTTGGTGGCGCCATGGCAGCGCTGGACAAACGCTACCGCAAAAAAGTGGCCGCCAAACTCAACCTGAACGACCTCAAAGGTGTGGCAGCATGAAGAAGCGGTTGATTCCGTTAGGTTTGTTCATGGTGTTGCTGGTGTTTTTGGCCATTGGCCTGACGCGTGACCCGCATGAAATTCCCTCGCCCCTGATTGGCAAGCCGGCACCGGTGTTCACGGCCCCGGTGCTTGGCCAAGCCGGCCAAACCTTTGCCAGCAAAGACATGCTGGGCAAGGTCTGGCTGCTCAACACCTGGGCCAGTTGGTGCGTGGCGTGTCGCCAAGAGCACCCCTTGCTGGTGGAGTTTGTCAAAACCAACCCACTCATCATCATTGGCCTGGACTACAAAGACAAAGAAGCCGATGGCCTGAAATGGCTCGCCCGCTACGGCAACCCCTACACCCAAGCGGTGGTTGATGCCGATGGCCGCATTGGCATTGATTTTGGCGTTTACGGCGTGCCAGAGAGTTTTCTCATCGACAAAGCCGGCGTCATTCGCTACAAGCAAATCGGCCCCTTCACCGAAGAAGCACTGCGTGACAAGCTCATTCCTTTGGTCAAGGAGCTCAACCTGTGAAATTTTTCCTGACCTTGTTGCTGGCACTTCACTGCGCACTGAGCGCGCAAGCCAATGAAGCCGCACCGCTGGCTGAAGACCCGGTGGTTGAACAACGTTTGATCACCATTGCTGAAGAACTGCGCTGCCTGGTGTGTCAAAACGAATCGTTGGCTGGCTCGCGTGCCGACCTGGCCAATGACTTGCGCCGCGAAGTGCGCAGCTTGATCAAATCCGGCAAATCAGATGCTGAAATCAAAGAGTTTTTGGTCAGCCGCTACGGCGACTTTGTGCTGTACCGTCCACCCGTCAAACCCACCACCTGGCTGCTGTGGTTTGGCCCTTTGCTGCTGCTGTTGGGAGCCATCTGGCTGCTGATTCGTATCATTCGTAGCGGTCAAAAACAAGCCAACACCCCCGCCCTTGATGCTGCTCAACGAGCCAAAGCACAAGCGCTTCTTCAAGAAACTGATTCCTCCAAATGAATGTATTTATTGCAAGCGCAGCGCTTTTGACGCTGCTGGTGGTGGCTTGGCTTGCCTTTGCCTTGTTGCGCAAGTCTGCTGGCAATGGTGTGACGAGCGAAAAACTCAATGCCGCCATCCACCGCGACCAACTGCATGCCCTCGAACTCGATTTGGCACGCGGTGCCATCAGCCAGGCCGACTTTGACACCACCCGCGATGAGCTTCAGCTGCGCTTGCTTGATGACACCGAAAGCTTTGAAGCCCACACCCAGCAATCCACCACCCATTTTTGGACACCCAAACGTACTTCTTTGGCCGTTGCTTTGACCCTGCCCGTTTTTGCGGCGGGCATTTACCTGCAACTGGGCACCCCCGCAGCCATTGACCCCATGGCACAGAGCCGTGCCAATGAACAGCAGGTCAACGAGATGCTGGGCAAACTGGTGGCCAAGCTGCAAGCCAACCCCAACGACCCCAAAGGCTGGGTCATGCTGGCGCGCTCTTACAAAGTATTGGGGCGTTTTGACGAAGCCCGCCAGGCCTATGACAAGGCCGGTGACATGGTCAAAACCGACCCCGATCTGCTGGTGGACTACGCCGAGTTGTTGGGCATCCAGGCTGGCAACTCACTTGAAGGCAAGCCCTCAGAACTGATTCTTGAGGCCTTGCGCCTGAACCCTGAGCACAGCATGGGGCTGATGATGGCCGGTGTGGCGGCTTATCAAGCCGGTGACTTCAAAACAGCGGTAACTCGGTGGGAAAAATTGCTTGCCCAAATGCCATCTGACTCCCCCGATGCCCAGCAAATGCAGGCCAACATTGACGATGCCCGCAGCAAAGGTGGCCTGGCAGCGAGCGATAGTGCAAGCAACAAGTTGCCGCCAGTGCCCGCTGGCGCAGCAGCTGGCATGACCCCTGAAAAAATCAACGAGATGGTTGACCGCTTGGCTGCACGCCTGAAAGACAACCCGCAAGACCTGCCAGGCTGGGCACGGCTGGCACGCGCCTACAAAGTGCAGAACCGCCTCAATGAGGCAGTGGGTGCCTATGAAAAAACCGGCAAACTGCTCGACACCGATGCCGACCTGTTGACCCAATACGCCGACACCTTGGCCGCACGCGATGGCAGCTTGAAAGGCAAACCCACTGAGCTGATCAACCATGCCCTGAAGATTGCCCCCAAGCACCCCATGGCGCTGATGATGGCAGCCCAAGCTGCTTACCAGGCAGGCCAGTACAGCCAAGCCATTGGCCATTGGGAAACCGCCTTGACGGTGTTGCCTGCCAACTCACCCGATGTGAAAGCCATTCAAGCTGAAATTGCGGATGCCAAACGGTTGGCAGGTCAAGGCAAATAGGCGCTGCTTTTTTGGTTTACACAGGGGCGTAGCTGCTCGAGTGCCGCTGTGGTGACTCTGGCACGGCGCGGCGGCTGGGTCAGGTGCGTGCGGTTTTGGGGGCAAAACACGCGCGGGGCTGAGGCCTCATTTCGCCAGTACCACTTGCGCGCGCCTTCGCCCCCAAAGCCCGGTCACCTAACCCAACCACCACACCTTATCTGTGTGGCTACAAAGCCCAATTCAAATGCAATGCTTGTTTTTCACGTTATCAGTACGTGCGGAACTAGAGTTTTTTGGCTGTAGAAAAACAATAAAAATAATAGCTGTTTATGCTTGTATTACATGGCCTACAGCCTGTTTTCTTATAAATCGTCGAGTTCAAACTACGCAAGGCAGGGTGATTGGGTTAGGTGACCGGGCTTTGGGGTGAAATGCGCGCGAAGAAAGTTTTCGCACACTGAACCGTCAGCCCCGCGCGTGCTTTCACCCCAAAACCGCACGCACCTAACCCAGTCGCCCTGCCGGGTTAAACCCTAGACACCGCAGACACCCCAACCCACAACACATTCCCTCACCTCTTTTTACGATCTCATCACAACCACCCACCCCGGCTCAGGCCGGTTTTTTTTGCTTGAAGCACTGGATAACCCTGTGCATAAAATAACTTGAAACGCAAAGTTATCCACAGTTTTTTTAAAAACCTCAAAGTTACCCCCGTTTAAGGTACATCTCAAACCAGCGCTCTTCCACAACAGTCAAGGTGCTTCAACACCATGATTTAAAACAAAAAAAAAGACTTATCCACGTCTTCCTGGCGACTCTATCTACCACTACTACTTTAAAAAAATAAATAAAGAGTAAGTCAATTGAACATCCTCCACCGTCTTTGCTGGCCCCGTTCATTTTTTTAAATTTCATCTGTGCATAAGCCAAAAATAGCGCCGCCTTCGGGCTTTTATGATGACGTCATCAAGTAAGATTTAGCCTCTCGCAAAAAACACCGGTTTTTTTGTGCACATCTGCACCAACCTTTTCAGTTTTCAATCCTTTATCTCCAAGCGCTCACGTGGCAACCACCTTTGAAATCAAAAGCGCACAGCTTCCGCTGATTGCCCTGCTGCTGAAAACCGGAAACCTTGAGCAAGTGACTCAAGATCTGCTTTCACAATTTGGTCCTCAAAGCGACAGCCCTGATTTTTTTGACCACGACGGCCTGGTGCTTGACTTGTCTGGTGTCACCGGCAGCGTCACACTGCCCCAGTTTTCAGCCTTGCTGACCACACTGACACAGTGCCGTTTGAAACCCTTGGCTTTCAGAAGCGCTTCTGAGCCCTGGTTGCAGTTGGCCAAAGCCAGCGGGCTGATCGAAGCGCCGGCCGACATGCCACGTGGCAAAGCCAATGCCAGCAAAAAAACCGCCCATGGTGCTCAGCAAGAGCCAGTGCGTGAGGTAGTTCGCGAAGTGGTCACTGAAGTCGTCAAAGAGGTGGTGCGCGAAGTTCCTGGTCCGGCCACCTTGGTGATTGACAAGCCCCTGCGTTCAGGTCAAAAAATTTACGCTCGCGGTGCCGACCTGGTGCTGTTGGCCATGGTCAACATGGGTGCTGAAGTGGTGGCTGACGGCAACATCCACGTCTACGCCCCATTGCGCGGCAAGGCCATGGCAGGCGCCAGTGGCAACACCCAGGCACGCATTTTTTCGCTTTGCCTGGAGCCCGAATTGATTTCGATTGCTGGTGTCTACCGCACCAGCGAACATCCCCTTGACAGCCACATTCAGGGCAAACCTGCCCAAGTGCGCTTGAGCAGCATAGACGGCCAAGACAAATTGCTGTTTGAAGCCCTGAACGCCTGAACAACCCTTTAGAAAGATACACCCAACATGACCAAAATCATTGTCGTCACCTCCGGCAAAGGTGGCGTAGGCAAAACCACCACCAGCGCCAGCTTTGCCACCGGCTTGGCGCTGCGCGGTCATAAAACTGCGGTGATTGACTTTGACGTCGGCCTGCGCAACCTGGACCTCATCATGGGGTGTGAACGCCGCGTGGTGTATGACCTGATCAACGTCATCCACGGCGAGGCCAATCTGAACCAAGCCCTGATCAAAGACAAGCAGTGTGACAACCTGTTTGTGCTGGCAGCCTCGCAAACCCGTGACAAAGACGCCCTGACCCAAGACGGGGTTGAAAAGGTGCTCTCTGACCTGAGCGCCATGGACTTTGAATTCATCGTCTGCGACTCCCCCGCGGGCATCGAAACCGGTGCCCTGATGGCCATGCACTTTGCCGATGAAGCTTTGGTGGTGACCAACCCAGAGGTGTCGTCCGTGCGTGACTCTGACCGGATTTTGGGCATGTTGTCGAGCAAAACCAAACGTGGCATGCAAGGGCTTGAGCCGATCAAAGAGCATTTGCTCATCACCCGCTACAACCCGTCACGCGTCAACCAGGGACAAATGCTATCGCTGCAAGACATCCAAGACATCTTGCGCATTCCACTCATTGGTGTCATTCCTGAGAGCGAAACCGTGCTGCAAGCCTCTAACCAAGGCGTGCCCGCGGTGCACATGGAAGGCAGTGATGTGTCTGAAGCCTACAAAGACGTGATTGCCCGTTTTCTGGGTGAAGACACGCCCCTGCGGTTCACCGAGCCACCCAAGCAGGGCTTGCTCAAACGGCTGTTTCGAGGGAAATAAACCATGGCTTCGTTCCTCTCTTTTCTCCTGGGCGAGAAGAAAAAGACCGCCTCTGTTGCCAAGGAACGGCTGGTCATGATGTTGGCGCACGAGCGCAGTGGCCGCAATGCCTCAGACCCCGACTACCTGCCAGCCCTGCGGCGCGAGTTGATTGATGTCATCTGCAAATACGTCAAGATCAACCCCAACGACGTCAAGCTCAACCTGGAACGTCAAGACAACCTGGAAGTGCTTGAAGTCAAGATTGAGCTGCCTGATGCACGTTGATGCGCTGTCTTGTGTGTCCAAGTCAAGGCCATGAATTGCTATTAAAAATAGAGCTCTATTCTATATGTAAAAATCAGAGCACCTTGGTGCGCTGACTCCAACGCCGGTACAGCGGTGGCACCAGCAGCATGGTCACCACACCGATCCACAGGCCTTTGCAAATGGCGCTCTCCAGCAAAATGCCGAGCTCGCCATTGGTGATGGACAATGCGCGGCGCAGGTTTTGCTCCATCAAGTCGCCCAGCACAAAGCCCAGAATCAGCGGCGCCATCGGAATGCCTTGCTTGCGCAGCAAATAGCCGCCAATGCCCAACCCAGCCATCAGCACCAAATCAAACGTGGTGGCATGCACCGAGTACACCCCGACCGCGCTGATGGCCAAAATACCTGGCACCAGCAGCCAGTTGGGCACCAGCAAAATGCGTGTGAACAAGCCCACCAGCGGAATGTTAATCAACAGCAGCAGCACGTTGCCAATGAACATCGACGCAATCAAGCCCCACACCAGCGCCGGTTGCTGGGTAAACAGTGCCGGGCCGGGTGTGATGTTGTAGAGCGACAGCGCGCCCACCATCACCGCCGTGGTACCGGAGCCCGGCACACCCAGCGTCAGCATCGGGATGAACGAGCCGTTGGCCGAGGCATTGTTGGCTGCCTCTGGCGCACACACGCCGCGAATGTCGCCCTTGCCAAACGTGCCGTATTTGTCGCTCAAGCGTTTCTCAACCGTGTAGGCCATGGCGCTGGCAATGGTGGCGCCCGCACCCGGCAGCACACCCACTATAAAACCCATCACCGCCGAGCGCACCGTGCACCACCAAGTGTGTGCCATTTCTTGCAAATTGAACAGGTTGCGCCCGGTCTTGCGGATCAAGCCACTGGCGTTGGCCCGGTGCTCCAGCATCAGCAAAATCTCACTGACCGAAAACAGCCCAATCACCACCACAATGAACTGGATGCCGTCGCTCAAATGCACGTTGTCACCGGTGAAGCGGTACACGCCTGAGTTGGAGTCCAGCCCCACGGTCGAGAGCGACAAGCCAATCACCGCTGCCAGCACCGCCTTGAGCGGCTCGTTGCCCATCAGCCCGGTGATGCAGGCAAAGGCAAAACACATCAGCGCAAAATATTCTGCCGGGCCAAAGGCCAGCGCCCAGCGTGCCAGCAGCGGCGCAAACAGCACAATGCCGGTGGTGGCAAAGGTTGAACCCACAAAAGAGCTCCAGGCTGAAATGGACAACGCTACGCCGCCTTGCCCTTTGACTGCCATGGGGTGGCCGTCGATGGCCGTCATGATGGCGCCAGCATCGCCTGGCACATTGAGCAAAATCGACGAAATGCGTCCACCAAATTCACAGCCAATGTAAACCGCAGTCAGCAAAATCAAGGCGGTCTCAGGCGGCAGTTTCAGGGCAAACGCCAGCGGCATCAACAGCGCCACGCCGTTGATCGGCCCCAGGCCGGGCAACATGCCCACAATGGTGCCAATGAACGCGCCAATGGCAGCCACCAGCAGGTTGATCGGCATCAACGCTACGCCAAAGCCTTCCAGCAGATGATTCAAGGTGTCCATCAACGCCCTCCAAGCAGAAATGACAGCACGCCGGTGGGCAACACCACGTCGAGCAGTTTGTCAAACATCAGGTAAAACCCCAGCCCCATCACCACCCCACCCAGCAGCGTCTTCTTGAGCGTGCCGCCAAACGCCATGCCCACCGGCACTGCCATCAAGCTGGTGGCCAGCCAAAACCCCAGGGTTTGGAACAAAGCGGTGTAGATCAGGCAACTGGCCGCACACAGCGTCACAGCTTTCCAGTCCAGTGCTGAGGTGGCCGCCAGCACCGGCGTGCCAGATGCCACGCCATGTGCAGGTTTTTTAACCAACAGCCAGACACCGGCCAAGCCCATCAAGGTCGCCAGCAAGGTGGGAAAGGCACGCGGCCCCACCGGCTCGTAAGAAATTTCGGCTGCATAGCCGTGTGCCGCCCAAGCCATGGCCAAAGCCACCACCAGGCAGACACCTCCCAAGATGCGATCACCCATCATGAAACCTTAAAAAGTAGAGCTGCTCACGCTTATTCCATAAGCGCTAGAGGCCAATTTACCAGTTAGTTCGCCACCTTCAAATTGAAGTCTTTGGCCAATTGGCGGTAGGCTGTCATGCGCTCTTTGATGAAGCCGTCGAGCTCTTTTCCTGTCAGGGCAAATTTGAACAAGCCGCGCTCCACACGCAGCTTGTCGTAGGCGGGGGTGGCCATCATCTTGGCAAAGGTGTCGCTCCACACTTTGTAGTCGGCATCGCTGACCTTGGGCCCCATGTAAAAGCCGCGAATGATGGGCCATTGGACGTTGTAGCCCTGCTCTTTCATGGTTGGCACACCAGCGAGCTTGCCCTCCAGGCGCTCGCCTGCCAGCACCGCCACCACGCGAATCTTGGCTCCGGCTTTCATTTGCTCTTCAGCCTCAGAGGCATCGCCCGAATACACCTGCACATGGCCCCCTTGCAGTGCCGTGATGGCCTCGCCACCGCCTTCAAAGGCGACAAACCGCATCGCTTTGGGGTCCAGCCCGGCGGCGCGTGCTGTGAGTGCGGCTTTCATCCAGTCTTGGCTGCCGACGCTGCCGCCAGCGCCAAACACCACCTTGCTCGGGTCGGCCTTGATGGCAGTCACCAAGTCTTGCATAGTTTTGATGGGCGAGTTTTCGGCCACGATCACCGCACCAAAGTCACTGCCCACAGCGGCCAGCCAGCGGACATCGTTTTCGTTGTAGCGGCCAAACTTGCCTTGCGCCAGGTTCAGCAGTGAGCCCCCCGAAAATGCCACGATGGTGTTGTTTTCCGCCGGGCGTTGCGCCACGATGGCGTTGTAGGCCACGGCGCCAATACCGCCGGGCATGTAGCTCACACGCATCGGGTCGGCGGTGTATTTGCCGTCTAGCAACGCGCCTTGCGCCAGCTTGCAAGTCAAATCAAAGCCACCACCTGGCTTGGCCGGTGCCACACATTCGGTTTTGTCCAGTGGGCCGGCCAATGCCGACAAACTCAACCCAGCAACGCAGGCCACAGCGGCCCATGAAACATGATGCAGACGCATGAAAAATCTCCTGTAAGTATGTTGAACATGCCGCTTGACCGCCAGCCGGTGGTTGCGACATGGGGGTGACTGTAGAAAAAAGAGCCTGTCAATCACCTTTCAAAAACCCGGCTCAAAAATCAGTGGAAACCCTTGGTGACTTTATTCATGGTCATAGTCATAGTTCATTGACCCTATTGAATGAATTGACTGGCTTTATCAAACCCAGCGTTCTACAGTTCATTTCACCCCTTCAACCCCCTTTTCAAGGAGCTCACCATGTCAACCCAAGCCACATGCCCGTTTGCGGGTGCCACCCAAGTCAAACCCGCCCCCAAAGGCACCGTCAATGCCGATTGGTGGCCGCAGCAGCTCAGGCTTGGGCTGTTGCACCAGCACTCGGCCAAGTCTGACCCCATGGGACAAGACTTCAACTACGCCCAAGCCTTCAAGCGCCTGGACTTGGCCGCAGTCAAGCAGGATTTGAAGGCGCTGATGACGCAGTCACAAGACTGGTGGCCTGCTGACTTTGGCCACTACGGGCCGTTGTTTGTGCGCATGGCCTGGCACAGCGCGGGCACCTACCGCACCAGCGATGGGCGTGGTGGCGCTGGTCATGGCAACCAGCGCTTTGCACCGCTCAACAGTTGGCCAGACAACGTCAACCTGGACAAGGCACGCCGGTTGATTTGGCCGATCAAACAAAAGTACGGTCACAGCATCTCCTGGGCTGACCTGATGATCCTCACTGGCAATGTGGCCTTGGAGTCCATGGGGTTCAAAACCTTCGGTTTCGCCGGTGGCCGTGAAGACATTTGGGAACCCGAAGAAGATGTGTACTGGGGCGCTGAAAAACAATGGTTGGCAGACCAGCGCCATGCCGGCGAGCGTGAGCTGGAAAACCCGCTGGCGGCCGTGCAAATGGGGCTGATTTACGTCAACCCGGAAGGCCCCAACGGCAACCCCGACCCGTTGGCCGCAGCGCGCGATATTCGCGAAACCTTTGCCCGCATGGCCATGAACGACGAAGAAACGGTGGCACTTATCGCCGGCGGCCACACCTTTGGCAAAACCCATGGCGCGGGCGATGCCGCCCAAGTGGGCCCCGCGCCCGAGGCCGAAGACATTGCCGCCCAAGGCCTGGGTTGGCACAGCAGCTTTGGCCGCGGCAATGCCGGTGACACCATCAGCAGCGGTCTGGAAGTGACCTGGACCAGCACCCCAACCCAATGGAGCAACAATTATTTTTGGAACTTGTTTGGTTACGAGTGGGAACTGACCCGCAGCCCCGCCGGTGCACACCAGTGGACGCCCAAACACGGCATGGGCGCAGCCACCGTGCCCGATGCGCATGACCCCAGCAAGCGCCACGCCCCCGCCATGCTCACCACCGACTTGGCGCTGCGGGTTGATCCGGCCTACGAGCAAATTTCGCGCCGTTTCTTTGAACACCCAGACCAGTTTGCTGACGCATTTGCCCGCGCCTGGTTCAAGCTGACGCACCGCGACCTGGGGCCAGTCTCGCGCTACTTGGGCCCAGAAGTGCCGTCTGAAGTGCTGCTGTGGCAAGACCCCATTCCGGCTGTGAACCACCCGCTGGTGGACGCCCAAGACGTGGCTGCGCTCAAAGCCAGCCTGCTGACATCCGGGCTGTCCATTGCGCAACTGGTGAGCACAGCTTGGGCCAGCGCAGCCACCTTTCGCGGCAGTGACAAGCGCGGTGGTGCCAATGGCGCGCGCTTGCGCCTGGCCCCCCAAAAAGATTGGGCGGTCAACCAACCGGCCGAGTTGGCGCAAGTGCTGCCACAGCTTGAAGCCATCCAACAGGCTTTCAACGCGGCTCAGTCTGGTGGCAAGCAAATTTCCATGGCAGATGTGATTGTGTTGGGTGGCTGTGCGGCCATCGAAGCCGCTGCGGCAAAAGCTGGTGTTGCTGTGACCGTGCCATTCACGCCCGGGCGCATGGACGCGGCGCAAGACCACACCGATGTGGCTGCCTTTGCCGTGCTGGAGCCACACGCCGACGGTTTTCGCAACTACGCCCAAGTCGGGTGCGAAAGTGCGGCTGCAGAATTGCTGATCGACAAGGCTCAGCTGCTGACCCTGACGGCCCCCGAAATGACCGTATTGATTGGTGGCTTGCGCGCCCTCAACGCTAACTTTGACCACAGCGCACACGGCGTGTTCACCCACCGGCCAGAGGTGTTGAGCAATGACTTCTTTGTCAACTTGCTTGACATGGGCACCCAATGGCAAAAATCAGCCAGCACGCAAGGGGTGCTGGAGGGGCGAAACCGCAGCACGGGTGAACGCCAGTGGACCGGCACGGTGGTTGATTTGATGTTTGGCTCAAACGCCCAGTTGCGCGCCATCGCTGAGGTCTATGCCGCTGACGATGCGCAACAAAAGTTTGTCAACGACTTTGTCGCCGCGTGGGTCAAGGTGATGAACCTAGACCGGTTTGACTGCAACCCAACGCGCTGAAGTTTGAGGTTAAAAAACTACTGAATAAATAGCTGCTTATGCTTTATACATAAGCGCTAGAGCCTTATTTGGCACTTAATATTTGCCATAAACCAGCTGCAACTAGAGCGTGTCAACTTGACGAGGTATCTGTTCTACATATACTTGAAAACATACTTGTCAGATTGAATCAAAGGAGTTTGCGCCATGTCTCAAATCACGCTGTACCTTGACGATGCCACACAGGCACTGGTTGACCAAGCTGCCAAGGCGCATGGGTTGTCAAAAAGCCGCTGGGTGACAGACATCATCCGCAAATATGCCTCCCATGAATGGCCGCAAGATTGCCTGGCATTGGCAGGACGGTTTCCTGACTTTCCTCTGTGCAATGACAGCTCTGGCACGCTGCCTGACGATGCGCCACGCATCAGCTTTTGATGGCCTGCCATGCTGATTCTCGATAGCAACATCATCAGCTACTACTTTCGAGGCGACCTACAAGTGGTGCCGCGTCTGCAGGCTCTGCGCCCTATCGATTTGGGTGTGCCAGCCATTGTGGAATATGAGCTGCGCTATGGGCTGCAGCGTATGGCTCCCGAGGCGGCCGCACCTCGCTTGGCGGCCTTGGCTCAATGGCTGCAACCCTTGCAAATTTTGCCGTTTGACAGCGAATGCGCCAACCATGCGGCGCGTATTCGCGTCGCCTTGGAAGCCGCAGGCACACCCATCGGCGCACACGACACGCTGATTGCCGCCACCACCCTGCGTTATCAAGCCACGCTGGTCACACGCAACGTGCGCGAATTTTCTCGTGTACCGGGCCTGCAGTGGCTGAACTGGCATCAGGCTTGATGAGCAAACGGTCGGCGTATCAGGATTCCGTCAGGATGTTCAGAGGGCTTTGGCGAACAGCCTTCAAAAAACCATGATCCGACCGCCACCAACACATGTGCAAGCCCCGGCTACAGTGGCCAATGCAGGGTCACGGTAAGCCCTGGTGTGGGGCTTGCTGCGTCGGTGGTCCGCAAACTTAAATCTCCGCCGTGGCGTTGCACGATGGCTTTGGCTATGGCTAACCCCAGACCTGAGCCACTGCTTTGGGCGCTGCCACGGTAAAAACGCTCGCCAGCGCGCGCCAACTCTGCGCTGGTCATGCCCGGGCCGTTGTCGATCACCCGCAGCACGGCTTGTGCGGGGCTCAATGCAGGCAGGTCTGGTTGTTCAATGCCAGCCTGCACCGTGACTTTGGAGCCCGGTGGCGTGTGGTGCAGAGCGTTGTGCAGCAAATTGGTCAGCGCCTCCTTGAGCAAACCCGCATGGGTGCTGACTTCGGCTGGCAAATTGCCCAAAGGCTCAAAGCCCAGGTCAATGTGCCGTGAGCGCGCGTCAGGCCAGGCCGCACGTGTGACCGCTTGTGCCAATGCGATCAGGTCACAGGGTTCCATGTGCCACTCCAGCGTGTCAGCGCGGGCCAATGCCAGCATTTGGTTGGTTTGTCGCACCGTGTCATCCACTTGCAATTTAATAGCTACCAGCGCTTGTTTCATAAGCGCTGCATCGGGTTCTCTGAGGGCAAAACTGACCTGTGTCGAGAGCGTGGTCAGGGGCGTGCGCAGTTGGTGTGAGGCATCGTCAATGAAGCTTCTGCGCGCCTGCATGGCTTCTCGGTAGCGCATCACATGGTGGTTGATAGCCTCCACCAAGGGCTGCACGTCTTGGGCAATGTGGTGCGCATCCAGCGGGGTCAGGTCTTGCGGGTCGCGCTGCAACACCTCTTGGCGCAAGCGCTGCAGCGGCCGCAGCGACCAGTTCACCGCCAGCACCAGCAGCGCCAGGCCAGCCAGCAGCAGCAGCAGGTCGCGCGCCACGGTTTCCATCACCAGCTGGCGGGTGAAGTCTTGCCGGCTCTCCAGCGTTTCACCAATCTGAATCACCACCTGGCGCGAATTGGAGCCGCTTGACAGTGGCCGTGCCAACGCACGCGCATAAGAGCCCAGCCGAATCGGCTCACCGTAATACAGCGCGTCGCTGAACTGCGGCTGGCCATTGACCAGTGGGCGGGGTGCCCCAGGTAGGTCGGCGTTGCCAATCTCCACCAGGCCGTCGCCGCTGGCCACGCGGTAAAACACCCGGCCGTTGGCGGTTAGCTCAAAAAACTCCAGCATGCGGTAGGGCAGCTCGACCGACAGCCCACCACTGGCAGTCGAAATATTGGCATCCATGGCCTTGATGGCACCCAGCAGCGAGCGGTCGTAAGCGGCATTGGCAGCAGCCAACGCAGTGCGCCAGCTCACCACAATTTCCAGCCCCATCACCAGCAGCATGCCGGGCAGCAACACCAGCAGCAGCGTGCGGCGCAGGCTTAAACGGCGCAGGCGGTGAAGACCGAACCCGCGCCGTGGTTCACCCGCTGGTGCAGGCTCGGTGTCGTCAGATGGCGGATCGGAGTTGGACATCAGTCGCTCTCCAGCACGTAGCCCAGGCCACGCACGGTGGTGATGTGCACGCCAGTTTTGTCTAGGCGTTTGCGCAGTCGGTGCACCAGCACTTCCATGGCTTCTGGCTGCACGTCAACCTCGTCTGAAAACACGCGCTCCATCAAGTCGCGCTTGGACATTGGTTCGCCACTGTGTTGCACCAGCGCGCACAGTGCCGCGTGCTCACGCGGTGTCAGGCTCAGGGGCACGTGTTTCAACAGCAGTTGCTGGCTCACCGGCTCATACACCAGTGGGCCGCAGGCAAAGCGCGGATGGTCGCTGCCGCGGGCGCGGCGAATCAATGCCAGCAAGCGCGCCTCCAGTTCAGCCAGCTCAAACGGCTTGGCCAGAAAGTCATCAGCGCCTTCGCGCAGCGTGCTCACGCGCTCCATCAGCGAGTCGCGTGCCGTCAAAATCAGCACCGGCAAACGCTGCCCCGCGTCACGCAGTTCAGCCAGCACATCATGGCCATCGCGCCCGGGCAGCCCCAGGTCAAGAATCAGCGCGTCATAGCGGCTGGCTTTCAGGCTTGACCGCACCAAGCGGCCGTCATTGACCCAGTCCACCTGAAACTGGCTTTGCTGCAACGCCTGCACCAGCCAGGTGGCCAAGGCAGGTTCATCTTCGGCCAACAGAATGCGCATAAAGATCAATCGGGTTGAGGGAGTTGACCAAGTTTAGGGCGTACCCGCGGTTGCGGTTCAAATTGATGTGGACTTGTTCCCGCTCTCTAAGGTGTGGGTGGATGGCCGTGTCGCTTTGGCTGGTTTGGCTGGTGTTGGGGTGTCTCTGGCATGGTGGCGGTGAGGGTTTCTCTGGCGCTCTGCTACTTGGGTGGCTCTGGCACGGCGCGGCGGCTGGGTCAGGTGCATGCGGTTTTGGGGGCAAAACACGCGCGGGGCTGATGTCTCAGTGCGCCAGCACCGCTTGCGCGCGCCTTTGCCCCCAAAGCCCGGTCGCCTGACCCAGTCGCCCTGCCGGGTTAAACCCTAGACACCCTGGAC
Source organism: Rhodoferax sp. (assembly GCF_028715765.1). Lineage (GTDB taxonomy): Bacteria > Pseudomonadota > Gammaproteobacteria > Burkholderiales > Burkholderiaceae_C > Rhodoferax. Next base: position 29,358 of record NZ_JAQURE010000008.1, read on the forward strand.
ACCCATACGCCCCATCACACCACTTTGCATTGCCCCCCGTGCACGCCGCACACTACCTGGCCAGCCAGGCCGTCAAGCGCGGCCCCAGACCCAGCACCATCAAAAAACGCACCAGCTGCATGGCCATCACAAAGCCCACATCCACCGCGCTGGTGGCCGCAATCACCACCACCGAATCGGCGCCGCCTGGGCTGGTGGCCAGGTAAGCGGTCAGCGGTGCCACGCCGGCCAGCCACACCAGCAGCAGCGCCAGCACCAGCCCCAAACCCATCAGCGCGGCAATGGCCACCAGCACCATCGGCAGCGCTTGCCAGGCGTGCATCAAAATCAAGCGGGTAAAGCGCAGCCCCACGCTCCAGCCAATGGCGGCGTAAGCCAGCATCAGCAGCAGCGGCGGCAACTCAATCACCAGCCACCCTGCGGTTTGCAGCACGGTGCCCGCCACCAGAGCCAGCACCATGCCCCCCGCTGGCAAATTCAGCCGCTGCGCCAGCACCGCCGCCACCAGCATCAGCAGCCCGGTGGCCACCACATGGCGCAGGTCGTGCACCACCAGCATGTTGGGTGCCAGCGTGGGTGTGTCTGCCACCGACATGGCCAAATGCGCCACCCAGGCCGCTACCGCGGTGACGATGACCACCCGGGTGTACTGCATGAAAGCCACCAGCCGCATGTCTGCGCCATAGCTCTCGGCCATCAGCACCATGGCTGACGCTGCCCCGGGTGCAATGCCCCACAGCGCCGTGGTGCCCGGCAACACCTTGCGCCGCACCAGCCACCAGCCAAGCAAGCCACCCGCAGTCATCACCAGCACGTTGATGCCTACAAACAGTGGCCACCGCGCCAGCACCTGGTCAAGCGCTGGCGGCTGCATGCTTTGCGCCATCAGGCAGCCCAGCACCGCTTGTGCCAGCACAAACACCGGCTTGGGCAAGCCCACCGGTCCGAGTTGCAGCGCCAGCAAGATGGCCGCCATCATGCAACCCAGCAGCACCCCAGCCGGAAACTGAGCCAACTGCAGCAGCCCGCCAAACAAGCCGCTCAATGCCAGCAACACCAGCCAGCGCAGCGCAGCATGGGTGTGCCAAGGCGTCCGGTGGCTCATTGATTTGCGTGGTGGCGCAAAGCCGCTAGCGCGACAGCTTGTAGACCGAGGTGCCCGCCCGCCAATTGGGCAGCCAGCGCACCACCTGGCCGTCTTGCAGGCCAAAACTGTCTTGCACCCGCAGGCCATTGCGCGCCGCCAGCACACCCATGTCGGCATGCGTGCCAACCCGAATGTTGGGCGTGTCAAACCACTGGTAAGGCAGCCGTTTGGTCACCGGCATGCGCCCCTGCAGCACGCTCAAGCGGTTGGGCCAATGGGCAAAGTTGGGAAACGCCACCACGCCCATGCGCCCTACACGCACAGTCTCGCGCAGCATCACCTCGGCGTTACGCAAGTGCTGAAAGGTGTCAATTTGCAGCACCACGTCAAAGCTGGCGTCGGCAAACATGCTCAGGCCTTCGTCCAGGTTGAGCTGCAGCACATTCACGCCGCGCTTCACACAGGCCAGCACGTTGGCATCGGCAATCTCCACGCCATAACCAGTGCAGCCGCGGCTGTTTTGCAAGTGCGCCAGCATGGCACCGTCGCCACAGCCCAGATCCAGCACGCGTGCGCCCTCGGGCACCAGGTTGGCCAGCGCCAGCATCAAATGGGGGTCACTCATGCGGTCACCTCAATACTCTCAAAATATGAGCGCACCACGCCCATGTAGCGGGCGTCATCAAGCAAAAATGCATCATGCCCGTGGGGCGCGTTGATCTCGGCATAGCTCACGTCGCGCTGGTTGTCCAGCAGTGCCTTCACCATCTCGCGGCTGCGCTTAGGGGCAAAGCGCCAGTCGGTGGTGAAGCTCACCAGTAAAAATTTGGCGGTGGCTCTGGCCAGCGCCTGGCTCAGGTTGCCTCCAAAAGCCCGCGCCGGGTCAAAGTAGTCCAGCGCGCGGGTGATCAGCAGGTAGGTGTTGGCATCAAAATACTCGGCAAACTTGTCGCCTTGGTAGCGCAAGTAGCTCTCTATTTGAAACTCGGCCTCGAGCGTGCTGTAAAAGAAGGCGCGGTCGGCCTCGCTTTGGCTGGCGGCAATCAGCTGGCGGCCAAACTTCTCGTTCATCACATCGTCACTCAGGTAAGTGATGTGGCCAATCATGCGGGCAATGCGCAGGCCGCGCTTGGGCACCGTGCCGTGCGCGTAAAAATGGCCGCCATGAAAATCTGGGTCGGTGGTGATGGCACGCCGCGCCACCTCGTTGAAAGCAATGTTTTCAGCGGTCAAGTTGGGCGCGCTGGCAATCACCAACGCATGTCGTACCCGGCTGGGGTATTGCAGCGTCCAGCTCAGCGCCTGCATGCCACCCAAGCTGCCACCCATCACCGCCGCCAGGGTTTGGATGCCCAACGCATCCAGCAGTCGCGCCTGCGCGTTGACCCAGTCTTCTACCGTCACCACTGGAAAATCAGCGCCATACACCTGACCGGTGTTGGGGTTGATGTGCATCGGGCCGGTTGAGCCAAAGCACGAGCCCAGGTTGTTCACGCCAATGACAAAAAACCTGCGGGTATCAAGCGGCTTGCCCGGGCCAATCATGTTGTGCCACCAGCCTTCGCTTTTGTCTTGCCCGGCATACACCCCGGCCACATGGTGTGAGGCGTTCAGGGCGTGGCAGATCAGCACGGCATTGGAGCGGCTGGCGTTGAGCGTGCCATAGGTTTCATAACTCAACGTGTAGCCGTGCAACATGGCGCCACTTTGCAATTGCAAAGGCTCAGCAAAGGGCATGGACTGTGGGGTAACGATCATTTTGAGCACATCTTCAGCAGTGGGGAGAGGGGTGCGTGAAACACGGTGGGCTTGGCGGGCAGGGGTTTCGCAATCGTTCAAACCCATTAAGTAGGGCATCTTTAGCGGAACTTGTTAAGCGCCCGCAAGCTTTGGCAAATCGGCGCTAGTTCAGTATATCAACCCTCTTCATTTCATTTTTGAAAGCTGAGTTTGTTAAAAAATCCAAAGCCTCAGGCTCAGGTTGAGGGTGCGAGTCATGTCAACTTTTCCCTCCATTGCTCATGAATGCGTGGTTATTTCACACCAAACTGTGACAAAGCAGGTTTGAAGCGCAAGCATTTGTAACGGATGTCACGCCCAGCGCCAGGGCGTTACGTTTGACTTAAAAGGGTCAAAACAGCCCGTTAAAGTTGAGCCACATCGATGCCCGAGGGGTCTTTTTTAAACATCAGACCCGTTTGTTTCAGACCTTATTTTTTTGGAGTTTTCACCATGAACACATCTTTTTCTACCCTGTTGGTTGCCCTGCTTTCTGTCGTGTCTTTCAATGCCGCATACGCCCAAAGCGCCAGCACCTCAGAAGCCCCTGCCCGTGTGATCCAAGTTGCGGTCACGCACCCTGAAAAAGCCGTCATGTCGCATGATGTGGCCAGCATGATCAAGCTCAGCCACCAAGCTCAAGCGCAGTACCGCCGCACCGGCAGCGCGCAAGATCTGGCCCGCGTCAACGCCATGCGCCTTGCTTTGGCCGAGCGCGGCATTGGCCGCGCCACCCAGCCCGCACCAGCGCTGCAAGCCGACACCCAGTTTGCCGCCCCCGCAGTGGCTGCCAACATCACTGTGGCCAGCGCAGCGCAGTAACCCCGCTGGTTGTTCCGCCTTCCCCCGCCGGGGGAAGGTCGGGGTGGCGGCGCATGGGCTGGCCGGCTTAAACTGGGTGCATCACCATTCATGCACCTGGTTTCATGCCCACCCCTGCTCACCCCCCAACCGACCTTGCCACCCCAACGCCCGGCGTGCCCAAACGCCTGAATGCTTGGTTTGCCCAGCACGGCGTGCAAGACATCGAATGCATTTTTCCTGACATCACGGGTTACCCGCGCGGCAAGCTCATGCCCGCAACCAGTTTTTTGGCTGGCACCGAGCTGCGCATTTGCCAGGCCATCCCGATGCAAGCGGTCACGGGCGACTATTCCTACCACCCGGTGTTTCCAGATGCAGACCCCGATGTGCGCCTGCAACCCGATTACGCCACGGTGGCGCTGGCACCGTGGGCCAGTGTGCCGCGTGCGGTGGCGGTGCACGACTGCCTGGAGCTGGACGGCACGCCGTGCCAGTTTGCCCCGCGCAGTGTGCTTAAAAAAGTGCTGGCCAGTTACGCCGCCATGGGCTTGACCCCGGTGGTGGCGCCCGAGATCGAGTTTTACCTGACTGCGGCTCAAGCTGACCCCAGCCAGCCGCTGCAAGCCCCCGCGCTGCGCCACGGCCGCGCCGAGGTTGGGCAAAGCGCCTTCAGCCTGAACCTGCAAAACGAGTTGGCACCGTTTTGGAATGAATTTCGCGATGCCTGCCAAACGCTGGGCATCCGCACCGACACCTGGATTCACGAGGTGGGCACCACCCAGTTTGAAATCAACTTGCTGCACGGCGAGGCGGTGGCGGTGGCCGACCAAGCGTTTTTGTTCAAATATGCGGCCCGCGAAATCGCCCTGAAGCATGGCCTGAATGCGGTGTTTTTGGCCAAGCCCATGGCGCAAAGCGCGGGCAGTTCCATGCACCTGCACATCAGCCTGGTGGACGCGCAGGGGCAAAACGTGTTCAGCCTGCCAGATGGGCGTGAGAGCCCGCAGTTCATGCCTTTTGTGGCGGGTTTGCAAACCTTTGGTCCCGAGCTGATGCTGATGTTTGCCCCCAACGTCAATTCATACCGCCGCTACGTGGCGGGCAGCCAAGCCCCTACCCACATGCAGTGGGGCTATGACAACCGCACCACCGGCCTGCGTGTGCCCACCAGCGCACCGGCCGCGCGGCGGGTTGAAAACCGGGTGGCTGGGGCAGATGCCAATCCATACCTGGCCATGGCCGCGTCGCTGGCTGCGGGTCTCAAGGGCTTGCAAGCCCACTTGAGCGCCACCGAGCCGTTGTCTGGCAACGGCTATGAGCAGGCGCACAGTTTGCCGCGTTCGATGGCTGAGGCAATTCAAAAAATGGAGCAAAGTTTCTTTGTCAGACAAGCGCTAGGGGATGATTTTGTCACGGGTTATTGCGCTGTGAAAGCGCTCGAGATGGCGCATTTTGAGCGCGAGGTCAGCGCCTGGGAGCGGCGCTACCTGTTGCCGCAGGTGTAGCCGCGTCGCTGGCCACCTCATCAGCGGCTGTGCATATCTCAAGGTCTACAATTTCCGCTTTGATTCGCATCAAGCTGGCCTGCGGGCTGGCACTCATAAGCAGGAGACCTCATGACTCAAGCCGCCCCAGCTACCGCTGAAGACAAACGCGCCGAGCTGCGCCGTGCCGCCCTTGAATACCACCAGTTTCCAACGCCCGGCAAAATTTCAATTGCCGCCACCAAGCAGCTGATCAACCAGCACGATCTGGCTTTGGCTTACTCCCCCGGAGTGGCCATTCCGTGCGAAGAAATCGTCAAAGACCCCAACAACGCCTACAAATACACCAGCCGCGGCAACCTGGTGGGTGTGGTGACCAACGGCACGGCGGTGCTGGGGCTGGGCGACATCGGTCCACTGGCGGGCAAGCCGGTGATGGAAGGCAAGGGCGTGCTGTTCAAAAAATTCGCTGGCATTGATGTGTTTGACATTGAAATCAACGAAAAACACGATCTTGACAAGCTGGTGGACATCATTGCCTCGTTGGAGCCCACCTTTGGTGGCATCAACCTGGAAGACATCAAGGCGCCTGACTGCTTTTATGTTGAGCGCAAGCTGCGTGAACGCATGAAGATTCCGGTGTTTCACGACGACCAGCACGGCACGGCCATCACCGTGGGTGCAGCCATCATGAACGGCCTGAAGGTGGCTGGCAAAGACATCAGCAAGGTCAAGCTGGTGACCTCTGGCGCCGGTGCGGCCGCGTTGGCTTGCGTGGGGCTGTTGGTGAAACTGGGTGTGCGGCGTGAAAACGTCTGGGTCACTGACTTGGCGGGTGTGGTCTATGAAGGCCGGGTGGAGCTGATGGACCCCGACAAAGCCATTTACGCCCAACCCACCAGCGCCCGCAAACTGGGTGAAGTGATTGACAACGCCGATGTGTTTTTGGGTTTGTCCGCTGGTGGTGTGCTCAAGCAAGACATGGTCAAGTGCATGGCGCCCAACCCCATCATTTTTGCCCTGGCCAACCCCACCCCAGAAATCACCCCCGAGGAAGTCAAAGCGGTGCGAGACGATGCCATCATTGGCACCGGCCGCAGCGACTACCCGAACCAGATCAACAATATTTTATGTTTCCCGTACATCTTCCGCGGCGCACTGGATGCGGGTGCCACCACCATCACGGTCGAGATGGAAATGGCCGCGGTGCATGCCATTGCCGAGCTGGCGCAAGCCGAGCAAAGCGAAGTGGTGGCCGCTGCTTATGCGGGCGAGCCGCTGGCGTTTGGCCGTGAGTATTTGATTCCCAAGCCGTTTGACCCGCGCCTGATGATGAAGGTGGCACCAGCCGTGGCGCAAGCCGCCGCCGACAGCGGCGTGGCGCAGCGCCCCGTGACTGACATGGACGCTTACCGCGAACGCCTGCAAAGCTTTGTTTACGCCTCTGGCACGGTCATGAAACCGATCTTTACAGCCGCCAAAAAAGCGCTCAAAAAACGCGTGGCTTTCTCAGAAGGTGAAGATGAGCGCATCTTGCGCGCCGCCCAAATTGTGGTGGACGAAGGCTTGGCCATGCCGACCCTGATTGGCCGCCCCAAGGTGATTGCCGAGCGCATTGAAAAATTTGGCCTGCGCCTGAAAGAGGGTGTGGACTACGAGGTGGTCAATGTCGAGCACGACGACCGTTACCGCGATTTCTGGCAAACCTACCACCGCATGACCGAGCGCAAGGGCGTGACCGTACCGGTGGCCAAGATCGAGATGCGTCGGCGCTTGTCGCTGATTGGCGCCATGATGCTGCACAAGGGCTATGTCGACGGCATGATTTGTGGCACCTGGGGCACCACCTCGTTGCACCTGCAATATCTCGATCAAGTCATTGGCAAGCGCGAAGGTGTCAAAACCTATGCCGCCATGAACGGCCTGATGTTGCCCGGCCGCCAGGTGTTTTTGGTTGACACCCACATCAATTACGACCCCAGTGCTGAACAGCTGGCCGAAATCACCGTGATGGCGGCCGAAGAAATGCTGCGTTTTGGCATTCCGCCCAAGGTGGCACTGCTCAGCCACTCCAATTTTGGTAGCAGCAGCCAGCCCAGCGCCATCAAAATGCGCGACACCCTGGCCTTGTTGCGTGCTCAAGCGCCGTGGCTTGAGGTGGATGGCGAAATGCATGGTGACGTGGCACTTGACAGCGCAGCGCGCGGCATCATCATGCCGCACAGCACGTTGCAAAGCGATGCGAATTTGCTGGTGTTACCCAATATTGACGCCGCCAACATTGCCTACAACCTGCTCAAAACCGCAGCGGGTGGCAACATTGCTGTAGGTCCCGTGTTGCTGGGCGCCGCCAAGCCGGTGCACATTTTGACGGCCAGCACCACCGTGCGGCGCATTGTCAACATGACGGCGCTGACAGTGGCAGACGCCAACGCTGTTCGTTAAACCAGCCACCGGGTTCATCGCGCCCGGGCTGTCATTGCCCTTGCAGCCATTGCCTATTTATTGGGCAATGGCTTGCTTTTTTGGGGCAGATCAACGACACTAGCGCCCTTAAAAGTTCGGGTTAACCCGTGGTTTACAGGGAAATGTGGATGTTGCAACAGATCAAGCTGAAGTGGGTGTGGGCAAGCCTGGCTGTGGTGCTGGCCTGCACTGCGGTGCTGGCCAGAGCACCGGCATCGACAGGCTTGCTCAGCACCATCAGCTTGCGTGACTTGCCTGCCCAAGGGGTTCAAACCTACACACTCATTTTTCAGGGCGGTCCATTTGCCTCTGAGAAAGATGGTGTGGTGTTTGGTAACCGTGAGCGAATTTTGCCGATGAGCAAACGTGGTTATTACCGTGAATACACGGTGCCCACACCAGGTTTGAAACATCGTGGCACTCGAAGAATTGTGTGTGGGGGGCGCCCCACCACGCCAGACATTTGCTACTACACCGCGGATCACTATGCGAGTTTTCGCAAGATTGAACCCTGAATACAGTCATTTAACGAAATCATAAAGAAAGCACATCATGTCACTTGCTCAACCCCCAGTTGCTACCCCTACCAACCCCGCAGAGATGGCTTTGCGCGGCATACGCAGCAACATCGTGCAGTCTATTCGGGCATTTCGTGTGCCAGATCTGCAAGTGGCCGCTCAAGCGCTCGGACATCATTTCTTGTATGCCAACCTGGCCACTGCGCAAAGCAAGCAAGACGTGCTTGATCAGATTGGCAAGCAGTTCATGCTGAATGTGGCAGTAGGTAAAAACTTTGATTCGCTCTATGACAGCCTGACTGACCCGGTGCACAAGTCTGGCCCGCAACAAGGCTTTGTGGTGGTGTTAGAGCATATTCCAGCCCATGCCAAGTTTGACAAAGAAGCACGTGAGCAGTTGCTCGACATTTTCCGCGACACGGTGGACTACTGGGGTGACCGCAAAGTGCCGTTCCGCTGCTTTTACTCCTTCTCGGTGGCACGCGCAGCGCATGCAGATGCAGCGCACGCCAGCGCGACCAACAGCGTGGGCAGCATTGAAGTGCTGACTGAAAACGGCGAAAAAATGCCCACCGACAAATTGCTCGACATTTCCCCCCAAGCCCTGCGCATGAGCAGCCCGTTCAATGCAGGTTACTGGACGGCCAATTAATCATTGAACTGCCAATGGCACTGGGCACGCCCCTGAGGGTGTCAGCGCCATCACCAGTGCTTGGAATTCTTCCACTGGCACTTCTTCAGCGCGGCGTTGCACGTCAAATTGGCCGGCAAAATTTTTGTTTTGCAGCCAAGCTCCCAAAGTGTGGCGCAAAATTTTGCGACGCTGGCTGAACGCCACTTGCACCACTTCACTCAGCTGCGCCACATCAAGCGGCGCGGCATCAGGGCGCGGCAGCATCCGCACCACGGCGCTGTCCACGCGCGGGGGCGGTGAAAAACTCTCGGGTGGCACAAACAACACGTTTTCCATGGCGTAGCGCCATTGCAGCATCACGCTCAAGCGGCCATACGCGGCTGTGCAAGGCTTGGCCACCATGCGGTCAATGACTTCTTTTTGCAGCATGAAGTGCTGGTCTTGCACCACGTTTACCGCGTTGAGCAAGTGAAACAAAATGGGTGTGGAGATGTTGTAGGGCAGGTTGCCAACAACTCTTAATTTGATAGCATCCTGCGCTTGTGCCACCTGCGTAAAGTCCACTTTCAATACATCAGATTCAATCACCTTGAGCTGGCCGTGACTGCGCAGGCGCTGCGCCAGGTCGCGATCGAGCTCAATCACGGTCAGCGCACCCAGGCGCTCCACCAGCGGCTGCGTGAGTGCCGCCAGACCTGGGCCAATTTCAACCATGGCATCACCCGGCTGGGGCGCAATGGCTTGCACGATGGCATCAATGATGCCGCCGTCGGTCAGAAAGTGCTGGCCAAAGCGCTTGCGGGCAATGTGGAGGCTGTGTTTCACCGCTTGGGCCTTAAAGCGGTGGCTCGCGCAGCTCGACATAAGCCCGGGCGCGCAGGTCTTGCGCCCAGGTGCGGTAGCTGTCTTCAATCTTTTTCTCGCGCAACAACCCCCGCACACTCTCGCGCTGTTGTGCTTGGCTCAAGCTGGCTTGGCGGCGCTCTTGCAACTGAATCAAATGCACGCCAAAGCGCGACACCAGCGGGTCACTCACCTCGCCGGGGGCAAGCCGGTTCATGACGGCTTCAAACTCGGGCACGAACATGCCGGGGCTGGCCCAGCCCAGGTCGCCCCCACTGGCGGCACTGCCGTCTTGTGAAAATTCACGTGCCAAGGTGGCAAAGTCAGCGTGGCCGCCGACCAGTTGTTTTTTGAATTCGGCCAATTTTTGGCGTGCCTCGGTTTCGCTGATGCGCGCATTGGGCACCAGCAAAATATGCCGGGCGTGGCTTTGTGTGACCACGGCCGTAGGCAGACCGGCGTGGATTTTTTCGACCACCTTGAGCACATGAAACCCAGCCGGTGAGCGCACCAGCTCGGCCACGTCGCCCACTTTGAGTGCTTTGGTGGCGTCTACAAACAGCGCCGGGTAGCGGCTGGCCTCGCGCAGCCCCAGTTGACCGGCGTTGACCTGGTCGGCGGCATCAGAAAACTCGCGCACCAGGGCGGCAAAGTCTTCTCCTTGGCGGGCGCGCTCCCAAGCCCGCTGGGCACGTTTGTGCAAAGCTTCCAGTTGCTCAGGGTTGGCAGACTCGGGCACCGAGACCAGCACTTGCGCCAGGTTCAACTGAATAGCGCTGAGGCTTTGGTTGCTGTTTTGCTCCTGCAGGTACTGGTCAATGTCAAGCTCTGAGACTTGCACCCGGCTTTCGACCTCGCGCTCGCGCAGGCGCTGCAAGGTGATTTGGTCACGCAGCTGGGTTTTGAAATCTGCCTCTGACATGCCATCACGTTGCACCCGGCGCAACAGCTCGGGTACATCAATCTGGTTTTGTTGCGCCACGGTTTGCATGGCCATGTCGACGGCCGAGTCTTCGACCCGCACGCCGGTGTCTTTGGCGTGGTGCAGCTGGGCTTTGAGGTTGATCAGGTTGTCAAGCACCTCGGCACCCAGCACCCGCACATCAGGCTGGGCTTGGCGTTGCTGGGCAATTTGCTGCAGCACGCGTTGCACTTCCCGGCGCACCTGGGTGTTGGTGATGGGCTCCGAGTTGACCACCGCCACAATGAAATCAGCCTGCGAGGTGGCCGCGGGCGCGGCGCCTGTGGTCAGGCTGGGGGCGGTGACAAGGTGCAAGCCTTGCGCCTGCACCCAGCCGCTGGCAGCGGTCAGTGACAAGGCCAGGGCAAGGCTCAATGAGTTCGGACGAATGTTCATGGCAGGTCAATCGTAGTTGCTGAAGCGGCTGGGGCTGGCAGCAGGTTCACGCAAGGTTTGGTAATTGGGAATGTTACTTTTGAGCGACTTGAGCGGGTTCACGCCCAAGCGCGAGAAACCGACAAATTCCAACTGGAACATGAGGCGCTGGGTGGCTGTGACGCTGCTGGTTTGCAGCCGCTCCAGCACGATGCGCCCAAGCCAGCAACCGGCATCGTACTCAAAGCCCAGCACCGAGTCCACCAGCTTGCGCTCGTTCATGCTGTAGTTCAGGCGGCCTACGCTGTACCAGCGCCCGGGCACTGGGTCAGTGCCGGCGGCCGGGCTGGCACCCCCCATCAGGCTGTGCAAAGGCCACTGCCAACCCAGGTCAATTTGTTCGCTAGAGTTGCGCTGAAACCGGTAGGCCATGTTGAGGGTGCGGTAGCGGCCGGGGTTGTAACGCGCCGCCAGTGTGGCGCGTACCGACTCATCGGTGGTGGGGTTGATTTGCACCGTGCCATCCAATTTCCAGCGCGTGTCCCAGTTGAGCGAGCCGCCCAGCAAAATGTCGCTGAGGCGGTCGGTGGCCGGCAGCACGCCGGGCAGGGTCACGTTTTGGTCACGAAAGCGCAGCCGTTGTGCCAGCCCCACGCGAGCCACTTCTGCACCCGTGTCAAGGTTCAAAAAGCGCGACGTCACGCCCAGGGTGAGCAGGTTGCTGTCTGAGATGCGGTCGTTGCCAACAAACGCGTTTTCTTGGTAAATGGTGGCAAAGTTGAAGTCGTAAGCGCCCGAGTCGTAATTGGGCAGCAGGCTTTGGTCGCGGTAGGGCGTGTTGACATAAAAGGCGCGTGGCTCCAGCGTTTGCAGCAGCGCCCGGCCAAACAGCTGGGTGTCGCGCTCAAACACCACCCCAGCATCCAGACTCAGACTGGGCACAGTGCGGTTGGCTTGAGTTGAACCATCTTTGAGCGCTGCGTCAAACTGGTAGTTGGTGGCGTGCAGCTGAATCTTGGGGCGGATGTAGCCCGCCGGTGACTGAAAGGTGTGGCTGGCTTGCAGCACCGAAAACACCCGCTCGGCATTGGGCTGCAGGGTCAGGGCGCGGCTGGATTGAAAGCGGGTGTAGTCGGCTTCCAGGGTCACATCCAGGCCGCCGCCCCAAAAGTTGCGGCTGGTGCGGGTGGTGAGCTGTGGCAAGCGGTCATAAGGCGGGATGATGGGCGCGGTGACATCTTGCAACGTTTGCCATTTGAGCGTGCGCAGTGAGCTGGCCCAGGCGCCGCTGCTCCAGTTCAGGATGGCATCGTTGGCCAGCAGGCGCTGTGTCAGCGAGGCATTGGCGCGGGTGAAGTCGCGCCAATAGTTGTCGTCGCTGACGCGGTTCAGGTTCAGGGCCAGCAGCGCGGGGCCAGCCGTCCAGGGGCTTTGCAGGCGCGCTTGGTGGTTCAGGTTCAGCCCCCAGCGGTTGCTGCTGCGCAGTTTGTCTGAAGGCATCCAGTTGGCGCGTAGGGTGCCCGCATAGTCGGGCTCAAGGTAGCGGAACTCGGTGTCCAGATTCACCCCGCGCTTGGTCATGACGGTGGGCGTGACGGTGACATCGCGGTTGGGCGCAATGTTCCAGTAGTAGGGCACCGACACCTCGGAGCCATTGACGTTGTCCACGCCCAGCGTGGGCGGCAGCACGCCAGATTTGCGCTGGTCACTCAGCGGAAAACTCACATAGGGCACGGGCAGCACCGGCACCCCTTTGAAGCTGAGCACGGCGCCAGTGGCGGTGCCCACATCTTCATCGTTGTCCAGGGTGATCTGGCTGGCTCGCAAAATCCAGTCGGGCATCCAGTCTGGGCCGGGCAAGCGCTTGCAGGTGGTGAAGGTGGCGTTGTGGATGACCGAGCGTTGCGCGTCCAGAAACTCAATCCGGTCCGCCTGGCCATGGGCGTCGTTGCGTAAAAAATGGTAGTTGGGGGTGTTGAAAAAGCCTTCAAAAGCGTCTAGTCGCAGCTCAAGCAGCGGCCCCTCGTAAACATTGCCAGCACGGTTGATACGCACATGGCCGCTGGCTTTGGCCAGGTCGGTGGGCTGGTCGTAGTCCAACTGGTCGGCACGAATGACCATGTCGCCCTTGCGCAGCTCGGCAGCACCTTGCACCAGGGTGTTCAGGTCTGGGCGGCCGCTGATGTGCGCGCCGGTCACAAAGGTGGGCAACTGGCGGCGCACGTTAGCATCGATGGCCTCTTGCAACTGCGGGCTGGCCTGCAGCTGCAGCGCGGGCTCTGCGGGTGTTTGGGCGTGCGCGTTGACCACCATCAGGGGCAGCAAGGCCTTCAGGATGTGACAAGAAGTCACACCCCAGTGAGCAGGCACGAGCACTGGCTGTGCCACCACAGGCAGCTTTACCCGGCGCATGAGGCAATCACAAAGTTAACGGCAGAGACGGGCATGACGAAGCGGGGTTGGGTCGGGTTTTAGAATCTCATTATCCATGAGCCAAGAACCCCTTCCCCCCACTGCCCAGGTTTCAGACATTGCCTTCCCTGATGCCGAGCGCGCGCGCCAATTTGACCGCTGGCTGCATCAAACTGCCCCCCAATTCAACCTGCAACCCAGCACCTTGCGCCTGGCCAGTGCCGATGCAAGTTTTCGCAGGTACTTCAGAATTGAGAGTGGCTCATGCAATGATGACAAGGATTTGAGACCTATTTCATACATCATCATGGATGCCCCGCCAGCGCAAGAAAACTGCCAACCCTTTGTCAAGGTGGCGGCTCTGATGCAAGCCGCAGGCGTGCACGCGCCTCAGGTGCTGGCCTGGGCACAGGCGCAAGGCTTCATGCTGCTGACCGACCTGGGTCAGCAGACGCTGATGCACATCATCCAGCCGCATGACGCGTCAGCCAATTTGCCGCTGTACCTGCAAGCGGTCGACGCGCTGATTGCCTGGCAGCTCAGCTCCGCACCGGGGGTCTTGCCGCCCTATGACGAAGCGCTGCTGATGCGCGAGCTGGCGCTGTTTCCAGACTGGTACATCGGCCAGTACAAAGGCCTGGCGATCGACGCAGCCATGCGCTTCACGCTTGACAACAGCTTCAAGCAGATTGTGGCCAACAACCTGGCCCAGCCCAGCGTATTTGTGCACCGCGACTTCATGCCCAGAAATCTGATGGCCCCCACGCTTGCCACTGCGTGTGCAGCGCTGCCCCCCACGCCAGCAGGTCAGCTGGGGGTGCTGGACTTTCAAGATGCGGTGTATGGCCCTATCACTTACGACATTGCCAGCTTGATGCGCGACGCGTTTTTGAGCTGGGACGAAGACTTTTGCCTGGATGTGACCATTCGCTACTGGCAAAAGGCGCGCCAAGTGGGTCTGCCGGTGGGGGATGACTTTGGCGAGTTTTACCGTGCTGTCGAGTGGATGGGGCTGCAGCGCCACCTGAAAGTGGCAGGCATTTTTGCCCGCCTGACCCTGCGCGACGGCAAACCGCAGTACCTGGCCGACACCCCGCGCTTCATTGGCTACATCCGCACCACCTGCGCCCGCTACCGTGAGCTCAAACCGCTGCTGCGCTTGGTTGACCAGGTGGAGGGCATTGTGACCCCCGACATCTTTGGCTTTGGCCGTCAATAAGTCCACTTTCAAAGTTGTCATCAGCCCGGCACGCTGCACCGGCTGCGGCTGCGGCTGGTGCGTGGCCGCCTGCCCACTGCACCTGCTGTCCCTGTCACCACAAGGCTTCAGAAAAACCGCGGCGGTGCACGACGAGGCGGCCTGCACGGGCTGCAAAAAATGCGAGCGGCGGTGTTTGTTCAGTGCGGTGAGCATCCACGCCCCTGCCCCTGCCTAAGGTCTGCGTCACCCCGCCCTACACTCGCGCGTCTTCCTCTTTACCCCAAAACCGCCCATGTCTTACACCGCTGCTGCCACCCGCTACGCCGCCATGCCTTACCGCCGCTGTGGCCACAGTGGCCTGAAACTGCCCGCCATCAGCCTGGGGCTGTGGCACAACTTTGGCGATGCCACCGCGTTTGACACCCAGCGTGAGATGTTGCGCACCGCCTTTGACGCAGGCATCACCCACTTTGATTTGGCCAACAACTACGGTCCACCTTACGGCAGCGCTGAAACCCATTTTGGCGAACACTTGCGCCGCGACTTCAAGCCCTACCGGGATGAACTCATCATCTCCACCAAAGCCGGTTACGACATGTGGCCAGGCCCCTACGGCCAAGGCGGCGGCTCGCGCAAGTATGTGCTGGCCAGCCTGGATCAAAGCCTGCAGCGCATGGGGCTGGACTATGTGGACATTTTTTACAGCCACCGCTTCGACCCCGACACCCCGCTAGAGGAAACCTGTGGCGCACTGGCCAGCGCCGTGCAGCAGGGCAAGGCCTTGTATGTAGGTCTGAGCAGCTACTCGGCAGGCAAAACCCGCGAGGTGGCCGCCCTGTTGCAAGGCATGGGCGTGCGTGCCTTGATTCACCAACCGTCTTACAGCCTGCTCAACCGCTGGGTTGAGGGCGGGCTGCTCGACGCGCTGCAAGACACTGGCATGGGCTGCATCGCGTTCAGCGCGCTGGCGCAGGGCTTGCTGACTGACAAATACCTCAGCGGCGTGCCCACTGACGCACGCATCAACCGCCCCGGTGGCGGTTCCTTCAAGCCCGAATTTTTAAGCCCACAAAACCTAGCGCATGTGCGCGCCCTGAACGAATTGGCGCAAGCACGCGGCCAAAGTCTGGCGCAAATGGCCATGGCCTGGGTGCTGCGTGACGCGCGGGTCACCAGCGCACTGATTGGCGCCAGCTCGGCAGCGCAGATCACCGAGCTGGTGGCTGCCCTCACGCAACCCAGCTTCAGCCCCGAAGAGTTGGCGCTGATTGACCAGCACGCGGTGGAAGGCGGCATCAACCTGTGGCAACGCCCCAGCACAGATCAGCGCCTATGACGCTGGCACTGTCGCGCCGCCCATGGGCAAGCCCACCCCCACAAGAGGCTGCATGAGCGCGCGCGAGTCTCAACCGCACCCGCATTTGTTGGCGCTGGGTGCCATTGCGCTGTGGAGCAGCTTGGCCAGCCTGGGCGTGGCTTTGAGCCACCTGCCACCGTTTTTTCTGACGGGTTTGTCGCTGGCGGTGGGGGGGCTGATTGCCTTGCCGCTGTCGGGTTTCAAACTGGCGGCCTGGCGGGTGCCGTTGCCCACGCTGGCGCTGGGCGTGTACGGTTTGTTTGGTTACCACTTTTTGTTGTTTGTGGCGCTGCGTCATGCGCCCCCGGTGGCCGCCAATTTGGTCAATTACCTGTGGCCTTTGCTGATGGTGGTGCTGGCACCCCTGGTGTTGCCGGGGGTGCGCTTGCGCTGGCAGCATGTGGCCGCTGCCGTGGTGGGGTTTGCTGGTGCAGCAGTGGTGATTTTGGGGCAAGCGCCCAGCCACAGTACCTCCACACCTCTGGCTGGTAACACTCTGTGGGGCTATTTGGCCGCAGCTGCAGCGGCATTCATGTGGGCCAGTTATTCGCTGCTGACCCGCCGGGTGGCGCATTTCCCTACCGCCGCTATTGGCACTTTTGCCTGGGTTTCAGGCGCGTTGTCATTGCTGTGCCATGTCTGGCTGGAGACCCCGGTGAGCCTGACCCTGGGTGACGGTCTGCTGATTGGTTTGATGGGGCTAGGACCCATGGGCGCGGCGTTTTTCTTGTGGGACAAGGCACTCAAAACAGGTGATGCGCGCCACATTGGCATCTTGAGCTACCTGACCCCGCTGTTGTCTACCAGCTTGCTGCTGTGGGTCACGGACAGCGGTTTTAGTGGGTCGGTGGGGCTGGCGGCCTTGCTGATTGTGGGCGCGGCCTGGGTGGGCACGCGGGTCAAATGAAGTGCTTGCGGTTGAAATTTACGATGGCCTGAAGTGAGAATTTATCCAGGGGTTTACCCTTGGTTTCCTGGCATTTTCTTGACATGAGGCAACACGTGGCTCAAGCCCTTGGGTAAACTGAACCGATCCATTCAATAGGAGTTCCCCATGAAGATTCTTCTGGCCGTTGACGGCAGCAGTTACACCAAAAAAATGCTGGCTTATCTGGCAGCGCATGAGTTGTTTTCGCTCAAAAACGAATACGCCGCTTTCACCGCCCAAATGGTCTTGCCCACCCAAGCGCGGGCGGCGCTGGGCAAAGAGTTGGTGGCCAAATACTACGAGGACGAAGGCCAGCGCGTGATGGCACCGGTGACCAAATTTTTGTTGCGCCATGGGGTTGAGGCCAAGTGCTCCTGGAAGACCGGCAAGCCCGGTGACTTGATCTCCAAAATGGCCGAAGAGGGCAAGTTTGACCTGGTGGTGATGGGCTCCCACGGCCACGGCACATTGATCAATCTGGTGGTGGGCTCGGTGGCTACCGAGGTGCTGGCCGGCTGCAAAGTGCCGGTGCTGATCGTGCGCTAACTGCCACTGTTTTGTGTCAAGCCGCCGCCCATGCGCACCAGCGCAATGTCGGCGGCTTTTTTCAGGGTGTTGCTGAGTGCATCGAGCAGCGCAGACTCCAGGTTCCAGCAGTGCCAGTACAGCGCCACATGCAGTGCTTGGCCGGGCATCACGTCCACCAAGGCGCCACTGCGCAGATGCTCACGCACCAGCAGCTCTGGCAGCACACTCACCCCCCAGCCATCCAGCACAGCGCGCACTTGTCCGGTGGAGCTGGGCACATACAGCTGGCTCAAACCCACTTGTTTGAGGCCACACTTTTGCGCCACAAACTCGCTTTGTAAATCGTCTTTTCGGTTGAAGGCGATGAAGGGCAACTGGCTGAAGTTGTGTGCCGTTAGGCCGGCCGGGCAGCGCGCCTGGGCAAAAGCCGTTTGCGCTACTGCCACATAGCGCATGGCGCCCAGCGGTGTGACTTTGCAACTGCGCAGAGCCGCCGGTAGCGTGGTCACGCAGCCCAGCACGCGGCCTTCGCGCAGCCACTCCACCGTGAAGTCTTGGTCGTCGGTGATGATCTCCAGCCCCAAACCCTGGTGCGCCAGCGGGCTCAAGGCTGGCAGTGCCCACGAGGCAATGCTGTCGGCGTTGATGGCAATGGAGATGCGCTCATCTTCGCCCGCCATCCCGGCAGCGCCGGGTGCCATGTCTTTGAGCTCGTGCTCCAGGTCGGCACGCAGCAGGCGCATTTGCATGGCGTGTTTCAGCAGCAAGCGCCCGGCGGTGGTGGCTTTGAGCGGGCGACTGCGCACAATCAGCACCGTGCCCACCTGCACCTCCAGCGAGCGCAGCCGCTGCGACACGGCGGACTGGGTGATCGACAAGCGCACCGCTGCACGCTCAAAACCACCTTCTTCCACAATGGTGGCCAGGCATTCCAGCGCGTCAGGGTCAAAAGTGCTCATGGCGTTTGATTGAATTCATGTGGCTGATAACTTTCATGAAATTCATTCTAGAACTGATGCAAGCCCCCTGACTTGCAGACGCTCGGGTGAGGCTTGCAGTCGGCAGCGAGGCCTCAAAAATCATTGGGGTTTACCCTAAATTCCATCTTGAAAACTTGTTTTTAGGGTCTTTTTGGCCTTTAAGCCAGGGGTGGGTCTTGCAAAATGTCAGCAACCAAGGACAAGACCATGACGCTGCAATACCAACTCAAAGAAGGAAACTACCATTTGTACGACCTCAGCACGCCGGTCAGCAAGGTCACGGGTGAGCACCGCCTGCGCCTCAAAACCGACACGGTGGCGATTGCATTTGAGGCCAGCACGGGCGCGCTGCGTGAACACGGCAGCCCGCAGCGCATTCATTGCTGGGCCAACAACACGCGTCGGCGCTTGCGTGCCAGTGGTGCACTTGAGCATGCCAACGACATCGTGGTGGTGTCAGGCCCGCTGCCGATCGATGAGATCAACAAGTGTCTGAAAATTGACGGCTATTGCCGCGACATGTTCACCCGGTTGCGTGACTTGCCCCACGGCAAGCGCTTGAGCCATGCCAGCCATCAGCACACCAGCCATTGATGAGGTGCTCACCTCCATTAGGCTGACCGACACCACCAGATAAAACTTTATCCAGCGCTGCTTGCATACACGCGCAGGCAGCCTTTGCCGTCGGCCTTGGCGGCGTACAACATTTGGTCGGCGTGGCGCAGCAAGTCATCAGCGCTGGCCGGGTCGGCGGGGAACAGCGTGAGCCCCATGCTGATGCCCACCCGCACTGCCTGCGCGTGGGTTTCAATCGGCTCGGTCAGTTCAGACATCATTTGGTGCAGCCGGTGCGTGACCTCATCCATGCCACCCGCATCTCCCAGCAGCAGCACAAACTCGTCGCCGCCCATGCGCGCCACGGTATCGGCACCGCGCAGGGCGTGCTGCATGCGCTGCGCCACCACGCGCAGCACCTCGTCGCCTGCGGCATGCCCAAGCCGGTCGTTGATGGGCTTGAACCCATCCAAATCCAAGTAGCACACCGCCAGTGGCGTGCGGTTGCGCTTGCTGTGTTGCAGCGCCTGTGCCAGCCGGTCGGTCAGCAGGCGGCGGTTGGGCAGACCAGTCAGCACATCATGGTTGGCCGCGTTCTCTAGCGCCTGGTGGCGTGCCACCAATTGCGAAATGGATGAAATCATGCCCACCACATGCTGCACTTGCAGCGTTTCGTCTAACACCCGTGTGAGTTTCAACCAAATGGTTTCCAGCTCGCCATCGGGCTTGCGCATGCTCAGCTCGCCAGCCCAGTGGCCCGCCTCGGTGCAGGCTTGCCAAGCGGTTTGCCCTGGCTCGGTGCCCAGCAAACTGGGCATCAGCGCCACAATGGATTGCCCCAGCAAGGTGGCGTGCGTGCGCTGCAATTCAAGGCAAAAGGCCGGGTTGACATCAATCACCAGCCCTTGGGTGTCGGTGATGAAAATGCCGTCTGTGGAGCTCTCAATGATGTTGCTTGACAAGCGTAGCTTTTCTTCGGCGCGGCGGCGCTGGCTGACCTCGCGCAGCAGCGCCAAGGTGCGCATGGACAGGTTGTCATACATGCTCAGCACTGTGGTGATCAGCACATGCGCGGCACTTTTCATTTGGGCGGTCGCCTGAGCCTTGGCCTGATCCATGCTGCAGCCACTTTGCACCGCCAGCACCAGCTTGGCCATGTGGGTGTCGTCTTCAAGAATGTGAAACGCCAGCCAGTGGGTCAAAAAAGACACCATCTCTTCGACCGTCGCGTCCGAGCTCATCTGGCTCAACTTCAGCCGTGCCTGCCCCACTTGCGCGACGAATTCACGGTGGGTTTGGTGGTGCGCCAGCACCAGGCTGTCTTGCCCCAGGTGGCGTGCCCACACACCTTCTTCAGTTTGAAAATGGTAGACGGCGTAATCAGCCAGTTCGTCAAATACCGCAGTCAAGATCAACTCATCTGAGCCAAATGCCATGTGCCCGGCCAGTTTGTTGAGCAAATCGACCAATTTGTGATGCTGCGCGTCAATCACCTCAATGCCGGTGGCAAACGTGTCACTCCACGGAAAAATATCAGTCTGGGCGATCAAATGTTCGGCGGTAGGCATAGCAGAGTGGGCAAATTTTCATTCATTACAGGGTGGACTTTGATCATAAGGCGAGTGCACCAATCTTGCTGAAAACACCACAGACTGCCTTACCCAAGGGTTGCCCAGCGCAGCCATGCCCACACCAGCGCCAGTGTCAGCAGCGTCACCGGCACGCCCACGCGGGCATGCATGCGCCAGTCTATGGTCACGCCGCTTTGGCGCGCCAGGTCCACCACAATCAAATTGGCAATCGAGCCCACCAGCAGCAGGTTACCCGCCAGGGTGCTGACCAGCGCCAGCGTCAAACCGGCCTGAAAACCCTGCAGGTGCGGCAGCAGCAGCATCACCGCGGGCACGTTGGAGACCAGGTTTGACAAGCCCAGCGTTGCCACCAACAGCATGCCGGGGTCTGCCAAATGCACACCTTGCGCTGCCAGCCAGGCCACCGCCTGCGCCGCCAGCCCGGTGGACTCAAACGCCTGGTTGACCACAAACAAGCCCATGAACAGCACCAGCAGCGGCCAGTCCACCAGCCCCATGACGTGTGATGAGTGCAGCTTGCGACTGAGCAGCAGCAGCCCCGCGCCGACCAGCGCCGCCACCTCACGCGGCCACGGGGTGAACACAAACACCACCATCAGCGCCAGCGCCACCAGCAGCCCTTTGGCGCTTTGCCACACATCAAAAGCCGGGACTGGCAACGTGGCTGCAGCTGGCACCCAGGGGTCTGGCGCATCGATGTGAGGGGCGCCAGCCTGCCTGCCCGGCGCGGCAGGCCCCCACACCAGCCATGCCCAAAGCAGCAGCAAACTCAAACCCACCGGCACCCAGGCGTGGCGCACATAGCCACCAAAAGGCAGTTGCATGACCGAGCCAATCAACATGTTTTGTGGGTTGCCAATCAGCGTGGCAGCCGAGCCGATGTTGGCCGCGCACGCCAGCCCCAGCAAAAAGGGCACCGGGTCCAGCTGCCGCTGGCGGCACAGCTGCACCACCACCGGCGTCATGGCCAGGCAAATGATGTCGTTGGAGAACACCGCTGACAGCACCCCCGCCACCGCAATCAAGGCACCCAGCAGCGCGTGGCGCCCCAGTGGCCAGGCCGCCACGCGCTGCGTGACCCAGGTGTAAAACCCACCCAAACGCATTTGTGCCGACACCACCATGAATGAAAACAGCAGCAGCACGGTGGGCAAGTCCACCGCCTGGGCGGCTTGCGCCACGCTCATGTCGCCCAAGCCCACCACGCCAATGGCACCCAGCAAAGCCACGCCCGAGCGGTCGAGCTTCAAGCGCGGCAAACCACCCAAAATCATGCCGAGGTAGACCGTGCCAAAGATGGCCACAACGCCCCAGTCGGTCAGGCTATGGTTTGGCATCTGGCAAGGTTGGTGTTATTAATTTTTTATAGCTACTCACGCTTATTTCATAAGGGCTACAGCCATAAATTATATATAAATGCATGGTGTCATTTGCGCCAAGCAACGCGTCCATTGCAGCACACTTGCCTGTGAACGGCACCCAGGTCAGGCACTGATCCAGGCCGCATCTGGCCGCCACTGCTGCACCCAGCCGGGCAGTTCTGCGGCGGGCATGGGGCGGGCAATGCCATAGCCTTGACCCAGCTCGCAGCCCAAGGCCAGCAGGGCGGCGCCGTGCGCCACGGTTTCCACGCCTTCGGCAATGACCTCGCGGTGAAAGGCCTCTGCCAGCCCAATCACGCCTTTCAAAATAGCCAGGTCGTCAGGGTCTTCCAACATGTCGCGCACAAAGCTTTGGTCAATTTTGAGCTGCGCCACCGGCAGCCGCTTGAGGTAGGTGAGCGACGAGTAGCCGGTGCCAAAGTCATCCAACGCAAAGCGCAAGCCCAATTGTTGGCACTGCTCGATCACGTGCGAGGCCGAGCCAATGTCTTCCAGCGCGCTGGTTTCCAGCACCTCAAGCTCCAGCAATGCCGGGCTGACACCGGGGTGGTCGGCCAAGATGGCTTCCAGCCGGGGCACAAAATTGTGTTGCTGCATTTGGCGTGCGCTCACGTTCACGCTCACCGGCAGGTTCAGCCCCATGGCTTGCCAGGCCTGCAGTTGGGTCAACGCAGTGTGCATCACCCATTCACCTACCTCCACCATCAACATGTGGTTTTCAATGGCGGGCAAAAATTCAATCGGTGGCACCAAGCCGCGCTCGGGGTGCTGCCAGCGAATCAAGGCCTCTGCCCCCACCACTTGCCCGCTGCGCATGTTGACTTTGGGTTGGTAATACAGCACCAGCTCGCCTTGTTCGAGGGCTTGACGAATGCGGTCTTGGCTCTCGCGCGAGCCGCGCAGGTGGCGGTCTTGCTCGGTGTCAAAGGCGTGGTAGCGGTTTTTGCCGGCCAGTTTGGCCTGGTACATGGCCTGGTCAGCCTGGCGCTGAAGCTGGTCAGCATCAATCTCTTCGGTTTGCGGGAAATACGTCACGCCCAGGCTGGCCGACACTTGCACCTGCCCCTCGGGCAGCGCCACCGGCGTGTGCGCGGCATCCAGCAGCCGTTGCAGCAGCGGCGCACAGGCTTCGCGCTGCGGCAAGTCCACCACCACCGCCACAAATTCGTCACCCCCCAGGCGCGCCAGCGTGTCGCCTTCACGCAAGACCTGCTTCATGCGCTCGGCCAGCGTCATCAACAGCTGGTCGCCCACTTCGTGGCCATGGGTGTCGTTGATGAGCTTGAAGCCATCCAGGTCAAGGTACACCACGGCCAGTTGCAGGCCACGCCGCTGGGCGTTGTGCATGGCCTGGTGCAAGCGGTCGGCCAGCAGCACGCGGTTGGGCAGGCCAGTCAGGGCATCAAAATGCGCCATATGTTCAAGCTGCTGCTCGTGCGCCTTGAGCGCCGTGATATCTGAAAACAAGGCCACAAAGTGCCCAATCTGCCCCTGTGCATCGCGCACCGCGCTGATGGTTTGCATTTCCACAAACAGCTCGCCGCTTTTGCGCCGGTTCCAAATTTCGCCGTACCAGTGGTCTTTTTCCAGCAAGCCTTTCCACATGGCCTCAAAGTAAGCCTGGTCGTGCCGACCCGAACTGAGCAGGTGCGGGTTGCGCCCCAGCACCTCGTCGCGGCTGTAGCCGGTGATGCGGCTGAAAGCGGTATTGACGTTGACAATGCGGCCGTCTGGCGCGGTGATCATGATGCCCTCGCGGGCGTGGGTGAACACGCTGGCGGCCAGCTGCAGGGCTTGGTCAGCCGCTTTACGGGCGCTGATGTCAGACACCGCTGAAATAAAGTAAAGCGGTTCCCCCTGCGCGTTGCGCACCAGTTGCACTGCCAGGTTGACCCAAACCCAATGGCCGTCTTGGTGCACATAGCGCTTTTCTAGCTGGTAACTGCTGGCTTGGCCCGAGAGCAGGCGCTGCACCTGAGCCAAGTCAGCCGCCAGGTCTTCGGGCAGGGTGATGCGCTGAAAGTCAAAGCCCTGCGCCATCACCTCTTTATGGCTGTAGCCAATCAGTTGGCAAAACTGTTGGTTGATTTGCAAAAACTTGCCATCAGGGGCAATTTGGGCAATGCCCACCGCTGCGTTGTCAAACACCGCGCGAAACAAGGCCTCGCGCTCTTGCAAGGCTTGTGTTTGTGCTTGCAGGTTGGCCTGGTAGCGCTGAAACAGCGTGCGCGACCAGCGGGCAAAGGCATAAGAAGCTGCCAGCCCCAAGGCCAACGCCAGTGCCAGCGGCCATAGCAGGTGGCGCCATGAGGGTTGGCCGCTGAGGCCATAGGCTTCTAAATCATGCTGCAGCGCGGCCTGCATCTCATTGTCAGCCAGGGTGGCCACCAGCACCCAACCCCAGGGCTCAACCTGGCGCACCAAAGCCGTTTTGTGAACTTGCGTGCCAGTGCGCTGGTCTGGCCAGACGTAATTGACAAAGCCTCCGCCGGCTTGCGCCTTGGCCAGCAGCAGTGCCAGTGCTTGTTGCTGTGCTGCAGGCATGCGCTGGTAGTGCTGACCTTCTAGCCGGTTATCAGAGGGTGAGAGCAACGACACCCCTTGGCGATCCAGCAGGCCAATGTAGCCACTGCGGCCAAATTGCAGCGCGCGCAGGCGGTCAATCACTTCTTTTTGTTGCTGCTCTTCCCATTTGTAGGTGTAGTCGCCGGTGCCAATCAGCCAGTCATAGGGGGCAAAACGGCGCACATAAGCCAATTTGTCGGCCATCACCTGGGGCTGGTCGGGCATGTACCAGCGGTAGCGTGAATAGCCGGCACCGTCGGGGCTTTGTGCGGCGGCAATCAAACCGCGCATGATGAAATGGCCGTTGTCGTCGCGGTTGTCCAGGTTGGTGCGGCCTTCAAGCTGCGGGGCGGTGGGCAACAAAATGAACTGGCCCTTGAAATCGTCAATGAAATAGTAGCCACGCCCATCGTAAAACCGCACCCCGCGCAGTGCCTCGGTGATCAAATGCTTGACCTCACTGGGGCTTTTTTGCGGCGACTCGCGGTCATAAATGGCTTGCGCGACCTGCATGGCCACGTCCACTTGCTCACGCAGGCTCTTTTTCAGCACCGCCTCGGTACGGTTGCGGGTGAATTCCAAAAAATTCACCGCCGAGTCAAGCTCGGCCGTCAGGCGGCTGTGCTGCTGGGCTTGCACGGTTTGGGCAATGCGCGCCAGCGAAGCCTGGTGGTCTTGCGCGCTACGCCAACTGTAGTAACCACCCAGCAGCAGTGTCAGCAGCACCACAATGGCCAACGTGCCAGCCAGGTGCAGCCGGGGCAGGGTGTGCGCGGTGGCTTCAATGCGCATGGGTTTCCAATTCAGTTCAGCGGGCCGAGCGCTCCAGGTAGCGCTTGCGCCAGAAAAACGCCACCAGGCTGGTCGCAATCAGCACCATGGCGGTCATGGCCAGCCAGAAGCCGTTGGACTGGTGCAGCAGCGGGATGAATTCGAAGTTCATGCCAAAAATGCCGGCAATCAGGTTCAGCGGCAGAAAAATGGCGGTCAGCACGGTCAGCGTGCGCATGATCTCGTTGGTGCGGTGGCTTTGTGCGTTGAAGTGCATTTGCACTGCAGTTTCGGCGTTTTGCTCTAACCGGCGCACGTGGTGCACCACGCGCTCAATGTGCTCCAGCACATCGCGGCTGCGCACTTGCAGCATGTCGTGCGCGTGCTGCCCCAGCAAGCTGCTGCATTCGGGCTGTGTTTTCAGTGCCTCCAGCCAGTCTTGCATGGCGCTGCGCTGGTCTTCACACAGGGCATCAAGCTGGTGCAACGCCAGCCGGGCGTCGAGCAGGGCGCTCCAGTTGCTGAAACGTGTTTTGGGGTTCAGCAGCTCGGCTTGCCAGTGGTCTAGCTGTTGGCTGAGTTCGCGGCGCAGTGCCAAAAAACCGTCCACCATGTGGTTGACGATGCGCAGCATCAGGTCAGCCGGGTCGGCGGCAATGCCACGTGCGCCGGTGGAGCGGTTGTCTGGCGCGTTGTCTGCAAGCAGCGGCTGGGTGGCCAGGCTGGTGGTGGCCAGCAGCCGGTTGACATAGGCGTCGCGCGGGGCCACATCTTGCGGGTGCACGCTGAGCAGCAGCCGTTCAAACACCACAAAGCCAATCGGGCTGGTGTCAATGCGCCGCAAGATCGGCGGGCCACCTTTGCGCCCCAGCTTCAGGCCGGGCTCGGTGGCGGTGGCGTTGTCGGCTGGGCGGGTGCTGAGGCGGCGAAACACCAGCAGGTCGTATTGCGAAGTGAAGTCGTAGCGCGAGGGCAGTTGCACATTGAGCAGGTCAGACACATGCAGGTCGACCATTTGCACGCCGCACAGGCGCAGCAGCGCGGCTTGCAGCTGGGTGTGAAACTGGGCCAGTTCCTCGCGCGTGCACATCAGCCACAGGTAACCTTGCTCAGACAGTGGCACGCTTGCCAGCAGCTGGGCGGGGTCGGCCAACTGGCGCTCAGTGACTTGGTTGGCGTGGATCGAGAGGAGTCGCATGCAGGTGTCAAAGTGTGTGGCTGCAGATCAATAGCATTTAGGTCTGTAGCGCTTATGAAACAAGCGTAAGAAGCTATTAATTTTGTATTAATCTGGCGGCATCGCGGGCGAAATAGGTCAAGATGCCGTCGGCACCGGCGCGCTTGAAGGCCAGCAGGCTCTCAAGCATGACGGCGTCGTGGTCAAGCCAGCCGTTTTGGGCGGCGGCTTTCAGCATGGCGTATTCGCCTGACACCTGGTAGGCAAAAGTGGGTACCAAAAAAGTGTCTTTCACGCGGCGTACCACGTCTAGGTAGGGCATGCCGGGCTTGACCATCACCATGTCGGCACCTTCGGCAATGTCCAGCGCCACTTCGCGCAGCGCTTCATTGCTGTTGGCGGGATCCATTTGGTAGACCTTTTTGTTGCTTTTGCCCAGGTTGCCTGACGAGCCCACGGCATCGCGAAACGGCCCGTAAAAGCTGCTGGCGTATTTGGCGCTGTAGGCCATGATGCGGGTGTGGATGAAGTGGTTGGCCTCAAGCGCTTGGCGTATGGCGCCAATGCGGCCGTCCATCATGTCGCTGGGCGCCACAATGTCGGCGCCGGCCTCGGCTTGGGTCAGGGCTTGCTTGACCAGCATGTCGATCGTGGCCTCGTTCATGATGTAGCCGTTTTCTTCCGGGCGGGGGTCAGGCAGGCCGTCTTGGCCATGGCTGGTGAAGGGGTCCAGCGCCACGTCACACATGATGCCCAGCTCGGGAAATTCTTTCTTCAGGGCTTGCACCACGCGCGGCACCAGGCCGGTGGGGTTCAGGGCTTCGCGGCCGTCGTAGGTTTTGAGCGACTGGTCTACCACCGGGAAAAGCGCCATCACGGGTATACCCAGCTTGACGCAATCTTCAGCCACCGGCAGCAGCAGGTCCAGGCTCAAGCGCTCTACACCGGGCATGGATGCCACCGGTTGGCGCTGCTGAGAGCCGTCCACCACAAACACCGGGTAGATCAGGTCGTGGGCGGTCAGGGTGTTTTCACGCACCAGGTTGCGGGTAAAGGTGTCGCGGCGCAAGCGGCGTGGGCGACCCATGGGGTAGGCGGCATAAGGTGTCATTGAGGGGGCTCCAGGTGAAGAGATGTCATCGTAATGACATTTTTTTCAGGTTTTTTTTCAGGTTTGGTGAAAACTGCAAAAATTTTTGTTAAATTACGTCCCGAGCAGTTTACTGCTCCCCGCTTTTCCTCCCTGAGCGGGGCCTTGATGTGTGACAGCAAATAGGCTTACCACCCCAGCCCTTGTGCTGGGGTTTTTTTTTGCTCAAAATTTCCCTTGCCGGGTCTCATTCCATTTCTATATCCATCCGACATGTTGTTGCAACGCCATGCCGTGCGCTGGCACTGTCTGCGGCTTCGCGCCTAATGTCGTATCGATCTGAAAACGGAATCACTTAAACTTGAATCATGCTCTGGATCAAATCTTTACACATTGTCTTTGTGGCCAGCTGGTTTGCTGGCTTGTTTTACCTGCCGCGTATTTATGTCAACCTGGCCATGGTGCCGGCTGACTCGGGTGCCGAGCGCGCGCGCTTGCTGCTGATGGCGCGCAAGTTGCTGCGCTTCATGACCATCATTGCCATTCCGGCCTTGGGGTTGGGCATTTGGCTGTGGGTGGGCTACGGCATCGGTTGGGGCCCGGGCAATGCCTGGATGCATGCCAAGCTGACCGCAGTGCTGGTGGTGCTGGGCTACCACCATGCCTGCAGTGTGATGCTGAAGAAGTTTGAGCGTGGTGAGCAGCGCCACAGCCATGTCTGGTACCGCTGGTTCAATGAAGCGCCGGTGATCTTGATGCTGATCATCGTCTGCCTGGTGGTGCTCAAGCCCTTTTAGGGCGGCGTGATGCCGACACACAAAACCTCGGCATGGCCACTGGCCTGGGTTTGTCTGGGCTTGATTCTTTACGCCAGTCTGTACCCGTTTGCCCCTTGGCGTGACCAAGGCATTGCGCCGTGGTTTTTTTTGACGGCGCCACTGCTCACCTATTGGACGGGTTTTGATGTGGTGTCGAACGTGTTGGGCTACATGCCGTTTGGGTTTTTTCTGGCTTTGGCAGCTTTGCGCAGCGGCCGCTCGGCGGTGGCGCTGCCGATGGCGCTGCTGGCCTGTGCCGGGTTGTCGCTGAGCATGGAAACACTGCAGGTGTATTTGCCTGGCCGGGTGCCCTCTAACTTGGATTTGTTGCTCAATATCGGCGGCGGAGCGCTGGGTGCAGCCAGTGCCTGGAGCCTGGAGCGGCTGGGCGTGTTGCTGCGCTGGAGCCGTTTTCGGGCGCACTGGTTTGTGGCCGATGCGCGGGGTGGCTTGGTGCTGCTGGCGCTGTGGCCCGTGGCGCTGCTGTTTCCCACGGTGGTGCCGTTTGGCCTGGGGCAAGTGCTGGAGCGGCTAGAAGCCGCCTTGGCGCAGTGGCTGGTGAACAGCCCCCTGCAGGAGTGGCTGCCGCTGCGCGAGGTTGAACTGCAGCCCATGCTGCCCGCGGTGGAGTGGTCGGCCGTGTTGCTGGGCTTGTGGATACCGTGTTTGCTGGGTTACTGCATCATTGGCGCTTGGCTCAAACGCGTGCGATTTGTGGTGCTGTTGGTGGGGGTGGGGGTGGCTAGCACGGCGCTGAGCAATGCCTTGAGTTATGGCCCCGCCTACGCCTGGCTGTGGTTGACGACCCCCGTCAAAGCCGCCATGGTGTGCGTGGCGGTGTTGGCCGCGGCGCTGCTTTGGCTGCCACGGCGTGCCAGCGCGGCACTGGCCTTGCTGGCGCTGGGGTTGGACTTGAGTTTGATCAACCAGACCCCCATGGGCTCGTATGTAGCGCAAACACTGTTTTCTTGGGAGCAAGGGCAATTCATCCGCTTTTATGGCTTGGCGCAATGGCTAGGCTGGCTGTGGCCTTTTGCCGCCACGGTGTATGTGCTCAATGTGCTGTGGGACAGGGCACCAGAATCCTAAAATCAGCCGCATGACGCACCTTCAAACCCCATCCCCGCTCCCCTTGTCTTCAGCCCCGGCAGACTCTGCCCCCAGCTACTACCAACGGCACATCTTTTTTTGCTTGAACGAACGCCAACCCGGTGAAGACTGTTGCAGCCACCACGGCGCACAAGCTGCTTTTGACCACTGCAAAGTTCAAGTCAAGGCCGCTGGCCTGGCCGGCCCCGGCCAAGTGCGGGTCAACAAAGCCGGGTGCCTAGACCGCTGCGCCGGTGGCCCGGTGGCCGTGGTTTACCCCGAGGCGGTGTGGTACAGCTACGTGGACAACAGCGACATTGATGAAATTGTCGACTCCCACCTGAAAAATGGCCAAATCGTCGAGCGCCTGCGGCTGCCCGCAGACGTAGGGCGCTAGGCTTTTGCAGCTTTTCCCCTCCCCCTCTGGGGGAGGGCAGGGGTGGGGGCTGGCATACCACAGCTGCCAATTATTTTTATAAGCTTTTTATGCCTGTAGCGCTTATTCTATAAGCATGAGAAGCTATATATTTAATATCAAATTCAATGCACAAACTGACACACACATCCAATCCCATGAAAAAATTCTTGTTTTCTTTGCTGGCCGCGTTGAGCCTGTCGGTGGCGGCGCAAACGCCGGTGCCGCCTGAAATAGCAGCGCGCTCTTACCTGCTGCTGGACGTGACAGCCAACCAAATTCTGGCCGCCAAAGACATTGATGCTGCGGTCGAGCCGGCTTCGCTGACCAAGCTGATGACGGCCTACTTGGTGTTTGATGCCCTGCGCAGCAAAAAAATCGATCTCAAGCAAACCCTGCCGGTCAGTGAGCGCGCCTGGAAGATGCCGGGTTCGCGCATGTTCATCGACCCCAAAATGCAGGTGCCAGTGGAAGACTTGATCAAGGGCATGGTGGTGCAAAGCGGCAACGATGCCACGGTGGCTTTGGCCGAAGGTGTGGGCGGGACGGTAGAGCGCTTTGTGCAACTGATGAACGACCAGGCCCAGCTGCTGGGCATGAAGGCCACCGGTTACCACAACCCCGAAGGCCTCACGCAAGCCGGCCACACCACCACGGCGCGCGATTTGAGCGTGTTGGCCACCCGCTTGATGCAAGACTTTCCTGAATATGTGCCTTACTACGCCATCAAAAAATACCGCTACCCTGGCACCCCTGCAGCCAACGACAACAACCGCAACCTGCTGCTGTTTCGTGACCCCAGCGTGGACGGCCTGAAAACCGGCCACACCGAAGCCGCTGGCTATTGCCTGATTGCCACCGCACACCGCGACGTGCCGGGGCTGGGCAGCCGCCGCTTGCTGTCGATTGTGCTGGGCACCGCCAGCGAAAACGCCCGCGCCAGCGAGTCGCAAAAGCTGCTGAACTGGGGCTACACCGCGTTTGAAGCCGTGAAGCTGTTTGATGCCAACCAAGCCGTGGTCAGCCCACCGGTCTGGAAAGGCAAACAAGCCACCGTCAACCTGGGCCAGCCGCACGCCATTGTGGTGGCGGTGCCCAGCGGCAGCGCTGCCAAGCTGACCACCCAGGTGGCGCGCCCCGACCCCTTGGTGGCACCGCTGAGCCAAGGCCAACAGGTCGGCATGCTGAAAATTAGCAGCGCGGGTCAAGCGGTGGCCGAGGTTCCGCTGCTGGCCTTGCAGGGCGTGGAGCAAGCCAATGTGCTGGGTCGCGCTTGGGATGCGCTGCGCCTGTGGATCAAATGATGCGCATCAGCTTTTGCTGCGCCAACACGGCGCCTGAGCCGTGGCTGGTGCGCTTGCGCGCCGCCATGCCGCAGGCCGAGGTGAGCGTGTGGCAGCCGGGTGCAGCGGCGGCCGACATGGCGGTGGTCTGGCAGCCGCCGCAAGCTTTTTTTGATGAGCAACCCCAGCTCAAAGCCATTTTCAACATTGGTGCCGGGGTCGATGCCTTGCTGAAACTGCGCTTGCCACCCCAGGCGGTGGTGGTGCGGCTGGAAGATGCGGGCATGGCCGTGCAAATGGCCGAATACGTGTGCCAAGCGGTGGTGCGCCACTTTCGCGACCTCAATGCCTATGCCGCCGACATGCAGGCCGGGCATTGGACCTTTTACCCGCCGCGCCAGCGCAGCGACTTTGCTGTGGGGGTGATGGGCTTGGGTGTGCTGGGCGCGCGCGTGGCGCAGGCCTTGGCGCAGTTTGAGTTTCCGGTCAACGGCTGGAGCCGCACGCCCAAAGCGCTGACCGGCTTGACCCCATTTGTGGGGGCGGCGCAGTTCAACGACTTTTTAGCCTGCAGCCGGGTGCTGGTGAACCTGCTGCCGCTCACCCCTGAGACCGTGAACCTGCTGAACCACGACATGCTTGGCCGCATGCCGCGGGGCGGCTATGTCATTAACGTGGCGCGTGGCGCCCATGTGGTGGATGCTGACTTGCTGGCGCTGATTCAATCCGGCCACCTGGCGGGTGCCACGCTGGATGTGTTTCGCACCGAGCCGCTGCCTGCCGAGCACCCGTTTTGGCACGAGCCGCGCATTACCCTGACTCCGCACACCTCAGCGCGCACTTTGCTGGACGACAGCATGGCGCAAATGGTGGCCAAGATGGCCGCACTGGCACGCGGCGAGCCAGTCACAGGCGTGGTGAACGTGGCCAAGGGTTACTGAACCCTTGGCCATATTGCCCCCGGTCAAATGTCGATGTTGCCGGCTTGCAAGGCG
The DNA here is from genome assembly GCF_028715765.1 of Rhodoferax sp. Taxonomy (GTDB): domain Bacteria; phylum Pseudomonadota; class Gammaproteobacteria; order Burkholderiales; family Burkholderiaceae_C; genus Rhodoferax. Next base: position 61,447 of record NZ_JAQURE010000008.1, read on the forward strand.
TTGGTTTCGATGAAGTCGCGCCGGGGTTCCACTTCGTCGCCCATCAGCATGGTGAACACGCGGTCAGCTTCAATGGCATCGTCAATTTGCACGCGCAGCAGGGTGCGCACGGTCGGGTCCATGGTGGTTTCCCAGAGCTGCTCAGGGTTCATTTCGCCCAAGCCTTTGTAACGCTGGCGTGACGAGGCTCGCTCGGCCTCGGCAATCAGCCAAGCCACGGCTTCGCGGAAATCGGCTACTTTTTGCTCTTTTTGGCGCTCGCCTTCACCGCGGGTGACTTTGGCACCGGCGCTGAGCAAGCCTTTGAAGGTTTTGGCGGTTTCAGCCAGGGCAGCGTAGTCGGCCCCATGGACAAAGTCTTGCGTCAGCACACTGCTTTTGATGTTGCCATGCAGACGGCGGCTGATGCGCAAAATGGGTTTGTCGGTGCGCACGTCAAATTCACCGGCCACTTCGGCATCGGGCAAAAAGGCTTGCAACGCGGCTGCAGATGCTTCGGCATCGGCCACGGTGTCGAGGTTAAGCGCCACACCATCGGCAATAGCGCGCAAGGCGGACACATCTAAAAAGTGAGCTAGCCGCGCAATGATGGCCTGGGCTTGCTGGTGTTTTTTAGCTAATTCTGCCAAGGGCTCGCCAGTCAAGGGTGTGCTGTTTTCACCACCGGTGTGCACGCTGGCGTTGACCAAGGCCACCCGCAGCAAAAAGGTGTCAAGGTCAGCTGGGCCTTGCAAATAGAGTTCTTCGCGCCCGGCTTTCACCTTGTAGAGCGGCGGCTGGGCAATGTAAATGTGGCCACGCTCCACCAGCTCAGGCATCTGGCGGTAGAAAAACGTCAGCAGCAAGGTGCGGATGTGCGCTCCGTCAACGTCGGCATCGGTCATGATGATGATGCGGTGGTAGCGCAGCTTGGCCACGTCAAAGTCGTCATTGCCAGTGCTGCCGCCAGCTTTGCCGATGCCGGTGCCCAAGGCGGTGATGAGGGTCAGGATTTCATTGCTGGTGAGCAGCTTTTCGTAGCGGGCTTTTTCCACATTCAAAATCTTGCCGCGCAGGGGCAGGATGGCTTGGAACTTGCGGTCGCGGCCTTGCTTGGCGGAGCCACCGGCGGAGTCGCCCTCGACGATGTAAATCTCGCACAGTGCCGGGTCTTTTTCCTGGCAGTCGGCCAGTTTGCCGGGCAAGCCCATGCCATCTAAAACGCCTTTGCGGCGGGTCATGTCGCGGGCTTTGCGGGCGGCTTCGCGGGCACGGGCGGCCTCGATGATTTTGCCAACGATGATCTTGGCATCTGCCGGGCGTTCTTGCAGGTAATCAAACAGCAGCTTGCTCACAATGTCTTCCACCGGGCCGCGCACTTCACTGGAAACCAGCTTGTCTTTGGTCTGGCTGCTGAACTTGGGTTCGGGCACCTTGACCGAGAGCACGCAGGTTAGGCCTTCACGCATGTCGTCGCCGGTGACTTCTACTTTGGCTTTCTTGGCTAGCTCGTTGTCGTCAATGTATTTGTTGATGACCCGTGTCATGCCGGCACGCAGGCCGGTGAGGTGGGTGCCGCCGTCGCGCTGGGGAATGTTGTTGGTGAAACACAGCACTTGTTCGTTGTAGCCGCTGTTCCATTGCATCGCCACTTCAACGCCAATGTTGGTGGCTTGGTCGCTTTGGCGGTCACCCATGGCGTGAAAAATGTTGGGGTTGAGGATGGTTTTGCCTTTGTTGATGAAGTTCACAAAGCCGCGCACGCCATCGGCACCGGAAAAGTCGTCTTCTTTGCCACTGCGCTCGTCTTTCAGACGAATGCGCACGCCGTTGTTCAAAAAGCTCAACTCGCGCAGGCGTTTGGCCAGCACTTCGTAGTGAAAGTCGTTGTTTTCTTTGAAGATGTCGGTGTCGGGCAAAAAGTGCACTTCGGTGCCCCGGCGTTCGGTTTCGCCGGTGATCTTCATCGGCGAGACCTCCACGCCGCCCACCATCTCAGTCAAGCGGTTTTGCACAAAGCCTTTGCTGAATTCAAGCACATGCACTTTGCCGTCGCGGCGCACGGTCAGGCGCAGCATTTTGCTCAGGGCGTTGACGCAGCTCACGCCCACGCCGTGCAGGCCGCCAGAGACTTTGTAGCTGTTTTGGTTGAACTTGCCGCCGGCATGCAGTTCGGTCAGGGCGATCTCAGAGGCACTGCGTTTGGGCTCGTGCTTGTCATCCATCTTGACACCGGTGGGAATGCCACGCCCGTTGTCGACCACGCTGACCGAGTTGTCGGTGTGGATGGTGACCAGAATGTCGTCGCAATGGCCGGCCAGCGATTCGTCAATCGAGTTGTCGACCACTTCAAACACCAGGTGGTGCAGACCGGTGCCATCACTGGTGTCACCAATGTACATGCCGGGGCGCTTGCGCACCGCTTCCAGGCCTTCCAGAATTTGGATGGAGCCTTCGCCATAAGCCTCGGAGGCGCCCACCTGGTGCGCGTCAATGGTGGGCTGAAAGTTGGAGCTGTCTGCTGTGCTTTCGCCCGTGTGAACGGCATTTTCAGACGTTGGGGTGGTAGGCGCAGGCGTGTTTTCTTCGGTCATGGAGAGCTTTGGGTAAATAAATGTCGGCAGGGGCAAAGGGCGCGCGGGTGTCAAATGCGCATGGGCATGACGACGTATTTGAATTGCTCGTTGTCAGGAATGGTCAACAGCGCTGAGCTGTTGCCGTCGGAGAGTTCGATTTTGATCATGTCCTGGCTCATGTTGGCCAGGGCATCAATCAGGTAGGTGACGTTGAAACCAATTTCAATGCTGTCACCGCCGTAGTCAACGTCGAGTTCGTCCACCGCTTCTTCTTGCTCGGCATTGTTGGCGGCCACGCGCAGTGTGCCGGGGTCAAGGTTCAGGCGCACACCCTTGAATTTTTCGCTGGTCAAAATGGCGGTGCGCTGCAGGGTGGCCAACAGGGCGGCACGACCCAAAATGATGTTGTTTTTGTGGTTGCGCGGAATCACCCGGTTGTAGTCGGGGAATTTACCCTCGACCAGTTTGGTGACAAATTCCATGCCGCCAAAGCTGAACTTGGCTTGGTTGCTGGCAAATTGCATGTCTATCGCACCTTCTGCGTCTGACAGCAGGCGTTGCATCTCCAGCACGGTTTTGCGCGGCAAGATCACTTCTTGCTTGGGCACTTCCACGTCAAGGGTGGCAGACACAAAGGCCAGGCGGTGGCCGTCGGTGGCCACCAGGCTGAGCTGCTTGCCTTCGGCCACAAACAAAATGCCGTTGAGATAGTAGCGAATGTCGTGCACGGCCATGGCAAAAGACACTTGGCTGAGCAGCGCTTTGAGGGTTTTTTGCGGCACTGAAAACACCGGGCCAAAGTTGGCAGCTTCCTGCACCAGCGGAAAGTCTTCAGCCGGCATGGTTTGTAGCGTGAACTTGCTCTTGCCACCTTTCAAGATCAGCTTGGCGGCGCTCGACTCCAACGACACCGTTTGGTCAGACGGCATGCTGCGCAAAATATCAATCAGTTTGCGTGCGCCCACGGTGGTGGTGAAGTCTTCCACATCGCCACCCAGATGGGCGGTGGTGCGGATCTGAATTTCGAGGTCGCTGGTGGTGAGCTGCAACGCGTCGCCGGTTTTGCGGATCAGCACATTGGCCAAAATTGGCAAGGTGTGGCGCCGCTCCACAATGCCAGCAACAGCTTGCAGCACCGAGAGCACTTGGTCTTGGGGGGCTTTGAGAACAATCATGTCTTCCTCTTGTGGTGATTCATCTGGGGGGTATGGCGGTTATTTTCCCACTCATTGGCGCTGTTTTTAGCCTTTGAGGGTTTGCTCAAGCACATGCAATTGTTGGTTTAATTCGGTCATTTGCTGGCGCTCGGCGGCAATTTTTCGCACTGCATGCAAGACCGTGGTGTGGTCACGGCCACCAAACAGCTCACCAATTTCAGGCAGGCTTTTTTGCGTCAGCTCCTTGGCCAGGAACATGGCAATTTGGCGCGGCCTGGCAATACTGGCCGGGCGTTTTTTGGAGTACATGTCGGCGACTTTGATCTTGTAGTAGTCAGCCACGGTTTTCTGGATGTTTTCAACCGAAATTTGCCGGTTTTGAATCGACAGCAGGTCGCGCAATGCCTCGCGTGCCAGCAAAATTGAAATTTCTTTTTGGTTGAAGCGCGAATAAGCCAAAATTTTGCGCAATGCACCTTCAAGCTCACGCACGTTGGAGCGCACGTTTTTGGCCACAAAAAACGCCACCTCTTCAGGCATGGCAATGCCTTCAGCTTGTGCTTTGTTGATCAAAATGGCCACGCGCATTTCAAGTTCAGGCGGCTCTATGGCCACTGTCAGGCCGGAGTCAAAGCGCGACACCAGGCGCTCGTGAATGTCGGTCAGCCCCTTGGGGTAGGTGTCGCTGGTCATCACAATGTGTGACTTTCTGGCCAGCAAGGCTTCAAACGCGTTGAAGAATTCCTCTTGCGTGCGCTCCTTGTTGGCAAAAAACTGCACGTCATCAATCAGCAACAAATCGAGCGAGTGGTAACGCTCTTTGAACTCATCAAATGCCTTGCGTTGGTAGGCTTTAACCACATCGGTGACGAACTGCTCGGCATGGATGTAAAGAACTTTCGATTGTGGGCGGTCGGCCATGAGCTGATTGCCCACCGCATGCATCAAGTGGGTCTTGCCCAAACCGACGCCACCATAGATGAAAAGCGGGTTGTACAAATGCCCTGGCATGCCGGCCACATGCATGGCTGCTGCGCGCGCCATGCGGTTGGCGCTGCCTTCGACCAGGGTGTCAAACGTCAGCATGGCGTTGAGCCGGTTTTTAAAGGGCTCGGGGGCGCGGGGCTCTGCCGGGGCACTGATTTCAGCTGCAGCCACCGTCATCAGGCGTGCCGTCGGCTGGCTGCGGGCAATGGGTTCCCGAGGGGCAAGCGCCAAATCAACCGTCATGGCTTGGCCGGTGAGGCGCTCCAGTTGCAGCGCAATGCGGGCGCTGTATTGGGCTCGAATCCAGTCCATTTTGAAGCGATTGGCAACAAACACCGTGACTTTAGAAAAGTCATCGGCCACCTGCGCGGTGAGCGGTTTGATCCAGGTTTGAAATTGTTGTTCGGGCAACTCCAGGGCCAGTTGGTCAATGCAAGCCTGCCACACATCGGTGCTGGCGGAGGGCTCTGAAAAGGTGGTTTGTGGGTGAGGTCCCGCGGTCATTTTGAAATCAGCTTGGTGTGGATAGTTATAAATTGCTGCGCCATAGATTCTAATTTATCAAACGCTTATCCACAGCCTGTTTTGCACCTTCGGAGGTGGCTCTGATGGATGTTGAGCCCCATTCAAGCCGTTGGGGGCGCTTGAAGGTTAGCAGACGGTAGGTCGGCAAGTTGGCGATTCACCGCCTTGCTCAGGATGCAGCTTGGGACTGACTTAACTTTTCTTGTCACCAGCGCTTGCACTCAACCGGTAACCCTGTGGGTTTTGGGCTTGCCAGCGCCAAGTGTCTGCGCACATCTCTTGCAGTCCTAGCGTGGCTTGCCAGTGCAGGAGTTGGTGGGCTTTGCTGGCATCCGCGTAGCAGGCGGCAATGTCGCCCGGGCGACGTGCGACCACGCTGTAGGGCACGCTTTGGCCACTGGCGGCTTCGAAGGTTTTCACCATGTCGAGCACCGAAATGCCGTGCCCAGTGCCCAGGTTGACGGCAAGCCACTCGCCTTGTGGTTGTGCCAGCAGGTAGTCAAGTGCTGCCAGGTGCCCGGCGGCCAGGTCCACCACATGAATGTAGTCGCGCACGCCCGTGCCGTCGGGTGTGGCGTAGTCGCCGCCAAAGACCGATAGCTGAGCACGCGCGCCACACGCCACTTGGCTGATGAAGGGCATGAGGTTGTTGGGGATGCCTTGCGGGTCTTCACCCATGCGGCCAGACGGGTCTGCGCCCACCGGATTGAAGTAACGCAAGCACAAGATGCGCCAGCGTGGGTCTGAAGCGTACAGGTCTTCAAGCAGTTCCTCGATCATGAGCTTGCTGCGCCCGTAGGGGTTGGTGGCAGAGCGTGGTGCGCTCTCAGAAATGGGCAGCTGCTGCGGGTCGCCGTACACGGTGGCAGACGATGAAAAAACCAGCGTGCGGCAATTGGCTGCGTCCATTGCCTGCAACAGGCACAGCGTGCCAGCAACATTGTTTTGGTAGTAACGCAGCGGTTGCGCGACGGATTCGCCCACCGCTTTGAGCCCGGCAAAATGAATCACGGCGGCAAAGTGGTTGTTTGAAAAGAGCTGCGCCAGGCACTCGGGGTCGGTAATGTCACCCTCGACAAAGCGGATGGGTTTGCCTGAGAGCGTCTGCACACGTGCCAGCGATTCTGGAGAGCTGTTGCTCAGGTTGTCGAGCACCGTGACCGTGTGACCTGCTCGCAAAAACTGCAGCGCAGTGTGAGAGCCGATGTAGCCTGCGCCGCCGGTAATGAGGATAGGGTGGGTCATGTGTGTGGCGTTTATTCGAGAAAATCCATGGGACAGATGCAAGGTATTGATCTTGCAACTTACAGAAAAAACGCAGCACTTAAATCTGCGGCTTGTTCTGTTGCATTTTCATAATATACCTTGCGATTCCCTGCTGCAGCATGGGCAGATGGTGTGCCAAAAATGGCGAAATTCGCACCACTTGGAAAGTTTGCGATAATCCAAGGTTCCCCTGAACTGTTCAGGTGGAATCTGAACACCGAATTTGCTCTTGGCATGAAGCTCATGGCAGGGTAAAAACGCCCACGATCTCTCTGAGGATTTCTAAAAATGAAACGCACTTACCAACCATCCAAGATTCGCCGCGCCCGTACCCATGGCTTTCTGGTTCGCATGAAAACCCGTGGCGGCCGTGCCGTGATCAACGCACGTCGTGCCAAAGGCCGCAAGCGTTTGGCTGTCTAAGTGTCTGCGGGCCTGAACTGTTGTTAAGCGGTTTTGGGTTCTGTTTAGGCTAATTGTTTTGCAGCGCCTTAAAACCCGGCCTCAGTTTCAAGCTGTGTTGGCTGGAACCGTTTTGTCGCGCACACCGCACTTTGCCTTGCACTGTTTGGCTTTGCCTCAGGTTACGCCCGACATGGCTGCCAATGCGCCGTTGTTTCCCTCGCATGGGGTCTGGATGGGTGCCATGGTGCCCAAGCGCTGGGCCAAGCGCGCCGTCACACGCAACACCATCAAACGCCAGATTTATGCGGTGAGCCAAGGGGTTGAGCCGCCGTTGCAAGCTGCGGCTCACGTGGTGCGGTTGCGTGCGGGGTTTGACAAAACTCGTTTTATCAGCGCGACCTCAGCTGTCTTGAAAGCGGCTGTGCGCGCTGAGCTACAGCAGTTGTTTTCAGGCGTTCGTGTCCGCACGGTGCAGGGTGTGGCTTGATGAAGACCATCTTGATGGGCGTGGTGAAAGCCTACCGGTTGTTGTTGAGCCCTTGGTTGGGGTCATCTTGCCGGTTTGAACCGACTTGTTCGGTGTATGCCTTGCAGGCTTTGGATCGCTTTGGCGCGGCCAAGGGCAGTTATTTGACGTTGGCTCGCATAGGTCGTTGTCACCCATGGTGTCAAGGTGGTCTTGATCCGGTGCCTGAAAGTGGCACCTCGGTCACGCCCCGGTTGTTTTCCCGGTTGATTTCCTCTTCCACTCAAAAGAAGTCCTCATGAACGATATTCGTCGCACCATTTTGTGGGTGATTTTTGGTTTTTCCCTGGTCATGCTGTGGGATCAATGGCAGGTGTACAACGGCCGCAAGCCCACTTTTTTCCCCAGCGCGGTACAGAGCACCGCCACGGCACCCCAACCAGCCGGCGCTGCCAGCACCCCAGATGGCGTGCCAAAAGCTATAAATAGTGTAGCTAATAGTGCAGGTATAGCAAGCGCTACAGGTCAAAATGTCTTACAAAACAATGCACCTGCGGTGGCGCATGAGCGGGTGGTGGTGCATACCGATGTGTTCAAGCTGACCTTTGACACCGAAGGTGGCTCTTTGGTGCAAGTTGAGCTGCTCAAACATGCCGACATGGCTGACAAAGCCCGCCCGTTTGTGCTGCTTGATGACAGCAAAGACCGGGTTTATTTGGCTCAAACCGGCTTGATTCCAGCCGCCGGTGGCAGCGCCTTGCCCACGCACAAGTCGGTCATGACCTTGATGCCAGGCGAGCGCACGTTGGCCGAGGGCAGTCAAACGCTTGAGCTGCGCTTTGAGTCGGCCGAGGTGGGTGGCGTTAAGCTGGTGAAAACCTACACCCTGACGCGCGGCAGCTATGCAGTGGCCGTCAAGCATGAAGTGATCAACCTCGGCGCCACAGCGCTGTCGCCACAGCTTTATTTGCAACTGGTGCGCGATGGCAACAAGCCGGTGGGTGAGTCGTCTTTCTACTCCACCTTCACCGGTCCAGCCATTTACACCGAGGCTAAAAAGTACCAAAAAGTGGAGTTTGCCGACATTGAAAAAGGCAAGGTTGACATCGAAAAAACCGCGACCAATGGGTATGTGGCCATGGTGCAGCACTACTTTGCCAGCGCCTGGTTGTTGGCAGACGGCATGCAGCGCGACTTGTTCATGCGCAAGGTCGACACCAATTTGTATTCGGTGGGCATGATTGCCCCGCTGGAGAGCATTGCCCCAGGCGCACGCAAAACGGTGGAAGCCAAGCTGTTTGCCGGGCCGCAAGAAGAAAAATTGCTGGAGTCACTCACGCCCGGGTTGGAGCTGGTCAAAGACTACGGTTGGCTCACCATTTTGGCCAAGCCGCTGTACTGGTTGCTTGACACACTGCACAGCTTGATCAGCAACTGGGGTTGGTCGATTGTGGCGTTGGTGCTGCTGCTGAAAGTTGCCTTTTACTGGCTGAACGCCAAGGCCTATGCCAGCATGGCCAAAATGAAAGCGGTCAACCCCCGCATCATGGAAATGCGTGAGCGCCTGAAAGACAACCCGCAGCAAATGCAGCAGGAGATGATGCGCATCTACCGCGAAGAAAAGGTCAACCCAATGGGTGGCTGCTTCCCTATCATGATTCAGATTCCAGTGTTCATTGCCCTGTATTGGGTGCTGCTGGCCAGCGTGGAAATGCGCAATACGCCTTGGATCGGCTGGATTCAAGACTTGTCTTCGCCTGACCCCTGGTACATCTTGCCGGTGGTGATGGCGCTCACCACGTTGCTGCAAACCTCACTCAACCCGGCGCCGCCGGATCCGATGCAGGCCAAAATGATGTGGTTCATGCCGCTGGCGTTCAGTGTGATGTTTTTCTTCTTCCCGGCCGGTCTGGTGCTGTACTGGATCACCAACAACATCTTGTCGATTGCCCAGCAGTGGGTTATCAATGTGCGCATGGGTGTGCCGCCCAAGTTCCATCTGCCCAAGTTTTAACTTAAAGATTCCGCCAGAGCTGACATGAGCTTGGCGCGCCAGCACGACCCCATTGCCGCCATTGCCACCGCGCCTGGGCGTGGCTCGGTGGGCATCGTGCGTGTCAGTGGCAACCATCTTTCGGCTTTGGCTCAGGCTCTCTGCGGGCGCCACTTGACACCGCGCGCGGCCACCTACTGCCCATTTCTGGACGGGGACGGCACCGCCATCGACCAAGGCCTGGCGCTTTATTTCCCTGCCCCCCACTCGTTCACCGGCGAAGACGTGCTGGAACTGCAAGCCCATGGCGGGCCGGTGGTGCTGCAACTGTTACTCACCCGCTGTCTGCAGGCCGCCGCCCAGCTGGATGCAGCGGGTCAACCCCTGTTGTCACGGCTGCGCCTGGCCTTGCCAGGCGAGTTTTCAGAGCGCGCATTCCTCAACAACAAGCTCGACTTGGCACAAGCCGAAGCCATTGCGGATTTGATTGATGCCAGCACTGAAGCCGCCGCACGCAGCGCCACGCGCTCACTCTCGGGCGTGTTTTCGCAAGAAGTGCACCGCCTGCGCGACGGCTTGATCCATGTGCGCATGTTGGTCGAGGCCACGCTTGATTTTCCTGAGGAAGACATCGACTTTTTGACCCAGGTCGATGCGCGTGGGCAGCTCTTCAATGTGCAGCAGTCTTTGCTGCAGGTATTGAGCCGGGCGCAGCAAGGTGCGCTGTTGCGCGAAGGTATCAAGGTGGTCATTGCCGGTCAGCCCAACGCGGGCAAGTCGTCTTTGCTCAATGCCTTGGCGGGGGCTGAGTTGGCCATCGTCACGGCCGTGCCTGGTACCACCCGCGACAAAGTACAGCAAACCATTCAAATCGAGGGCGTGCCGCTGCACGTGGTCGACACCGCGGGTCTGCGCGAAAGCTTGGACGAGGTTGAGCAAATTGGCATAGCGCGCGCCTGGGAGGCCATTGGCCAGGCCGATGCCGTGCTTTTTTTGCATGACCTGACGCGTCAAAACGATCCTGAATACATAGCTGCTGATGCAAGCATAGCAAGCGCTATCGCCCAAAAACTTCATCAAACTGTGGCGGTCATTGACATCTGGAACAAGGCCGATGCTGCGCCCGCAGATGCCTTGGCAACCGGGCTGCAGCTCTCGGCCAAGACCGGCTTAGGTCTGCACGACTTGCGCCAGCGCTTGTTGCAGCTGGCTGGTTGGCAGTCCGCCGCAGAGGGTATTTTTATTGCCCGCGCCCGGCATGTGCAGGCGTTGAAAATGGCTCAAGTGCACCTGCAGGGCGCCCTGACGCACTTGAATGTGCCGCCGCAAGCCCTGGATTTGGTGGCTGAAGAGCTGCGTTTGGCGCAAAATGCGCTGGGTGACATCACCGGGGAATTCACTTCTGACGATTTGTTGGGTGTGATTTTTTCAAGTTTTTGCATTGGCAAGTAGACTTTTTTCGAGGGGGTGATCGTGGCACTTTTTGACTGGCTCAAAGCCAAACCTGTAGAAGCTCAAAGCTCGGGTCTGCCGGCCGACGGCCTGACTGTGCCACCCTCGCCAGGTGCACCCATGGCGCAGGCCACTGACCATTTGGATGACCTGAAATTCCAGCGACAAGAGCGGCGCGAGCATTTGTATGCGGTGGTGCGTGATGTCATGCTGCGCAGTGAGGTGTTGGCGTCCAGGTACAAATTCAAAGTGCTCTCGCTGGATGTGCGTGGCCGCCAGTTTCTGGTCATGATGGACTTGCTCAACACCGATGATTTGGACAGAGATCGTTTCATGGACATTGAGCGGCAAATTGCCACGACCGCCGCCCAACAGCACGACTTGCAGGTGAAGGCCGTGTACTGGCGGGTCAATCAAATTGAAGAGTCGATCAAGTCTGGGTCTCATGCGCCACACCCAAGCCTCACCGCATCACGTGCATTTGCCGCCAAACCGCCAGTTCGCCCAGGCTTTGAAGCCATCAGCCCGGAGGAAATTTTGGCCTTTCAACAAGCGGTCTTGGCCGGTACCCAGCCCAAACCCGTGATGTCGCCCAAGCCTGCCGCCAGCGCCACACAGCCCGCCACCGGCTACGAGGACACCCAGCTGCTTGAGCCAGATGATGCGGCCTCGCCATTGAGCAAAACCCAGTTTGGCGGGTTATAAGCAAGCATTGGGGTTCAACGTCCCTCAAAATCCACCAAGGTGAACAGCGCTAAGCCGCTGGCGCGGATTTTGGCGGAGCCCCCCAGCTCGGGCAAATCCACAATGGCGGCGCCTTCAATCACCTCGGCGCCGAGTTTTTCAAGCAATTTTTTGCCCGCCATCATGGTGCCACCGGTGGCAATCAGGTCGTCTATCAGCAGCACCCGGTCGCCCGGCTTGACGGCGTCGGTATGCAGCTCAACGGTGGCGCTGCCATACTCTAGCTCGTAAGTTTCTTCCACCGTGGTGAAAGGCAGTTTGCCTTTTTTGCGAATCGGCACAAACCCCACGCCCAGCTCATACGCCACCACCGAGCCCAAAATGAAGCCGCGCGCATCCAGCCCGGCCACCACACTGGGGCGGCGACCCGGCTCCATGTAACGCTGGACAAACGCATCAATCAACACCCGAAACACCTTGGCGTCTTGCAGCAAGGGGGTGATGTCGCGAAATTCGACGCCAGGAGCTGGCCAGTCGAGCACGGTGCGGATGTGCTCACGAAGGTAACGATTGACGGTCAAGTTCTGCATCTCAAGCCTTAAGTAAATTCCATGGTGGGTCAAAACGGCCCTTTAAGCAGCCGTTTTTCAATCAGTTCTAGTTTGTCAGCCTGCCCGGCCAACACCAGCACATCGCCATCCATCAAAAGCAACTCATCGGTCAGTGGCATCACTTGACCGGTGGCGCGGCGCAGGCTGACCAGCCGCACCTCCAGCAGCGCCAGATTCAGCTGCACCACACTGCGTCCGATGGCGCGTGCCGTTGCGGGCAGGCTGACGGTGCACAGCCGCTCTTGATGCACTTCGTCAACCGTGCCGTCATCTGCGCCACGGAAAAAGCCGCGCAAAATTTTGTAGCGTGCGTCGCGCTGCTCTTGCACGATGCGAATCACCCGGCGCATGGGCACGCCCACCAGTGCCAGGGCGTGGCTGGCCAGCATCAACGAGCCCTCAATCGCCTCTGGCACCACTTCGGTGGCACCGGCCTGCCGCAAGGCCTCCAGGTCATGGTCGTCAGAGGTTCGCACCACCACGGGCACTTGGGGTGCATGTTCATGGATGTGTGCCAGCACCTTCATGGCGCTTGGGGTTTCAAGGTAAGTCACCACCACCGCGCTGGCGCGCGCCAAGCCCGCTGCCATCAAGGCCTGCAACCGTGCTGCATCGCCAAACACCACTGAGTCGCCAGCGGCGGCGGCTTGTCGCACCCGGTCAGGGTCCAGGTCGAGCGCCATGTAGGGAATATTTTCCTTGTCCAACATGCGCGCCAGATTTTGACCGCAGCGACCAAAACCGCAAATGATGACGTGCTTGTTGCTTTTGATGGCTTGGCGGGCAATGGTGGTCATTTGCACCGACTCCATCAGCCATTCATTGCTTACCAGGCGCATCACCCACTGGTTGCTGTGCATCACGATGAAGGGCGTAGCCAGCATGGACAGCACCATGGCAGCCAAAATTGGGTTCAGCAGCTCGGGCGGTACCAGCTTGTGGGCTTGTGCCAGCGTCAGCAGCACAAAGCCGAACTCTCCGGCTTGCGCCAAGTACAAACCGGTGCGCAGAGCCACACCTTGCGTGGCGCCCAAGGCACGCGTCAAAAAAGTCACCACCACGGCTTTGTAAAGCACCGGTATGGTCAGCAACAGCAACACCAATGGCCAGCGCTCCAGCACCAGGCGCCAATCCAGCATCATGCCAATGCTGATGAAAAACAGCCCCAACAGCACGTCGTGGAACGGCCGAATATCAGTCTCAACCTGGTGTTTGTATTGGGTTTCAGAGATCAGCATGCCCGCAATGAACGCACCCAGCGCCAGGCTCAAGCCAGCCAGCTCAGTCAGCCAAGCCAGTCCCAAGGTCACCAGCAGCAGATTGAGCACAAACAATTCTTCGCTTTTGCGCCGTGCCACCAGGTTCAGCCAGGCGCGCATCACACGCGGCCCGCCCACCAGCAGCACGGTGATCAAGGCCACCGCTTTGAACAGCGCCCACAGCAGCGTCTCTGCCATTTGCTCGGGTGTGGCGCTCAGGGCTGGAATCAACACCAGCAGCGGCACCACCGCCAAATCTTGAAACAGCAACACCCCCATGACGCGCTTGCCGTGCTCAGACTCCAGCTCCAGCCGCTCGCTCATGAGTTTGACCACAATGGCGGTGCTGCTCATGGCCATGGCGCTGGATAAGGCCAACGCGGTGCGCCAGTCCATGCCCCAATGGGTGGGTGCCAGCAGCGCAAACGCCATGCTGGCACCGGTAGTGACCAGCATGGTTAACGCCACCTGGAACAACCCCAATCCAAACACATGGTTGCGCATGCTGCGCAGCTTGGGCAGGTTGAACTCTAGCCCAATCACGAACATCAGAAACACCACGCCAAATTCGCCCAAATGGCGCACCCCATCGGCATTTTTGGCCAGTGCCAGGGCGTTCGGGCCAATCACCACCCCCACCGCCAAATAACCCAACATGGGTGGTAGTTTCAGATAGCGGCACGCCACCACGCCCAGCACGGCAGCCAACAGGTACAACAGGGTCAGGTCAAGTGGGTTCACCCCCCAATGCTAACAACAGGCATGCGCCACATCTGCCCTGCGCAGCCTGCCCGATAGAATGCCGCCATGAAAACGACCCCTCTCTCAGCACTGCCGCTGGATGCCGATCGCGCCTTGGCCTTGGCACACACCACGCTTGACATCGAAGCCGCCGCCGTGCTCGGGCTCAAGCGGCATTTGGATGCCAGTTTTGCCCAGGCCGTGGGCTTGATGCTGGCTGTGCGCGGACGGGTGGTGGTGATGGGCATGGGCAAAAGTGGTCACATTGGCCGCAAAATTGCTGCTACCTTGGCCTCTACCGGCACTGCGGCCATGTTTGTGCACCCGGCCGAAGCCAGCCATGGCGACCTCGGTATGATCCAGCCGGTCGACGTGGTGCTGGCCATCTCCAACAGCGGCGAATCTGAGGAAATCAACGCCATCTTGCCCATGATCAAGCGCCTGGGTGCGCCCCTGGTAGGCATGGCCGGCAACCCACAGTCCACCTTGGCACGCTATGCCAATGTGTTCTTGAACAGCAGCGTCGACAAAGAAGCCTGCCCACTGAACCTGGCGCCCACCGCAAGCACCACCGCGCAACTGGCGCTGGGTGATGCGTTGGCCGTGGCACTGCTCGATGCCCGTGGTTTCAAAGCCGAAGACTTTGCTCGTTCGCACCCGGGTGGCGCATTGGGACGCAAGTTGCTGACGTTGGTCAGCGACATCATGCGCAGCGGTGACCAAGTGCCGCGCGTGCCTGGTTCGGCCAGTTTCAGTGCATTGATGCGTGAGATGAGCAACAAGGGGCTGGGCGCGGCGGCCATTGTGGACGAGGCGGGTCATGTGCAAGGCATTTTTACCGATGGTGATTTGCGCCGCCTGATTGAAAAAGGTGCCGACTTGCGCAGCTGCATCGCCGCGCAAGTCATGCACAGCCAGCCCAGCACCATTGCCCACGATGCGCTGGCGGTTGATGCCGCTGAGCTGATGGAGCAGCGTTGCATCACCAGCGTGCTGGTGGTGGACCCCGCGGGCGTGCTGTGCGGCGCCCTCAACAGCAACGACCTGATGCGCGCCAAGGTGATCTGATGACGCCCACCCTTCAATTCGCCCCCGAGCTGTTGCTCAAAGCGCAACCGGTGCAAGTGGTGTTTTTTGATGTTGACGGCGTACTGACCGATGGTGGGCTGTATTTCTCTGAGCATGGTGAAGCCCTCAAACGCTTTCACACGCTTGATGGTCATGGCCTCAAGCTGCTGCAGCGTGCGGGCATTACCCCGGTGGTGATTACCGGGCGCGACTCGGCGGCCTTGCGCGTGCGCCTGGCCGCGCTGGGCATCAGCCATGCCCACTTTGGCACCGAAGACAAACGCCCTGCTGCCGCGGCCACGCTTGCCACCCTGGGGCTGAGCTGGTCGCAAGCGGCTGCCATGGGCGACGATTGGCCAGACTTGCCGGTGCTGACGCGCTGTGCCTTGGCTTGTGCGCCGGCCAATGCCCAAGCCGATGTGCGCGCGCGGGTGCACCATGTCACCGCTTCGGCCGGTGGCCACGGTGCGGTGCGTGAGCTGTGCGACTTGCTGTTGGTGGCCAAAGGGCGCTACGCAGAGCTGCTACAAGAGGCCTTGGGATGAACCGCGTGCGCGCCCTGTGGGAGCGGTTGGCGTTGTATTTGCCAGTGCTGCTGATGGGGCTGCTGGCCATGGCCAGCTACTGGCTGGTGCGCAGCACACCCGCGCCCAATGTGCCCGAGCCAGAAACACCGCTGGTGCACGAACCAGATTACTTCTTGCGCCAATTCGCAGTGAAAACCTATGCGGCCAACGGCCAACTGAAAAGTGAAGTCAGTGGCGCAGAGGCGCGCCATTTCCCCGACACCGATACGCTGGAGATTGACCAGGTTCGCATTCATTCTTTCAACGAGCAAGGCCGACTCACCACCGCCACGGCTCGCCATGCCATCACCAACGGCGACGCCTCAGAGGTGCAGCTCTTTGGCAACGCACGGGTGGAACGTGCTGCCATGCGCGCTGCCAATGGTCAAACCCTGGCAAGTTTGACTTTCGCAGGCGAGTTCTTGCACGCTTTCATGAAGACTGAACGCGTCATCTCCCACAAGCCGGTCGAGCTGATTCGTGGCAATGACCGCTTTACCGCAGACAGCATGGACTTTGACAATCTCGACCGCGTGATGCTGCTGCGTGGTCGCGTGCGCGGTCAATTGATGCCCGGCAAATCTGCACCATGAGCAAGCCACTTGCGTCCTCAAAGCCCTTGGTGTTGATCACTGGTGCCTCCAGCGGCATCGGCCAGGCCTTGGCACTGCACTACGCCCAAGCGGGTGCCCGGTTGGCTTTGGTGGCACGCCGCGGTGATGTAATCAAATCATGGCTTGAGGCTTGTCAAATAAGCACGGATAGCTATGAAATTTACAGTGCTGATGTGGCCAATATCGACAGCACGGCGCACATGGCCAGCGCCTGCATGGCACGCCAGGGCGTGCCTGATGTGGTGATTGCCAACGCCGGCATCAGCCACGGCGTAGATTCATCGGAGCGTGCAGACCTGGAGGTGATGGCGCGCATTTTGACCACCAATGTGCTTGGTGTTGCGGCCACCTTGGGGCCATTCATTGCCCCCATGCAAGCGCGTGG
The DNA here is from genome assembly GCF_028715765.1 of Rhodoferax sp. Lineage (GTDB taxonomy): Bacteria > Pseudomonadota > Gammaproteobacteria > Burkholderiales > Burkholderiaceae_C > Rhodoferax. The sequence goes on from NZ_JAQURE010000008.1 coordinate 78,181, forward strand.
TTCGGGTACGCTGGTTGGCATAGGCAGTGTGGCGGGCATTCGTGGCCTGCCGGGTCATGGCGCTTACTGTGCCAGCAAAGCCGCCGTCATCAACTACTGTGAAAGCTTGCGCGGTGAACTGCGCGGCAGTGGGGTCAAGGTGGTGACCCTGTGCCCGGGATACATCGCCACGCCCTTGACGCAAAACAACAGTTACAACATGCCGTTCTTGATGCAGCCGCAGGCTTTTGCCAGGCAAGCGGCTCAAGCCATTGCGGCGGCTGACAGCTACCGCGTGATTCCGTGGCAAATGGGCGTGGTGGCCAAGATGTTGCGCCTGCTGCCCAACGCCCTGTTTGACCGTCTGCTGGCCGGGCGCCCACGCAAGCCACGCCAAAGCTCACGTTTACCGGATTAAACCGCCAATAAAAAAGGGTTCCGAAGAACCCTTGATTTGATCAGGTCTAGCGCCTGACCGGTTGGCGCAGTGCTTAGTAGCTGCTACGGCCACCGCCGTAACCGCCGCCGCCTGAACGGCCACCACCAGCGCCACCGCCGTAGCCACCGCCACCTGAACGGCCACCACCAGCGCCACCGCCGTAACCGCCACCACCATTACCGCCGCCGAAGCCGCCACCAGAGCGGGGAGGACGGGGTTCCATGGGGCGAGCTTCGTTCACCACGAGGCCACGGCCACCGAATTGCTGGCCATTCATGGCTGCAATTGCGGTTTGTGCTTGGGCATCGTCGCCCATTTCGACAAAACCGAAACCTTTAGAGCGGCCGGTGTCACGTTCCATCATGACTTTGGCGCTGGTGACGGAACCGTGTGCTGCAAAAGCTTGTTGCAGATCTTCGTCACGGAAAGAATATGGCAGGTTGCCTACGTAAAGTTTGTTGCCCATGAAAGGACTCCTCAAAATAACTCAAAACGCGATGGAGTCCAAAACCGCAACAACCAAACCTGAAAAGACTTAGAGCAGACGTGAGACTGACATTCACCGCAAACCACACACTGTTTTCCTAAACAATGCGTGGCGCATGATACGACAGGTTTTTGTTTTTAAATAATTATTTTTACAACCCTTCAAAAAGTATGGCTCGGTGCACGCGGTTGCGCGTCACGGGCAACCTTGCCTTAAGCAGGCGCAAAAGCCGCGTGGGCTACACCAACTTTTTCAGCAACTCGGCTTTCTTCGCGTCAAACTCTTCTTGTGTCAAGACGCCTTTGCCTTTGAGTTCAGCGAGTTTTTCCAGCGTGGCAATTACTTCTTCGGCCTTTGTGTTCGCCGCTTGTGCCGCCCCCGCCGCCAGCGGTGCAGCTTGCAAACCCGTCGTCAGGTTGTGCGCCAGCACCTGGCCAAGTGCCACGCCTGCGCCCAAGCCCATGGCATCACCGGCCATGCCGCTGCCACCCCCACCGGCACCGCCTTCGGCAAATTTGGGGATGGCTTGCGCGGTTTGGTACTGCATGAACCGGGCCATGTCGTTGCCCACCATGCCCATGCCAATTTTCTGGTCCAGCACTTTTTGCAGCTCGTCGGGCAGTGAGACGTTTTGCACCGTCACGCACTCCAGTTGCAGGCCAAGGTTCACAAACTCAGGCGCCAGTTGCGTGGTCAAGGCTTGCGCAAACAGCAGCTGATTGGCGGCCAAGTCCAAAAATGCGATGCCGCTGGCGGCCACCGCGTGGCTGATGTTTTGCAGCACCAGGCCGCGCAGCTGACCGTCCAGATCGGCCACGCCATAGTCGCCACGCGTGCCAGAAATCTCGGTATGAAACCGTTGGGGGTCGCCCACGCGATAGCTGTAGTTGCCGAAAGCGCGCAGGCGCACCGCACCAAAGTCGGCATCGCGCAAGGTGATGGGCTGCGGCGTGCCCCATTTTTGGTCAATCTGTTGGCGCGTGCTGAAAAAGTACACATCGCTTTTGAAGGGCGACTCAAACAATTTGTCCCAGTTTTTCAGGTAGGTCAGCAGCGGCAGCGTTTGTGTGCTGAGTGTGTGGGTGCCCGGGCCAAACACATCGGCCACCTTGCCTTCGTTGACAAACAGCGCCATTTGGCTCTCGCGCACTAGCAGTTGCGCGCCGTTCTGGATTTCCATGTCGGCCATTGGAAAACGCCAGGCCAGCGTGCCCTCCGTGTCTTCTGTCCACTGGATGATGTCGATGAATTGCTTGCGAATAAAGTCCATCAAAGCCATGGTGTGCTCCTTGTGCGAGAGGCTGAAACCCCATGATACAAGCCAGGCCAGTTCCTGCTACATTTATCACCCGACACCGGAAGAGACTGTTTGCCATGCAGTGGCAAGCAGCACCGAAGGAGCAACCGCCCCGGAAACTCTCAGGTACCCCAGACCGGTGTCAACGGTAAATAATCTCTGAAGAGTGGCCAGGCTTTGTCATCTGGCCCACCGCAGGAGCAAGCGACAGAGCCGCCGGGGCTCGCGTGAATCTCTCAGGTCCAAAACAGAGGGGGCGATGGTTTTGAAGGGTCAAAACCGTCTCCACCCACGACTTTTTTGGACTGATTCAATGAAAAAAATCGCTGTCATTGGTGGCGGGATCACGGGCGTGACCACCGCATACGCTTTAGCCAAACGTGGCTTCACCGTCACCTTGCTTGAAAAACACCGCTACGCGGCCATGGAAACCTCATTTGCCAACGGGGGGCAGTTTTCGGCCTCCAACGCCGAAGTCTGGAACGAGTGGAGCACCGTGCTCAAAGGGCTCAAGTGGATGTTCAAAAACGATGCCCCCTTGCTAGTGAATCCGAAACCAAGTTGGCACAAACTGTCGTGGTTTGCCGAGTTTTTAGCGGCCATACCGCACTACCAAGCCAACACCATCGAAACCGCGCGTCTGGCCGTGGCTGCACGCCAGCATCTGTTTCAGTGGGCGGCCGAAGAGGGGCTGGACTTTGACCACAAAAAAGAAGGCATCCTGCACATTTACCGCGACAAAGCAACCTTTGACCACGCTGGCAAAGTGTCCGAATTGTTGGCCAAGGGCGGGCTGGAGCGGCATCCGGTCACGCTGGCTGAAATGCGCCAGATCGAGCCCACCTTGGCGGGTCAGTACTATGGTGGCTATTTCACGCAAAGCGACTCCACGGGCGACATTCACAAGTTCACCACTGGCATGGCGCAAGCTGCGCAGCGCTTGGGGGTGACCACGCTTTACGGTCAAGACATCACGGCAGTTCGCACCGACGGCAGCACCGTCACGATCACGGCCAATTCAGACCAGGGCGAACAACAGCGCGTGTTTGATGGCGTGGTGGTGTGTGCCGGCACCGCCAGCCGCGACTTGGCCAGCCAGCTGGGTGACCGGGTCAATATTTACCCAGTCAAAGGCTATTCGATCACCGTCAATTTGCTTGACGAGGCTAGCCGCAAGGGCGCACCGGTGGTGAGTTTGCTTGACGACGATACCAAGCTGGTCACCAGCCGCTTGGGCGACGACCGCCTGCGCGTGGCGGGCACCGCTGAATTCAATGGTTACAACCGCGACATTCGCGCCGACCGCATCAAACCCCTGGTGGATTGGGTGCAGCAATGCTTTCCGGCCGTGCGCACCGAGAGCGTGGTGCCTTGGGCTGGCCTGCGCCCCATGATGCCCAACCTGATGCCACGGGTGGGGCGTGGCCGTGCCGCTTGTGTGTTTTACAACACCGGCCACGGCCACCTGGGGTTGACGCTGTCGGCCATGACCGCCGACATGATTGGCAACATCGTGGCAAACGCCATGGGCGCCGTCAGCCCGAAGGTGTTCACAACCCAGCCGCTGCATTCGTAACTTACCAACTGGCCTCACGGTCGGGCGTGGCGCTGATTTTGTGGATGGACAAATCAGCCCCGTCATACTCTTCTTCTTGACTCAAGCGCAAACCCAGCGTGCGCTTGAGCGTGCCATACACCAGCAGCCCGCCCACCGCTGCCCACGCCACGCCCATGACTGTGCCCAGCACCTGCGCTGTCAGGCTCACACCACCCAAGCCACCCAGTGCCTGGCTGCCAAACAAGCCCGCAGCCAAGCCGCCCCAGGTGCCACACAAGCCGTGCAGCGGCCAAACGCCCAGCACATCGTCAATCTTCCACTTGTTTTGCGTCAGGGTGAACATGCTCACAAACAGTGCGCCAGCCACCAGACCCACCACCAAAGCACCAAATGGGTGCATGACGTCTGAGCCGGCACACACCGCCACCAACCCAGCCAGCGGGCCGTTGTGCACAAAGCCCGGGTCGTTTTTGCCCACCACCAGCGCCGCCAGCGTGCCGCCCACCATGGCCATGAGGGAATTCACGGCCACCAGGCCCGATATTTTGTCCAGCGTTTGAGCACTCATCACGTTAAAACCAAACCAGCCTACCGTCAAAATCCAGGCGCCCAGCGCCAAAAACGGAATGCTGCTGGGTGGGTGCGCTGACATGCCGCCGTCTTTGCGGTAGCGATTGGCGCGCGCGCCCAGCAGCATCACGGCCGGCAGTGCAATCCAACCACCCACCGCATGCACCACCACGCTGCCCGCAAAGTCATGAAACTCGGCCCCGGTCAGATGCTTCAGCCAGGCCTGCACGCCAAAGTGCTGGTTCCAGGCGATGCCTTCAAAAAAGGGGTAGACAAAGCCGACGATCACCGCTGTGGCAATCAACTGTGGCCAAAACCGGGCGCGCTCGGCTATGCCGCCCGAGATGATGGCGGGTATGGCGGCGGCAAAGGTCAGCAAAAAGAAAAACTTCACCAGCTCGTAGCCATTTTTGGCGGCCAGCTCTTGCGCACCCACAAAGAAATGGGTGCCATAGGCCACGCCGTAGCCGACCGCAAAATAAACCACCGTGCTGATGGAGAAATCGACCAAAATTTTCACCAAGGCATTGACCTGGTTTTTGCGCCGCACCGTGCCCAGCTCCAAAAACGCAAAACCCGCATGCATGGCCAGCACCATCACTGCGCCAAGAAGAATGAACAGGGTGTCTGCGCCCTGTTTGAGTGCTTCCATGAGAACCTCTTGAGATAAATTGTTTTGATTTGGTGCGTATGGGCTGGTTTAAGAGCCAACGCACCAAATAAAAGCAAAAAACGCGCCAATCTTGTGCTTCGTCGAGCGATGGCGGTTTTCTATACTCGGTGCCAACATTTGCGACGCCGCATCCTGTTATTTTTTCTGGAGTTCCTCATGCGTAAAAAAGTGGTCTCGGCCGCGCAAGCCATTGCCTTGGTGCGAGAAGGTGACACCCTGTGTTGCTCTGGTTTTGGTGCCAACGGCGTGCCTGTTGAACTGATTTTGGCGCTGGAGAAGCGGTTTTTAGACACCGGTGCCCCGCTCAACCTGACCCTGCTGTTTGGTGGAGGCCCGGGCGACGCGGCGCAAGGTGGCCTGAACCGCCTGGCGCATGTGGGCTTGGTCAAACGCGCGGTGGGGGGCCACTACGGCATGTTGCCGCAGTTGGGCAAACTGGCGTTGCAAAGCCAAATTGAGGCTTACAACCTGCCGCTGGGCGTGATCTCGCACCTTTACCGCGACATTGCCTGCGGCTTGCCCGGCACCGTGTCCAAAGTGGGTTTGGGCACCTTTGTCGACCCGCGCCAAGAGGGCGGCAAGATTGGCAGCAAAACCACCGAAGACCTTGTCAGCGTGGTCACCCTGGGCGGCCAGGAGCTGCTGTTTTACAAGGCCATGCCGATTTCGGTGGCGTTCATTCGCGCCACCAGTGCCGACGCTGAAGGCAACCTGACACTGGAGCGCGAGGTGTTGACGCAAGACGTGCTGGCCATTGCCACCGCCACCAAAAACAGCGGCGGGGTGGTCATTGCGCAGGTCGAGCGACTGGTGGAGCGCGGCTCACTGCACCCACGTCAGGTCAAAGTGCCCGGCATTTTGGTTGACTGCGTGGTGCTGGCCGCCCCCGAGAACCACCTGCAAAACCTGGGTGGTGGCTACAACCCGGCTTATTCTGCCGAGGTACGCGTGCCGTTGGATGCCCTGGAGCCCATGCCGTTTGACGAACGCAAAGTGATTGCGCGGCGTGCCGCTTTTGAACTCAAACCCAACGCCGTGGTCAACCTGGGCATTGGCATGCCCGAGGGCGTGGCGGCGGTGGCCAACGAAGAAAAAATCCTCAAATACCTCACCCTGACCGCCGAACCCGGCGTGATTGGTGGCGTGCCGGCCTCGGGCATTTACTTTGGCGCAGCCACCAACCCCGAAGCCGTGATCGACATGAACCAGCAGTTTGATTTTTACGACGGGGGTGGGCTCGACCTGGCCTGCCTGGGGCTGGCCGAATGCGACCCCCACGGCAGCATCAACGTCAGCCGTTTTGGCCCCAAACTGGCCGGTGCCGGGGGCTTCATCAACATCACCCAAAACAGCCGCACCGTGGTGTTTGTGGGCACCTTCACCGCCGGCGGGCTGAAAGTGGCGCTGCAAGACGGCCAGGTGCGCATCGTGCAAGAAGGGCGCGCCCGCAAATTTGTGCAGCACATTGAGCAAGTCACCTTCAGCGGGCCGTATGCCGCCAAAGAAGGCAAAAACGTGCTGTATGTCACCGAGCGCTGTGTTTTCAAACTCACGCAGCAGGGGTTGGCGCTGGTGGAAGTGGCGCCCGGCATTGACATTGAGCGAGACATCCTGGCGCAGATGGACTTCAAGCCCCTCATTGACCAGCCCCGCCTCATGGATGCGCGCATTTTTCTCCCTGAAGTGATGCGCTTGAACGACACCCTGCTGTCCATCAGCCTGGTTGACCGCATGCAGTTTGATGCCAAGCAAGGCACCGCCTACTACAACTTTCAGGGCTTGCACGTGCACAGCCCGCAAGACGTGCAAGACATTGCCCAAGCCGCCCGCGCGCTGTGCGCGCCGCTGGGCAAGAAAATTGCGGTGGTGGTGAACTACGACAACTTCCAGATCGACGAGGCCGTGGTGGACGACTACGCCGCCATGGTCAAAGCCCTCAGCGACGCCTACTACACCGATGTGGCACGCTACACCACCAGCGCTTTTATGCGGTTAAAACTAGGTGCGGCCCTTGAACAGCGTGGGCTAGCAGCTCATATTTTTGAAACCCCCCAAGAAGCCAGGGCGGCCACCCGCAACGCCTGAACCCACGTCCTGCACTTGTCAGCCCTTTGCCGAGAACACCCCTTGAACACCTCTGCTGCCCTGCCCCCCGCCAAAGCCAATGTGTTGGTGGTTGAAGACGAGTTGATTGTGGCGCGTGACATTGCCCAGCAGCTGCAAGCGCTGGGCTACCACGTGGTTGGCATGGCCAGCACTGGCGAGCAGGCGGTGGCCATGGCCTGCGAGCTCAAACCCGCGCTGGTGTTGATGGACGTGCAGCTGGCCAGCGCCATGGACGGCATTGCGGCGGCGCAAGCCATCCGCAGCCAGCTGGCCTTGCCCGTGGTTTTTTTGACCGCTTTTTCGGCCGACGACGTGCTGGCGCGTGCCCAGCTGACCGAGCCCTTTGGTTACATCCTCAAACCCTTCACCGAGCGCGAACTTGGCACTGTGCTGGCCATAGCGCTCTACAAGCACCAGGCCGAAGCCCGCCTGCGCACCAGCACCCGCCAGCTCAAAGCCTTGTCGCAGCGCGTGCTGGAGGTGCAAGAGCAAGAGCGTCGCCGCGTCGCCATCGAGCTGCATGACGAGCTGGGCCAGTCGCTGACCGCCATCAAAATCAACCTGCAGCTGGGCGAGCGCTACAAAGACCGCGCTCCGCCCGAGCTGTATGCCGAAAACCTGCGCATTGTGGAAGAAGCCCTCAAGCAAGTGCGCCACCTGGCCACCGGCCTGCGCCCCTCCATGCTCGACGACCTGGGGTTGGCGCCTGCGCTCAAGTGGATGGCCGAGCAAAGCGCCAACCGCAGTGAATTTGAAGTCACCTTTCACCATGAGCGCACCCAGGTGCGGCTGGCACCAGAAATCGAGACCGCTTGTTTTCGCATCGTGCAAGAGGCGCTGACCAACATCAGCCGCCACGCCCAAGCCCGGCATGTGGACATTGCCTTGCGCCGCGACGGTGCCGACCTGCTGCTGAGCGTGCATGACGACGGCCAAGGTTTCGACCTGGCTGCCATGCAAGAGCGTGCCAGCGCGGGTGGCAGTTTGGGTGTGCTGGGCATGCAAGAGCGTGCCATTTTGCTGGGCGGCACACTGAGCATCAGCGCCGCGCCAGGGCAAGGCTGCACGGTGCAACTGCGTGCCCCCTGGCGCAATCTGCCGGAGGCCGCATGAGCACAGTGCGCGTGCTGCTGGCCGACGACCACACCCTGGTGCGCACCGGCTTGCGCAAAATCCTGGAGGCCATGCCCAACATTGCCGTGGTGGGTGAGGCTGGCTACGGCCTGCAACTGCTTGAGCTGGCCGAGCAACACCGCCCCGACCTGGTGCTGATGGACATTGCCATGCCCGGCCTCAATGGCCTGGATGCCACCGAGCGCCTGTTGCACAGTCAGCCGCAGATTCGCGTGTTGATTTTGTCGATGCACCAAAACGAAGAATACGTGCGCAAGGCGCTGCGCCACGGCGCCGTGGCCTATTTGCTCAAAGACGCGGCGCTGATGGAGCTGGAGCAGGCCATTGAGGTGGTGCTGCGCGGCGAAACCTACCTCAGCCCGGCGGTCTCAGGCGGGGTGTTGAGCGACTACGTGCAGCGCCTGCGCCGCGACGAACCCGCCCAAGCGGCACTGACCGCCCGCCAAAGCGAGGTGCTCAAACTCATTGCCGAAGGCTTGAGCACCAAAGAAATTGCCCGTGCGCTAGATTTGTCGGTCAAAACCGTCGACACCCACCGCAGCCAGCTGATGCGCCAGCTCAACATTCATGAAGTCACCGGCCTGGTGCGCTACGCCATGCGCGTCGGGTTGATCAGCCCGTGATGTCAAGCGCACCTTGATTTATCCGAGCTGTCCCACACGATCAAGGTAAAACACTTTCAAAATGGCGTCTTCACCGTCGTGCGTGGCGGAGTTCTGTCAAACTGAGCTTATTCATGAAAGGATGTTGTGATGAATACATTGAGCCAGATTCAATCTGAGGTGGCCGCCTTGCCTGTCAATTTGCAGGGCGAGGTGCTCGACTTTGTTCAATTTGTCAAGCAGCGCCGTG
>NZ_JAQURE010000008.1:87375-107468 GCF_028715765.1 Rhodoferax sp.
CTCAGGTGTTTCACAACCTGCCATCAGGTGTTGACCTGATGGCGCGGGCAAGGGGCATCCGCTATCGTTGCGCTCAAGTTGTGAATTTTCCGCACCCCCACCATGTTGCCCCACCTGTTGCCACCCTCTCACATGCCGCGCATTTTGGTCGTTGAAGACGAAATGCTGGTGGCGCGTGACATTTGTGCCCAGCTGCAGCTGATGGGCTACGCGGTAGTCGCCCACACCCCCAGCGGCGAAGCCGCCTTGCAGCTGGCGCAGCAGCATCAGCCCGACCTGGTGTTGATGGACATTCAACTCACTGGCGCGCTCGACGGCATTGCCGTGGCGCAGGCGTTGCACGCCACGCTGGCCACCCCGGTGGTTTTTTTGACCGCCTTTGATGCCGATGACATCTTGGCGCGTGCCAAGCTGGCTGAACCCTACGGCTATCTGCTCAAGCCGTTTTCAGAGCGCGAACTGCACAACGTGCTGGAAATGGCGCTCTACAAATGCCAAGCCGAAGCGCGCCTGCGCGACGCTGCCCGGCGCAGCCAAGCGGTGCTTGACGCCATGCACGACGGCGTGGTGTGCATCAACCCGCAAGGCCAAGTGGAGAGCAGCAACCCCGCCGCCTGCCACATGTTTGGCTACAGCGCTGACCAACTGCAAGGCCTGCCGCTGCAGCAGCTCATGCCCGCCGCCGCTCAAAACGAGCACCTGGCTGACCTCACGCCCGAATTTGCCAGCCGCCAGCCTGGCCCCGTGGAGGGCGTGCGCCAAGACGGCAGCGTGTTCCCGTTGTCAGTGGCCATGTCGCAGCTGCAAGAGGCCGGGCAGCGCACCCTGGTGGCGGTGTTGCACGACTTGAGTTCACAAACCCACAGCCAGCAAGCCCTGCACCGGTTGGCCTTTTATGACCAATTGACCGGCCTGACCAACCGCGCCGGTTTCAAAGAGCGCCTGCTGCAAGCCACAGTGCGCGCCCAGCAAAGCCACAGCCATGTGGCGCTGATGCTGCTGGACTTGGACAACTTCAAAACCATCAACGACACCCATGGCCTGGCCATCGGCGACCAGGTGCTGATAGATGCCGGGCGGCGCATGCAAGCCATTTTGCGCACCAGCGACACCGTGGCACGCATGAGCGGGGATGAGTTTGCCGTGCTGATGGAAAATCTCAGCCCCAACCCGCATGAGGCCGGTGCCCGGGCCCAGGCATGTGCGCAAGCCTTGCTGCAGGCGCTGGCACAAGAAGACCCACTGCACCCGCACCCGCTGCAAGCCAGCGTGGGCGTGGTGCTGTTCAACGGCACGCCCAGTAGCGTGGACGAGCTGCTCAGCAAAGCCCACATTGCCATGGTCGAAGCCAAAAGCGCCGGCCGCCACACCGTGCGTTTTTTTGATGTGGCCATGCAAACCGCGCTGCTGGCACAAGCCCAGCGCCTGACCGACCTGACCCGTGCCGTGGTGCAGCAAGAGTTTGTGTTGTATTACCAGCCGCAAGTCAATGGTCAGGGCCAGTTGTTGGGAGCCGAAGCGCTGTTGCGCTGGCAGCACCCGCAGCGTGGTCTGGTGGCACCGGGCGAGTTCATTGCGCTGGCCGAAGACAGCCAGCTGATCTTGCCGCTGGGGCAATGGGTGCTAGAGCAAGCCTGTGCCCAGGTCAGCGCCTGGGCGGCTGATGCGGCCACTGCGCACTGGGTGGTGGCCATCAACGTCAGTGCCCTGCAATTTGCCCAGCCTGACTTTGTGGCGCAGGTACAAGCCGCCTTGCAGCACAGCGGCACCAACCCGCAGCGCATTGAGCTGGAGCTGACCGAGAGCATGTTGGTGTCCGACGTGGCCGGGGTCATTGCCAAAATGCAGCAGCTCAAAGCCCTGGGCGTGAAGTTTTCGCTGGACGACTTTGGCACCGGCTACTCGTCGCTGAGCTACCTCAAGCGCCTGCCGCTGGATCAGCTCAAGATCGACCAGTCTTTTGTGCGCGATTTGATGCTGCAAGCCAGCGATACCGCCATTGTGCGCGCCGTCATTGCCATGGGGCACAGCCTGGGGCTGCGGGTGATTGCCGAGGGCGTGGAGACGCCAGAGCAGCGCGACATCTTGGCCGGCTTGCAGTGCGACGCGTTTCAGGGCTACTACTTTGGCCGCCCCATGCCAGCGGCTGCCCTGGTCAAGTGGCACCACGAATTTTATGACTAAAATGGCCTCTAGCGCTTTGTTTATAAGCGTAAGCAGCTATTTATAGTATAGCAAATAATGTTTTTGTCTCGCCCCTTCAAACTGTCTTGGCGCTCACTGCAAACCCGCTTGACCCTGCTCACGCTGGGCATTTTTGTGCTGGGCATGGTCGGTGCCATTTGGGGCGCCGGGCGGTTGCTGCAGCAAGACCTGCAAGCGCAGCTGGCGCAGCAGCAATTTGCCACAGTCAGCATCGTTGCCTCAGATGTGAACCAAGAGCTGGCCGACCGCTTGCGTGCCCTTGAGCTGGTGGCCAAAGACATCAGCCCGGCGCTGCTGGCCAACCCGCGCGCACTGCAGCAGCATTTACAAGCCCGCCCGGTGCTGCAAGCCATGTTCAATGCGGGCACGTTCATCACCAATGATCAAGGCGTGGGGTTGGCCGCCTTGCCGCTGTCAATTCCGCGCATTGGCGTGACCTTTTGGGAGCCCACGCATGTCAACCCGGTGCTGGAGCAAGGCAAGTCGGTCATCAGCCCGGTCATGGTGGGCAAGCAGCTGCACAGCCCGTCGGTCTCGTTGGTGGCACCGGTGTTGAACCCGCAAGGCCAGCCGATGGGCGCACTGGTGGGGGTGATTGACCTGGCAAAGCCTAACTTTCTCGACAAAATTGCCGGTTCGCACTACGGCCGCACGGGCAGTTACGTGTTGGTGGCCAGAGCCCAGCGCCTGATGGTCACCAGCAGCGACAAGCGTAACGTCATGCAAGCGCTGCCCGCACCGGGCGTCAACGCCATGGCAGACCGTTTTGTGGCGGGCTATGAAGGCTCGGGCGTGGGCACCACCCCCGCTGGCGCGCCGGTGCTGGTGGCGGCTAAAAATGTGCCGGTGGCCAATTGGTACTTGGCAGCGCACCTGCCCACCGCAGAGGCATTTGCCCCCATCAGCGCCCTGCAGCAGCGCATGGGCTGGGGCATTGCCTGGCTGACCCTGTTGCTCTTGGGGTTGACCTGGTGGGTGCTGCGGCGCCAACTGGCGCCCTTGGTCAGCACGGCCGCCGCGCTGTCGGTGCTGCCCGCGCCAGCCAGCTTTCCAGCCGCGCTGCCGGTGCTGGCTGACGACGAAGTGGGCCAACTCATCACCGGCTTTAACCACCTGCTGCACAGCCTGCGCGAGCGCGATGCGGTGCTGCAGCGCAAACAGCAGCAGCTAGACCTTCTGGTGCACGAGCAAAGCGCCATGCTCAATGAAATTCACCACCGCGTCAAAAACAACCTGCAAATCATCACCAGCCTGCTGCGCCTGGAAGCCGGGCGCAACAGCCAACCCGGCACCCGCGCCGTGCTGCAAGACATGCAAGGGCGCATCCGCTCCATGGCGCTGCTGCATGAGGCGCTCTACCGCACCGGCACCTTTGCCTCGGTCAACCTGGCGGACTATGTGCGCCAGCTTGCCACTCAGGCGTTTCGGGCGCAAAGCCACGCTGCGGTGCAGTTGCAGCTGGACTTGACGCCGGTGCAGGTCAGCATGGACATGGCCACCCCATGCGGGCTGCTGGTCAATGAACTCATCACCAACAGCTTGAAGCATGCTTTCCCAGACGGCCGCAGCGGCACCTTGAGTGTGTGCCTGCAGCCTGACCCGGCCCAGGCCGACACGCCACCGAGTTGGTCGCTGTGCGTGTGTGACAACGGTGTCGGTTTGCCGCCTGACTATGAGCAGCGCCGCAGCCAGTCGCTGGGCTTGCAGCTGGCCACTGATCTGGCACAGCAAATGGGTGGCGTGCTGCACATCAGCCCCAGCAACTGCACCGCTGAGGCAGGCGCTGCCTGCGGTGCCAGCTTCACCGTTCACCTGACCCCCGACCTGACCGCATCTGCCCAGCCATGACATTCCATCGTCCCCCGCCCGCCGCTGCCGCGCCACCCCAGCGCCTGGTGCAGCTGTATGCCATGGCGTTGGACTGCCACAACGCCATCATTCACAGCAGCGCGCAAACCGCGCTGTTTCAGGCGGTGTGCCAGATCGGCACCCAGTCTGGCTTGTTTGATACCCTGTTTGTGGGTGAGCTTGATGCGCACAGCCGCAGCTTCAAGCTGCAAGCGCACAGCGGTCAGTCTGTGTCGGCCGCTGACATGGCCACCCTTGCGCCACTGCTTGAGCCCGAGGCGCAAAACCAACCCCTGTGGTGCCAAGACCTGGCGCACGACCCCGCTGCCGCCCCCCTTACCGCGCTGGCAGACCCGCACGGTTGGCAGTCTGCGGCGGTGTTGCCACTGGCGCCTGCTGGCCAGCCCGCCGCCGCGTTGTTTTTGATGACTGCCACCGGGCACGCCTTTGACAAAACCACGCGCCGCCTGCTGAGCCAGCTGGGCCGCAACATCGGCCACACCATGCAAGCGTTTGCCCATGCCAGCCAGCGCCAGCAAATCGCGTTTGCCTTGCAAGAGAGCGAGGTGCGCTACAACGCGCTGTTTGCCAGCAGCACCATGCCCATGCTGGTGGTGGACCCCGCGCCCCTGCGCGTGGTGGACGCCAACATTCGGGCCGTGAATTTTTTCCAGCTCGACCATGCAGCGCTGGCCAGCCCCGCGGGGCTGGATCGGGCTGGCTTGCAGGCCGACCCGGCGCTGCTGCAAGCCCTGGACAAGCTGGCGCAGAGCCGCAGCGCACCGCTTCAATTTGAGTTCAACTACCCCTGCGCACAAGCCCAAACGCTGGCGCTGGAGGTGTTTTGCAGCCCCATCAGCGTCGACGGCAAGTTGCACTTTTTGCTGACCGTGAACGACATCACCGAGCGCCGCCAGGTCGAAACCCACTTGCAGGCCGCGCACCAGCTCACACAAAGCTTCATTGACCAAATTCCCGGTACCGCATTTTTGAAAGACAGCCAACAGCGCTTGCTGATGGCCAACCGCTTTCTAGGCAAAACGCTGGGCGTGCCAGCCAGCACACTGCTGGGCAAAACGGCGCATGACATTTTTCCGCCAGCCGTGGCTAATGCCTTGACCACCCACGACGCAGCGCTGCTGCAAAGCGGCCACAGCCTGCACATCGAGCAGGTGTTTGGCGAGCAGCATTTCGACACCCACCTGTTTGTGGTGCCAGACGCCAGCGGTGCACCGTGCCTGGGCGGCATCAGCATGGACGTCACGGCGCAGCACCTGGCCAGCGAAACCACCCGTGGCCTGCTGTTGCTCAATGAAGAGGGCAGCCAACTGCCCGAGCAGGCACTCTTGACCCAAGGCTTGGAAATGGTCGAGCGCCTGACGGCCAGTCAGATTGGTTTTTTGCATTTTGTCAATGAAGACCAGCAAACCCTGGAGCTGGTCACCTGGACGCAAGGTGCGTTGCAGGGTTGCAGCGTGGCGCACGACACCCATTACCCCATCAACCAGGCAGGCATTTGGGTCAATTGCGTGCGCGAGCGCGCGCCGTTTGTTTGCAACGACTACGCCACCTTTGCGCATCCGCATGGTTTGCCACCCGGCCACACGCCGCTGACCCGGCTGGTCTCGGTGCCGGTGCTTGACCAAGGCCGCATTTGCTTGATTTTGGGCGTGGGCAACAAGACCAGTGCCTATTCGCCCGACGACGTGGCGCGCGTGCAGCTCATTGGCAACGACCTGTGGCGTATTGTGCGCAAAGCACGGGTGGAGCGTGCGCTGCAAGAAAAGCTCGCCGAGCTGGAGTCGGTCAACCGCCAGTTGGTCAGCTCGCAACTGCAATTGGTGCAATCTGAAAAACTGGCCGCCGTGGGGCAACTGGCCGCTGGGGTGGCGCATGAAATCAACAACCCGCTGGCCTTCATCAACACCAACATGGGCACGCTGCAGGGCTACATGCACAGCCTGCTGGCGCTGCTGGCGGTGTATGAAGTCAACAGCACACCCTGCTCTGAGGCCGCCCAGGCTGCCCTGCAACAGGCCCGCACCCAGGCCGACCTGGACTTTCTGCGCGACGATGCCCCGGCCTTGCTCAGCGAGTCACTCGAAGGCTTGGCGCGGGTCAAAAAAATTGTGCTCGACCTGCGCGACTTCGCCCGCATAGACCATGAAGACTGGCAAGATGCCGACCTGTTGGATGGGCTGGAAAGCACCCTGAACGTGGCGCGCAACGAGCTCAAATACAAGGCCACGGTGGTCAAGGCGCTGCAGCCCCTGCCGGCCGTGCGCTGCCATTTGGCACAGCTCAACCAGGTGTTTTTGAACCTGCTGGTCAACGCCGCCCAGGCCATCGAGTCGCAAGGCCAGATCACCCTGCGCAGCGGCGCCGCCGCCGATGGCTGGGTCTGGCTGGCCGTGCAAGACACCGGCAAAGGCATGAGCCCTGAGGTGCAAGCGCGTATTTTTGAGCCTTTTTTCACCACCAAACCGGTCGGCAAGGGCACCGGGCTGGGCTTGTCGCTGTCGTATGACATTGTGAAAAAGCACGGCGGCCGCATCGACGTGACCAGCAGCCCCGGCCAAGGCGCCTGCTTCACCGTGTGGCTGCCTGTGGCCGGGCCGGCGGATGCTTCAGGCGCAAAAACATTACCCCAAGAAAGCCAAGTGGCCATGGGTTGAGTGTCGGGCGAGTGCTGTGCCGCTGGGTGTTTGTGGCTCTCTGCGGCTGTGGTGTTTCGGGCACAGCGGGACTGATGTCGTTGTGTCGCTGGCACGGCGCGGCGGCTGGGTCAGGTGCGTGCGGTTTTGGGGGCAAATCACGCGCGGGGCTGAGGCGTCAGTGTGCCAGCACCGCTTGCGCGCGCCTTTGCCCCCAAAGCCCGGTCACCTGACCCAACCACCACGCCTTATCTGCGTGGAGAGTGTGCTGCAGTCATTGCAAAAATAATAGCTGCTTACGCTTTTAATATGTGGTCTACAGGCTGTTTTATTATAAATATTCGAGTCCAATCAACGCAAGGCAGGGTGATTGGGTCAGGCGACCGGGCTTTGGGGTGAAATGCGCGCGAAGAAGGTGCTGGCACACTGATCCGCCAGCCCCGCGCGTGCTTTCACCCCAAAACCGCATGCGCCTGACCCAGTCGCCCTGCCGGGTTAAACACTTAAACCCCAGCCCACACAGCTTTGAATCGCCCCTGTGCCTCAGGTATTTTCCGCAGGGCTTCTCAGGTAATGGCCTGATGGTCACGCACCGGGCGGCGGCTTAGAGTTGCAGCCATGTCAGCACACCTTTCAACCCCCCGGCATTCTGGAGCTGCCCGATGAGCTTGCGGATCTTGCTGGTCGACGACAACCAGACCTTTTTGACTGCAGTGCGCCAGTGCCTGGCCATGCTGCTTGAGGCCGAAGTGGTGGGCCAAGCCCGCAGCGGTGCCGAGGCCTTGCGCAAAGCCCAAACCCTGCAGCCCGACCTGGTGCTGCTCGACATCGTGATGCCGCACATGACCGGCTTGGAAGTGGCCGCCCAACTGGCCACCCTGCCACATGCCCCCAAAGTGCTGTTTTTGTCGCTGCACGACAACGACGCTTACCGCACCGCCGCCCGCGAGCTGGGTGCTGTGGCGCTGGTGGGCAAAGCCAATTTTGTGGCTGACCTGATGCCCATCGTGACCGCGCTGGCTGAGCAGGCCAGCAAAACCAGCCAGGCCAGCATGCGGGCTGCCGCCATGGGAGCCATATGAAAAACTTCATGCATCACCTCACCGCGCGGGCGCTGTGCACCGGGCTGGGTGCCTTGGCCGCGCTGGCCGTGCTGTGGGCTGGGTCTGCCAGCCTGCTGGCTTCGGTCTTGGCCGCGGTGCTGCTGGCTTTGGCCGTGCTGCTGGGGCACAAGTTGCAAGCCCAAAGCCTGGCCACCCAGCAGCACATCAGCGACTACCTGGCCGCACAAGCGCAGTTTGGCGCAGCTGTGGTGCCGGTCTGGCAAAACCACATGGAGTCCTCACGCAGTCAGATGGAGACGTCGGTCAATGCCCTCTCTGAGCGCTTTGGCAGCATTGTGGACAAGCTCGAAGCCGCCTTGCGCACCGTCACCACCGAGACCGACAGCGTGGAAGGCAGTGGCGTAGCGGCGCTGTTTAGCCGCAGCGAGACCGACTTGCGCGCCATGGTGGCCAGCCAAGAGGCCACCCGCGCCAGCATGGCGCAAATGCTGGACAAAGTGCAGGGGCTGGATCGCTTCATTGGGGAGCTCAAAGACATGGCGTTTGATGTGGCGCGCATTGCCCAGCAAACCAATTTGCTGGCGCTCAACGCCGCCATCGAGGCCGCCCGTGCGGGCGAGTCTGGCCGGGGCTTTGCCGTGGTGGCCAAAGAGTTCCGCATGCTCTCCAACCAGTCGGGCGACACCGGCCGAAAAATTGCCGAAAAAGTCAACATCATCAACAGCGCCATTGCCGACACCTGCAGCGTGGTGCGCGAGTCGGTCTCGGTGGAAGACGGCTCGTTGGAAACGGTGCACGCCACCATCAACCGGGTGATGAGCGACTTCAAAGGCGTCACCGAGGCCTTTCAGCACTCCAGCGACCTGCTGCAAACCGAAAGCATGAGCATTCAGGTCGAGGTCAACCAGGCGCTGGTGCAAATGCAGTTTTCAGACCGGGTCAGTCAAATCATGACCCAGGTGAACAAAAACCTGGCACGCCTGCCCGAGGTGCTGCAAGACCAGGTGCAGCAGTTTGGCCAAACCCAAGTGCTGCAACCGCTGGACGCCGAGCAACTGCTGGCCGAGCTGAAAAAAACCTACGTGATGGCAGACCAGCACATCATTCACGAAGGCGGCACGGTGCAGCAGGCCAACACCACAGACATCAGCTTTTTCTAGAGGAAGTTCATCATGGCAAAACTCATTATGGTGGTCGACGACTCCGCTTCCATGCGGCGGGTGGTTGGCATTGCCCTCAAGGGCGCCGGCTACGACGTGATCGAAGGCTGCGACGGCAAAGACGCGCTGACCAAGCTCACCGGCCAAAAGGTGCACATGATCATCAGCGACGTGAACATGCCGGTGATGGACGGCATTGCGTTCCTGAAAGCGGTCAAGCAAATGCCGGCCTACAAGTTCACCCCGGTCATCATGCTCACCACCGAGTCGGCTGAAGAGAAAAAGCGCGAAGGCCAGGCCGCCGGCGCCCGTGCCTGGGTGGTGAAACCGTTTCAGCCCGAACAACTGGTCAACGCCGTGCAACGGCTGTGCTTGCCATGAGCGCCGCCAACTCCCTGCGCATTGAGGGCGAGCTGACTATCTTTCGCGCCATGGAGCTCAAGCCCGTGCTGCTGGCCGAGCCCCCGGTGGATGAAATCGACCTCTCAGGCGTGACCGACCTAGACACCGCCGGTGTGCAACTGCTGATGCTGGCCAAAAAAACCGCCCAGGCACAACAGCGTGCGCTGCGCCTGGTGCGCCACAGCCCGGCCGTGCTGGAGGTGTTTGAACTGCTCAACGTGGCCGCCTACTTTGGCGACCCGCTGCTGATGGATGCGGATGCCAAAGCGGCCAGCGCAAGGAGTTGACATGGATGACGACATGAAAGACGCCCTGGCGGTGTACGTGGAAGAATGCCGCGAGCTGCTGGAAGACATGGAAACCGCGCTGCTGGCCGTTGAGGCCGCAGACGAAAAAACCGAGCTGGTCAACGCCATTTTTCGCGCTGCGCACACCATCAAAGGCTCCAGCGGGCTGTTTAGCCTGGACCATGTGGTGGCCTTCACCCATGTGGCCGAGAGCGTGCTCGACAAGGTGCGCGCCGGTCAGCTGCCGCTGGCTGACCAGCTGGTGGTGCTGATGCTGGCCTGCAACGACCACATTGGCGCGCTGGTGGACGACATTGCCGCGGGCAACCTGCAAGGCACGCCCGAGCTGCAAGCCCAAGGCGAGCCGCTGCTGGCGCAGCTGCGCAGCTACCTTGGTGCTGGCAAAGCCAGTGCGGTGCCCCAGAATACTCCTAAAAATGGAGCTGCTGGCGCAATGACAACAAGCGCTACAGGCCAAAATGATGCTGAACATGTGCGCCGCATTGACAGCGACAGCGTGCACGCCGACCACTGGCACATCTCGGTGCGCTTTGCGCCTGATGTGCTGCGCAACGGCATGGACCCGCTCTCGTTCATTCGCTACCTGGGCACCATGGGCACGGTCTCGGCCATCGAAACCGTGGCCGATGCCCTGCCCGACGCTGCCGCCATGGACCCCGAGCTGTGCTACCTGGGCTTTGAGATGGCGTTTCAAACCCAAGTTGACAAAGCTGCCATTGAGCGCGTGTTCGAGTTTGTGCGGGACGACAGCCGCTTGGTGATCTTGCCGCCGCACAGCCGCATCTCTGAATACATCAGCCTGATCAGCCTGCAACCCTCTGAGGCCGCCCGCCTGGGCGACATGCTGGTGCGCTGCGGCACGCTCACGCCCCAAGAGCTAGACATGGCGCTCAATGCGCAAAGCGACGACCCCAGCAAACCCATTGGCACCATTCTGGTCGAGCAAGGCTCGGTCCAGCCCGAGGTGGTAGAAGCCGCGCTGCACAAGCAAAAGCAAGTCAAAGACCTGGGCGCGGCCGAGAGCAAGTCGATCCGTGTGGATGCCGACAAGCTCGACCAACTCATCAACCTGGTGGGCGAACTCATCATTGCCGGGGCCAGCGTGAACCTGATCGCCCACCGCTCCAAGGTGATTGAGCTGACCGAGGCCACCTCCAAACTGGCCACGCTGGTGGAGGAGGTGCGCGACAGTGCGCTGCAACTGCGCATGGTGCGCATTGGTGCCACCTTCAGCCGTTTCCAACGCGTGGTGCACGACATGTCGCGCGAGCTGGGCAAAGACATCCGCCTTGACATTGACGGCGAAGACACCGAGCTGGACAAAACCGTGGTCGAGAAAATTGGCGACCCGCTGATGCACCTGGTGCGCAACAGCATGGATCACGGCATTGAAGCCGCTGACGTGCGCCAACAGCGTGGCAAACCGGCCTACGGCACGCTCAAGCTCAACGCTTTTCATGACAGCGGCGCGATTGTCATCACCGTGTCTGACGACGGCGGCGGCCTGAAAAAAGACAAAATTTTGGCCAAAGCCCAAGAGCGCGGCCTGGTTGAGCCCGGCCACCACCTGACCGATGCCGAGATTTATGCGCTGATCTTTGAGCCCGGCTTTTCCACCGCAGAAAAGGTCACCAACCTGTCTGGCCGGGGCGTGGGCATGGACGTGGTCAAGCGCAACATCACCGCCCTGCGCGGCACCGTGGGTGTAGCCAGCAGCGAGGGCGTGGGCACCACCGTGACGGTGCGCCTGCCGCTCACGCTGGCCATCATCGACGGTTTTTTGGTGGGGCTGGACAAGGCCGTGTATGCCATTCCCCTGGACATGATCGAAGAGTGCGTGGCCTATAGCGCCGAGCCGGGGCACGACTACACCAACCTGCGCGGCGAGGTGCTGCCATTCATCCGCCTGCGCGAGCTGTTCTCGGTCAAAGGCAAACCGGCCAAGGGCGAAAACATTGTGGTGCTCAAACACGCCGGGCAAAAGGCCGGGCTGGTGGTCGACACGCTGCTGGGCGAGTTCCAGACCGTGATCAAGCCGCTGGGGCAAATGTTTGCGCAAAGCAAATGCATCAGCGGCTCCACCATTTTGGGCAGCGGCGACGTGGCGCTGATTCTGGACGTGCCGCAACTGGTGCGCCAGGCCGTGGACAAGAGCGGGCAGGCGAGCCAAGCGCACGCGAGTCTGAATTGAAACTGTTTTTTTAAAGGGGTATTGACATGTTTGCAAATATGAAAATCGGCCTGCGCTTGTCGCTGGGTTTTGCCGTGGTGTTGGCCTTAATGGCTGCACTGGCGGGAGTGGGTATCAACGGCATGGCCAATGTGCAGGGGCGCCTGGACGAGATCGTCAATGACAACATGTTCAAGATGAACTTGAACGACCGCATGGCCAAGTCGTTGAACGACGTGCAGCGCATGATGCGCACCTTGATGCTGATCAAAGACTCTGCAGGGCAAGCAACGCTTCGCAAGGCCATAGAGAAAGCACGCGCCGATTACAACGACGCCTTCGACGAACTGAGCAAGACGCCAGCCAGTGAACAAGGCAAGGCTAATCGCGCCAAAATCAAAGATGCCGCAACGGTTGCCCGGCCTTTGAATGACAAGGTGGTTGAACTAAGCGCTGCAGGTAAGACCGAAGAAGCGGTAGCGCTGTTAATGGGCGAAGCCCGGCCTGCAGCAGCAAAATGGCAAGAGGCGCTGGATGCCAATACCGCCTTCCAAGAGGAAGGTAACAAGAAAGACTATGCCGCAGCGCAAGCGGCTTACAACTCAGCCCACACCCTGATGCTGACACTGGCCGCAGTGGCCATTGCCTTGGGCGCTTTGCTGGCCTGGATTCTGACCCGCTCGATCACCCAGCCGGTGAACGAAGCCCTGAACGTGGCCAACCGCCTGGCCGACGGCGACCTGACGGTGCGAATTGACAACCCCGCCAAAGACGAAACCGGCCAAATGCTGGCCGCCATGCAAAACATGATCGGCAAGCTCACCCAGGTGGTGACCGACGTGAATGGCGGTGCGCAAGCCTTGGCCAGCGCCTCTGAAGAAGTCAGTGCCACAGCGCAGAGTTTGAGCCAGGCCGCCAGCGAACAGGCTGCCGGGGTGGAAGAAACCAGCGCGTCGATCGAGCAGATGACCAGCAGCATTGCGCAAAACACCGAAAACGCCAAGATCACCGACGGCATGGCCAGCAAGGCCGCCAAAGACGCCGCCGACGGTGGCGAAGCCGTCAAGGCCACGGTGGAAGCCATGAAGCAGATTGCCAAGAAAATCGGCATCATTGACGACATCGCGGCACAAACCAATTTGCTGGCCCTGAACGCAGCCATTGAAGCCGCCCGCGCCGGTGAGCACGGCAAGGGCTTTGCCGTGGTGGCCGCCGAGGTGCGCAAACTGGCCGAACGCAGCCAGGTGGCCGCGCAAGAAATTGGCGAAGTGGCGAGTAGCAGCGTAGAACTGGCAGAAAAAGCTGGCAAGCTGTTGGATGAGATCGTGCCCAACATCCGCAAGACCAGCGACCTGGTGCAAGAAATCACCGCCGCCAGCACCGAGCAAAGCAGCGGTGTGGGTCAGATCAACAGCGCGGTCAGCCAGCTCAACACCACCACCCAGCAAAACGCCAGCAGCTCCGAAGAACTGGCCGCCACGTCTGAAGAAATGAGCAGCCAGGCCGAGCAACTGCAGCACACCATGCAGTTCTTCAAGCTCGACGGCGCAGGCCGCACCAGCAGCAGTTTCAGCGTGCGCAAAAGCAGCGCCAGCAGCAAAAAAGCGGCGCCCAGCAAAGCTCCGGCCACCGTGGCCAGCAAAGCCACGGCCGATGCAGGCATGGCGCTTGATGAATCCCAGTTCACCAAATTTTGAGCGGGGGCTGCCATGAACGCCTTGGTTAAAACAGACCCCCAAGCCCCCTCAAAATCAAGCGCTGCCGCCGCAAGCGGCACCAGCGTTGTAGAGGAAAAACAATACCTGACCTTCATGCTCGGTGGCGAAATGTTCTCGCTGGGTATTTTGTGCATCAAAGAGATCATCTGGTATGCCAACCTGACCGAGGTGCCGATGATGCCCGCCTGCATTCGCGGCGTCATCAACCTGCGCGGTGCGGTGGTGCCGGTGATGGACTTGTCCAACCGCTTTGGCAAGCCCAGCACGCCGGTCATCAAGAGCAGCTGCATTGTGATTGTGGAAGTGCCCACGGCCGTGGAAGGTGAGCACCAGAACATGGGCATTGTGGTGGACTCGGTGCAAGCCGTGCTGGAAATCCCCACCACCGAGATCGAACCGGCGCCCAGCTTTGGAGCCAAGATTCGCAGCGAATTCATTGAAGGCATTGCCAAGGTGAATGGCAAGTTTGTGATTTTGCTCAACGTCAACAAAGTGCTGTCGATGGAAGAAATTGGCCAGCTGGGGCAAGCCGGACAAGTGGCCGCCCTGGCCACTCAGGAAATCGCTTAATCGCTATTTTTTAGAGAGCATTCGTTGCTTTAAACACCTGGCCTGAAGGCTCAAAATTTGAAAGAGACTGTATGCCGTTGCTCAAGTCCATTGTCAGCCGCTTGCTGCTGCTGGTGTCGGTGCCCCTGCTGGCCTTGCTGCTGCTGGCCACGCTGGCGGCGGTGAACGAGTGGCGCCAATACCGAGCCACTGACCAAACCGAGCGCCTGATGCCGGTGGTGGTGGCCCTCAGCGACGTGGTGCACAACCTGCAAATCGAGCGCGGCAGCAGCACCGGCTTTAGCACCTCGGGTGGCAAGAAGTTTGCTGACGTGGTGGCCAAACGGCGTGAGGTGACTGATGCCAGCGTGGGCGTGCTCAAACAAGCCGCCACGGTGGCGCCAGGTTTGGTGGCCGCAGCACTGGAGCGGCTTGATGTGCTGGGCGCAGAGCGCCAGGCTATCACCGCCCTGCAGCGCAGCGGCGCGCAAACGGCGGCTTACTACACCCAAACCATTGCCGTGCTGCTCAAGTCTTTGGCGGCAGTGAGCGTGCAAGACGTGGAGCCATCGGTGGCGCGCAAGATGACGGCGCTGTTTGCCCTCATCAAGGGCAAGGAGTGGGCCGGGCAAGAGCGGGCTTTTTTGACCGGCGTGCTGGTGTCTGACACCATCAACATGGTGCAATTTCAGGGCTTGATGGAGCGCCTGTTCAAGCAAGACACCCAGTTCGAGACCTTTTTGACCTATGCCACGCTGACCCAGGTGCAGGCGTTTGCCGCGCTGGGTGAGCAGGGTTTCAGCCAAGAAGTGGCGCGCATCCGCCAGCGGGTGGTGGACAAAAACTTGGCCGGGCAATACGGCGTGGCCAGCGAGCACTGGTTTGAGCAGTCCACCCAGCGCATTGATGCCATTCGGCAAGTGGAGCAAAGCGTCGCGGTCGACATCGTGCAAAAGGCGCACGACGGTGCTGTGCGTGCTTACCGGCAATTTTTGATTACCCTGGGCGGTGCCCTGGTTTGCCTGCTGCTGACACTGGCCTTGTCGTTCTGGATCATCCGCAACCTGCTGCGCGAGCTGGGTGGCGAGCCGGCTTACGCCAAACACATTGCACAAGAAGTGGCCGCGGGCAATTTGACCCTGGCCATTGCCACCGGTGCCAAAGACCACAGCAGCCTGCTGTTTGCCATGAAGTCGATGGTCGACAAACTCAGCCAGGTGGTCAGCGACGTCAACGGCGGCGCCCATGCGCTGGCCAGCGCCTCTGGCCAAATCAGCGCCACGGCGCAGTCTTTGAGCCAGGCCGCCAGCGAACAGGCTGCGGGCGTAGAAGAAACCAGCGCCAGCATGGAGCAAATGACCGCCAGCATTGCGCAAAACAGCCAAAACGCCAAGGTCACCGAAGGCATGGCCAGCCAAGCCGCCAGCGACGCCGCCGATGGTGGTCAGGCGGTGCTTGCCACGGTGGCGGCCATGAAGCAAATTGCCAAAAAAATTGGCATCATTGACGACATTGCGGCACAAACCAATTTGCTGGCGCTGAACGCCGCCATTGAAGCCGCCCGCGCTGGCGAGCACGGCAAAGGTTTTGCCGTGGTGGCCGCCGAGGTGCGCAAACTGGCCGAGCGCAGCCAGGTGGCCGCCGCGGAAATTGGCGAGGTGGCCGCCAGCAGTGTGGCCATGGCTGAAAAAGCTGGCAGCCTGCTGGCGCAAATGGTGCCCAATATTCGCAAAACCTCAGACCTGGTGCAAGAAATCACCGCCGCCAGCGGTGAGCAAACCAGTGGCGTGGCGCAGATCAATACCGCGGTGGCGCAGCTGAGCCAGATCACCCAACAAAATGCGTCGGCCTCTGAAGAGCTGGCCGCCACCTCTGAGGAGATGAGTGGCCAGGCCGAGCAGCTGCAGCAGAGCATGCGGTTTTTCCGCTTGGGCTAGTTTGATGCTATTGGTTAAATAGCTATCTACGCTTATTAAATAAGCCCTAGAGGCTTAAAACACATATAAAAAGGACGCCGCGTGCAGCCCGTTGCCATCACCGCCGCAGAGTTTGCGCAATTCCAGAAGTTCATTTTTGAAGCCGCTGGCATCACCCTGTCTGACGCCAAAAAAGCCCTGGTGACCGGGCGGCTGGGCAAGCGGCTGGCAGCGCATGGGTTGGAGAGTTTTGGCGCTTACTTCAAGCTCATTGCCAGTGGCCAACAGCCTCAAGAGATGCAAACAGCGGTGGACTTGCTGACCACCAACGAGACTTATTTTTTCAGGGAAATCAAACACTTTGAGTTCATGCGCGCGCAAGCGCTGGCGGCGCGCAGCCGCCCCGAGCCGTACCGGGTGTGGAGTGCAGCCAGCTCCAGCGGTGAAGAGGCCTACAGCATGGCCATGGTGCTGGCGGACTGCATGCAAACCACGCCATGGGAGATTTTGGGCACCGACATCAGCACCCGCATGATCGAGGGCGCGCGCCGCGGCTTGTTTTCCATGGAGCGTGGCCGCCACATTCCGCCCGAGTATTTGCGCCGCTTTTGCCGCAAAGGCACCGGCAACTACGACGGCATGCTGCTGGTGGACCGCAGCCTGCGCAGCAAGGTGCTGTTTCGCCACCTCAACCTGAACGCTGCGCTGCCGCAGCTGGGCTTGTTTGACCTGGTGTTTTTGCGCAATGTGATGATTTACTTCAACCAAGACACCAAGCGCGACGTGGTGGCGCGGGTGATCTCGACCCTCAAGCCGGGCGGCTACTTTTGCATTGGCCACTCAGAGAGCCTCAACGACATCAGCAGCGCGGTGCGCATGGTGGCACCTTCCATTTACCAAAAACCGCTGTGAGTGACCCGTGCCCAGACTGAAAGACTTGATGGACATTTTTTTGCAGCCCGGTGAGCTGTTTGTGGCCGATGCCGGGTTTCAGATTCGCACCATTTTGGGATCGTGCGTGTCCATGACCCTGTGGCACCCGCAAGCCCGGGTGGGGGGTATGTCGCATTTTTTGCTGCCCACGCGCGGCCACGCGGTGCCAGAGCACGACTGGGATGGCCGTTATGGCGACGAGGCGCTGCACCTGATGTTCAAAGACCTGCAGGCTGCCGGTGTCTCGCCCAAACAATGCCAGGCCAAGGTGTTTGGCGGCGGCAACATGTTTCCGGGGCAGCAGCGCGCCAGTCACATCACCGTGGGGCAGCGCAATGGCGAAGCAGCCCGGGCGCTGCTGCAAAAGCACGGCCTGGAGGTGATGACCGAGAGTTTGTTTGGCGACGGGCATCGGCAAATTGTGTTCAACGTCAGCAATGGCGACGTCTGGCAACGCCAGGTGCGGCCGTCCCGGTTGGAAATTTCGGCGGATCATTACGCCGTCAAAGGAGTACAAAAATGAGCCGAATCAAAGTGCTGGTGGTGGACGACTCGGCCGTGGTGCGCCAGGTGGTGGCCAGCCAGCTGGCAGCTGACCCCGACATCGAGGTCATGGCCGCCGTGGCCGACCCGATTTTGGCGATTGCCCGCATGAAGGTGCAGTGGCCTGATGTGATCGTGCTCGACATCGAGATGCCGCGCATGGATGGCATCACGTTCCTGAAAAAAGTCATGGCCGAAAAACCCACGCCGGTGGTGATTTGCTCCACCCTGGCCGAGGCTGGTGCACAAACCTCCATGCAAGCGCTGGCCGCAGGCGCGGTCAGCATCATCACCAAGCCAAAAATTGGCCTGAAGCAGTTTCTGGAAGATGCCTCGCAAGACCTGGTGACGGCGGTCAAGGCCGCGGCCAAGGCCAATGTGCGCGCCATTCATGTGGCTGCCAAAAACACCGCTGATGTGATCATGCCCGCCGCAGACAAACACAGCGCCATGATCCAGACCACCGAGCGCGTGGTGGCGCTGGGCACGTCTACCGGCGGCACACAGGCGCTTGAAGTGGTGCTGACCAGCCTGCCGCGCGTGACACCCGGCATTGTGATCGTGCAGCACATGCCTGAGAAATTCACCGCCGCCTTTGCCGAGCGCCTCAATGGCCTGTGCCAGATTGAGGTGAAAGAAGCGCAAAACAACGACCGCGTTATCAACAGCCGCGCCCTGATCGCCCCCGGCGGCAAGCACATGCTGCTGCGCCGCACTGGTGCGCAGTATTACGTGGAGGTGATGGACGGCCCGCTGGTGAACCGGCATCGCCCCAGTGTGGACGTGCTGTTTCGCTCAGTGGCCAAATGCGCCGGTGCCAATGCGCTGGGCGTCATCATGACCGGCATGGGCGACGATGGTGCCGCCGGGCTGGCCGAGATGCGCAAGGCCGGTGCCCGCACAGTGGCGCAAGACGAGGCCAGCTGCGTGGTCTATGGCATGCCCAAAGAGGCTGTGAAACGCGGCGGGGTAGAAAAAACCGTGCCCCTGAGCGCCATTGGCCGTGAAATCATGCAGCAGCTCTCAGGCGTGATGGTGCGCTAGTCGCCGCCTGCGCCCTTAATCTGTCTGTTTCAAACCCTGCAAGGCTTGCAGTTCTTCAGCGGTAAACACCCGTGAGCGGGTCAGAAAGCCCTTGCCCTCGGGTGTTTCCAATGAAAAATCACCCCCGCTGCCATCGACCACGTCGATGATCAGCTGGGTGTGTTTCCAGTAGTCATATTGCGCTTTGCCAATGTAAAACGCGCAGCCGCCAATCTCGCCCAGCAGCACATCGCCCGCGCCCATGGTGATTTCACCCAGCAGGTAGCAATTGGCAGCGCTGTTGTCACAGCAGCCACCCGACTGGTGAAACATCAGGCCGGGGCCGTGTTTGGTTTTCAGGAAAGCAATGAGCTCAAGTGCAGCGGGTGTGGCAATCACTTTGTCGACCATGATGTGCTCCCCAAAATAGTGAAATAGGTGGTGAACTGCGACACCGATCAATGAAAAATACCGGTAGCGTCCAGCAGCGTGCGTTGGGTGTTTGACGTAGCAAAATCAAGGAGGAGGATTGGGGCTCTGCCCCAATCCGGGGGACATTTGCGTAGTCAAATACCCAGCGCGCGCTGCGGGTCAACGCGGCGCTGCTGCCGATGGGTTGCCCCACCCGCCTGCCTCGCAGCGCGGGTTGGCAAGAGTAGCCAGCTTGATCAGAAGAAGCCCAGCTTGCTTTCGCTGTAGCTCACCAGCAGGTTCTTGGTTTGCTGGTAGTGGTCGAGCATCATCTTGTGGGTTTCACGGCCAATGCCGGACTCTTTGTAGCCACCAAAGGCTGCGTGCGCGGCGTAGTCGTGGTAGCAGTTGGTCCAGACGCGACCTGCCTTGATGGCGCGACCCATGCGGTAGGCCACATTGCCGTTGCGGCTCCAGACACCAGCGCCCAAGCCATACAGCGTGTCATTGGCCAGTGCAAGTGCGTCGGCTTCGTCTTTGAAAGTGGTGACAGCCAGCACGGGTCCGAAAATTTCTTCCTGGAACACGCGCATTTTGTTGTGACCCTTGAGCAGCGTGGGCTCCACGTAATAGCCACCGGCCAAATCGCCACTCAAGTTGGCTTGGTGACCCCCAGTGAGCACTTGAGCGCCTTCTTGTTTACCGATGTCCAGGTACGACAAAATCTTGGTCAACTGCACTTGCGAGGCTTGTGCACCGAGCATGGTTTCAGAGTCCAGCGGGTTGCCCTGCTTGATGGCTTTGACGCGTGGCAGCACCCGTTCCATGAACTTGTCGTAA
This sequence comes from Rhodoferax sp., assembly GCF_028715765.1. Taxonomy (GTDB): domain Bacteria; phylum Pseudomonadota; class Gammaproteobacteria; order Burkholderiales; family Burkholderiaceae_C; genus Rhodoferax. Next base: position 107,120 of record NZ_JAQURE010000008.1, read on the forward strand.
ATGCTTTCTTGAATCAAGGCGCGGCTGGGGCAGGTGCACACTTCGCCCTGGTTAAAGGCAAACAGCACCAAGCCTTCAATGGCTTTGTCCAGAAAGCCGTCGTCTTTGTCCATGATGTCGGCAAAGAACACATTGGGCGATTTGCCGCCGAGCTCCAGCGAGGCCGGAATCAGGTTGTTGGCAGCGGCTTGCGCAATCACCCGACCGGTAGAAGTGGAGCCGGTGAAGGCAATCTTGGCAATGCGTTTGCTGGTGGCCAGCGGCATACCGGCTTCGCGGCCATAACCGTTGACGATGTTGAGCACGCCTGGGGGCAGCAGGTCGCCAATGACTTCCATCAAAATCAAAA
>NZ_JAQURE010000009.1 GCF_028715765.1 Rhodoferax sp.
GGCTTTGGCACGACGGCGACGAAAGTGGTTTGAGGGCCTTTGGGCTCAAGCTGAAATTGACCCAAGTCTGCACAAGTTCGGACTCGCTTGAAACATCGAAATCTCTAATGGATTATCTGGGTTGAACTTGAAAGCTGCAAAACCGGTGTTGAGCGTTTACCGTGCATTTGACTTGCGTTACATGCTTTATGGCGATTACGCGTTTGACTACCCACGAAGTGAAATCAATGATTTACTTTCTCATGGGTCGCCTGCTTTGGTCACAACGAAACAAACAAAAGAAGAGTTTGCTGCGCTTGTGATTGACAAACCGGCCGCACAGCACAAATTAGTTACGCCTTATGACGGTAGTTATGTGTCGCCTTTGTACCTGTCAGGCGCCACGCCCAACCTCGCTCCCGACTTCCTGGCCGCACTGGCGCAAGCCTTGCGCCGCCCGGTGACGCAGCCGCACGGCCTGCCTGAAGGTGTCACGCCCGAGGACGTGCTGGCTTACGTTTACGCGGTGCTGCACGCACCCAGCTACCGCAGCCGCTACGCCGGCTTCCTGAAAAGCGACTTTCCCAGAATTCCATTAACAAATCAGGCTCTAGCGCTTACAGATAAAGCGCATGCAGCTATTGATTTTGAATCAACCTGGCGCGCTCTGCTGCCCTTGGGTCAGCAATTGATTGATCTGCACCTGCTTAAAAATGTGCCCACCAACGCACGCGTCAAGTTTGCGGTGCAGGGCAGCAATGAGGTGGAGAAACCCCGGTTTGAAGTCTGCAACGGCAGTGGCCGTGTCTGGATCAACGCCAGCCAGTACTTTGAGGGCGTGCCTTTTGACACCTGGCAGTTCAAGGTAGGTGGCTACCAGGTGTGTGAAAAGTGGCTCAAAGACCGCAAAGGCCGCCAACTCGACTTTGCTGACATCCAGCACTACAGCCGAGTTGTGGCAGCCCTCACGCGCACCCGTGAGCTGATGCAAGAGATTGACACTGTGGCCAATGGCCAACTCTGGCCGCTGGCGTAGCCTTGTTATAGGCACGAAACCAGCCTATACCCCTGGGTTGAAGCGCCGAGATCAACGGCAATTGCATCTGCTAAAGGTGGCGTGGCGCATCCATGCGGTCATGCAAGATGCGAACAACGGCAATGCCGTAGTCTGTGATGCGAAAGTAAATGACGTGCCGCTCGATACTGTGGCGACGATAGCCCTGTCGAATGTGGTCACAGGCTGGCGCAGTTCTGGGCGACTGCGCCAGGTCGGCAAAAGCCGTTGTCAGGTGGTCGGTGTAGCGATCAGCCTGGTCAATACCCCAATGTTCGGCGGTGTAAGTCCAGATGTGTTCAAGATCAATCTCTGCGGCGGGGCTGAGCCGATATTCAGGCATGGGCAGCGCGCATTTTCTGCTTGAACGCAGAAGCATCGAAAACTTGTGGCTCGCCGCTGGCCTCGCCTTCAACCAGCGCCTGCCGGATGACATCAGTCTCCAAGCTGCGCTCTTGTTCGCGCCGGATCAGGTCGCGGATGTATTCGCTGTCGTTGGTGTAAAGACCTAAGTGAATTTGCGTTTTGATCCAGTTGTCTTGCTGGTCAGTCAAGGTGATGGTTTTTCGCAAAGTTGCCATGGTGTCGCTTTCCAGGTTGGAGTCAAGGGTGTGATCGATTCATGCTGCTAATGCATTGTTACGCAGAATCGCTGCCAATTTCCTCTGGCCTTACTGCGCCTCGCGCACTGGCCGGCCATTCACAGGTTGCACCGGGCGGGCGTTGTTGGGGAACAGCTGCTGGAACAGGCGGATTTGCTCTTTGCTGAGCTGGGTGGGGGTTTTCAGCACCATCCACAGCACGCCTTCGGTGCAGGGGGGGGTGGTGAGAGAGCCTATGAACTGGTAGTAACGCTGGTCTTTGGGCAGCAACAGGTTCATGTCTATCAGGCCACCGGGCATGCGCACCCGGTCATTCAGGTCAAGCGGCATGTAGGTCCACACGGTGTTGATCAGCGGGTTGGCCACACCGGGGTCGAGCAGCACGGCCACCACGGCCAGTTGCCCCTCGTTATTTTTGTGCACCAGGTGCGCCACCATGGCGTAGTTGCGGTAGTTCACCTGCTCTTCAGACGGGGTGTGAAAGTGAAACTGCACCAGTTTGTAGACCGAGCCGCGCACGGTCAGGGTGTTGTCGCCATACAAATCCACCTGGATGGTGTGGCCGTTGTTGACCACCGTGCCGCTGGAGGCGCTGTAGTTGAACTGCAGTGGCTCGGCAGGCCCTTGCAGGGTCATGGACTCTTCAATGTTGATGGGCGACTGGCGTTTGCCGATGGCGCACACATTGAATTCAGACTTGAGGTTGCCCCAGGCTTGCGGGCCGTTTTCGCCCTCGTAAGCCCAATGCGGCTCGCCCACATGGCCGCTGTTGCCATGAGCATCGGCAGCGGCGGAGGCTTCGTGCCCCGTCAAGGCGGCGGCTTTGGTCTGGATGTAGTCGCGGCTGGCACGCGGGTTGATCACTGGGGTGTGCGCCGGTGCGGCGTGTGCCACGGCGGCGGTGCGCGGGCGTGCCACTGCGGCTGCGGGCGTGTGCACTGGCGCGGCATGGGCGGCTGCCACTGGGGCAGCTTCTTCAGGTGCCGCGGCTTCAGGCGCTGCATGGGCGTTGGCGGCGGCCTTGCTCGGGCTGGCTTTGGCCACAGGTTTGGCAGCGGCTTTGGCGGCAGGTTTATCAGCGGCTGGTGTGGGTTTGTCAGTCACCACCAGGGTGAGTTTTTTGCGGCCGATCAGCTTGTCGCGCAAGGCGGCTTTGATGTCCACTGCCAAGTCTTTGCCCTCGGATGCGGGGTCTGACGCCGCTTCAGCCGACGCTTTGGCCGGGCTGGCTTTTTTGACGGTATGAGCTGGTGCGGCTTCGTGCGTGGGCTCGGCCGCATGGCTGCGGGGCAGTACCAGCCCGGCCAACATCAGCCAGCTCAAAGCCAGCAGCGCCAGCCGCACCCTGTGGCGCGAGGGCACCGGCAAATGGCCTTTGACCCGCGCGGTCAACCCAGCTTCTGGGGTACAAGAACGCTGTGCAACGGGTTGCAAAATGGGTTGCGCAAGGGGGCTAAATATGTTTTTCATGGCAGGCGTGGCTCAAGGGCGGGCAAAAGTGAGGGTCTTTAGTTCTTTATATCGGCAAAGGGCGGCGGTAGCTTAATCTGGCAATACTGCAACGCGGCGCTATAGTGCCATTTTGTTCCTCACACTGAGTCCGCTTTGAGTATCCAAACCGACGATTTTGCCCCTGCGCCCGCCAAACGGGTGGTGTCTAACGCGCCCGCATCCCCCAACGAGGAGGCCATCGAGCGAGCCTTGCGCCCCAAGCTGCTCGATGACTATGTGGGGCAGGTCAAGGCGCGTGAGCAGCTTGAAATCTTCATCAGCGCGGCCAAAAAGCGCGACGAAGCGCTAGACCATGTGCTGCTGTTTGGCCCACCTGGCCTGGGCAAAACCACGCTGAGCCACATCATTGCCGCCGAGCTTGGCGTCAACTTGCGCCAAACCAGCGGCCCCGTGCTGGAAAAGCCCAAAGACCTGGCTGCGCTGCTGACCAATCTGGAAAAAAACGATGTGCTGTTCATCGACGAAATTCACCGACTTTCACCAGTGGTAGAAGAAATTCTGTACCCTGCGCTGGAAGACTACAAGATCGACATCATGATTGGCGAAGGGCCTGCCGCACGCAGCATCAAGCTCGACTTGCAGCCCTTCACCCTGGTGGGCGCCACCACCCGCGCGGGCATGCTGACCAACCCGCTGCGCGACCGCTTTGGCATCGTGGCGCGGTTGGAGTTTTACACCCCGGAAGAGTTAGCGCGCATTGTCAAGCGCAGTGCGGGCTTGCTCAATGTGCCGACCGACGAGCAAGGCGGCTTTGAGATTGCCAGGCGTTCACGCGGCACGCCACGCATTGCCAACCGCTTGCTGCGCCGGGTGCGCGACTATGCCGATGTCAAAGGCCGTGGCGAGATCACGCTGGACATTGCCAACCGCGCCTTGCAGATGCTTGATGTAGACCCGCAGGGTTTTGACTTGATGGATCGCAAGTTGCTTGAGGCGGTGATTCACCGCTTTGACGGCGGCCCGGTCGGGCTGGACAACATTGCCGCCAGCATTGGCGAAGAGCGTGAAACCATTGAAGACGTGATCGAGCCCTATTTGATTCAGCAAGGCTACTTGCAGCGCACCCCGCGTGGGCGCATTGCCACGCTGGCCGCGTATCGGCATTTGGGGGTCACGCCGCCAGCCAACCAGGGTGCGATTCAAGTTGATGTGGACTTATTCCCTCGCCCCTTGGGAGAGGGCTAGGGTGAGGGCTAGAGAGCGGGAGTAAAACCCGCTGCACATCAGTTTGAACGCAGCCCTTACACACTGCCCTCGTCCAGCACCGCCGCTTCCAGGTGCCGGGTGTCGCCCCAACCGACCAGCGTGAAGCCTTCAGGCGTCCACAGCAAGCGGTTGATGGCGGCGTTGCCCAGGTGCCAGCTGCGGGGCGCTTGCAGCGCTTGCCCGGTGGCCAAACGGTAGAGCTGGTCGAGCACACCACCGTGCGCCACCAGCACAATTTGGCCACCCATGTGCCGGTTTGCCAATGTTGACGCAATCTGGCTGATGCGCTCACGCACCGTCAGCAACGACTCGCCCCCGGGCGGTGTCCACTCGGGGTCGCGCTGGCGCCAAAGCAGTGCCTCCTCTGGGTAGCGGGTGTCAAGCTCGGCGTAGGTGTGGCCCTCAAAGCTGCCAAAAGCGCGCTCGCGCAAGGCTGGCTCTGCCACCAGCGGCGCCTGGGTGGCGTGGGCAATGGCGTTGGCGGTTTGCCAGGCGCGCAGCAGGTCGCTGGCGTAAACCGCATCAATGGCTTCGTCGCGCAGTGCCTGAGCCACTTGGCCAGCTTGCCAGATGCCTTGCTCGTTGAGGGCAATGTCGGTGTGGCCTTGCAGGCGGGTCTGGGCGTTCCAGGCGGTTTCGCCATGGCGGATGACGATCAATCGGGTGGCTTGCATGGTGCGGGGGCTTTAGCGGGGAATGTCGATGTTGACCCGGCGCACCCCTTCGGGCGGGTTGGGGAAACCCTGCAGCGCAGCGTCCAGCAGGGCGGCCAACACGGTGGCGTGGTCGCTCCAAATGCCGTCGTGCGTGGCATGGCTCTCAAACACCACCGTTTGCTGGGCATTGCGCATGACCAGGCTCACCTGGCGCCAATAGTTGGTTTGCTGGGCGTCCAACCCCGGAAACAGCGCACCGCGGTTGCCAATGCTGACCGCACCGTTGCCAAACACCCAGCCCAGCCCCACGCCAATGTTGACGCCGTTTTGACGCGGGTTGCTTTCTTGCCGCTGCACCGCGGTCACCTGCACGCTCAAAGCCGCAGCAGGTGAAAACTTCAGTCCTACTTTGGCCAAGGCTTGCTGTGCCAGTTGCTCCAGTTGGTCTTGGTCTGGGTTGTGCTGCTGCGAGGGCAGACGCTCAAAGCGGTAGCTGGCACCGGTGGCCACAGGTTGCGGGGCAAAGCTGTTGACCTGCGCATCAACCAGCCGGGTGCTGGCGCAGCCGGTGAGTGTAAATGCTATTGTTAATATAGCTGCTTGCGCATATTTCATAAGCTCTAGAGGCATATTTTTCATATAAGTTCTCAAACGTGGCAGTGGCTTGAAGTGCCCCTGTAAAAAGTACGAACAGCGAACAATAGCGAACAACTGCGAACCTGTGTGGCTTACAGCTGCACCAGCGCTACGCCGGTCAAGCTGGGCAGGGGCAAGTCTTCGGTATCAAAGGCAATGTCACCCTGTGGGTCGGCCACGCCGGTGCACTGCACGCCCTTGAAGTCGTAGTGTTTACCGTCCATCAGGTGCGACGGCACCACGTTTTGCAGCGCGGTGAACATGGTCTCGGTGCGGCCGGGGTACTGGCGCTCCCACTGGTTGACCATGCGTTTGATCTCCTGGCGTTGCAGGTTTTCCTGGCTGCCGCACAGGCTGCACGGGATGATGGGGAACTGCCGGTGCGCGGCCCAGGCAATCAGGTCTTTTTCTGCCACATGCGCCAGTGGGCGGATCACCACATGACCACCGTCGTCGCTCACCAGCTTGGGCGGCATGCCCTTGAGCTTGCCGGCAAAAAACATGTTCAGGAAAAAGGTGTGCAACATGTCGTCGCGGTGGTGGCCCAGGGCAATTTTGGTGATCTTGAGTCGGTCGGCCACGCCGTACAAAATGCCCCGGCGCAGACGGCTGCACAGGCTGCACATGGTTTTGCCCTCGGGCACCACTTTTTTGACAATGCTGTAGGTGTCCTGGGTTTCGATGTGGTACTCAATGCCCAGTTTGCTCAGGTACTCGGGCAAGATGTGCGCCGGAAAGCCGGGCTGTTTTTGGTCCAGGTTCACCGCCATGATGTCAAAGTGAATGGGGGCACGGTGTTGCAGTTTCAGCAAGATGTCAAGCAGGCCAAAGCTGTCTTTGCCGCCGCTCACACACACCATCACGCGGTCGCCTTCTTCGATCATGTTGAAGTCGATGATGGCTTGGCCGACCTGGCGGCACAGGCGCTTTTCCAGCTTGTGCACCTCGCGTTCGATTTTGATTTTTTGAGCGGCAGTGGGGGCTGTGGGCGCGGGTGCGGTGTGTGCCGCTTCAGGCGCAGTCAGCGTGTCGGTGGGGGTATCGTTGTCAGTCCAGGGAGCGTTCATGGGGTGTTTCACAAGGCTTGCAAGGCTAAAAATTGCGTGGGGGTGTAGGCGCGCACCGGGCTTTGGGCAAAGTCTTTCAGATTGCGGGTGATGATGGCCTGCGCCCCGGCTTGGTGGGCGCTGTAGGCCAGCACGGCATCTTCAAAATCAGTCATGTCACTTTTGACAGCGGCATCCAGCACATAACGCGTCACTTTGGCCAACTCCATGACTTGTAGAAAATTCGCTATGGCTTGTCTGGCCCCGGCTTCTCCCAAGGTGCGCCGAGTGACGTAGTGCAGATTGGTCAATGTGGTTGCGCAAAGTAGGCCAGTGTGGGCCGAGACTTCAGCCAGAGCGACGACCATGGCCGATTCTTTGATAAAAGGCTCGCGCCTCAAAATCACATCGAGAATGACATTGGTATCAAAACATAGGTGCATGGCAAATCCGTCGCGGGTTTAACCCTGATGATCATTTTGGGGAGTGTTTTTTTTCTAGGTATTGGTAATAGTCTTCCTCGGTCGGCGGCGGACTGCCGTCTGTGGGGCAGGCAATACCAATCAGACTGCGGGTGAATGGCCCCAGCTTCTGCTCCCAATCAGCGTCATCGGTGCTGGGGGCTGCTTGGGCTGGACGATCTTTGTCTTGAGTGAAGTGCCCAAGCGCCGCAAAGTAGTTGGCCACCATTTGCGAGACCGAACTGCCATGGGCAGCGGCATAATTTTTGGCGCTGGTAATGAGCGACTCGTCCATGCGCAAGGTGAGTTTTTGGTTCATGTGGTGGGGTGACGTACTGAGTTTCAATAATTGTACGTCTGGCTCAATGAGGGGCAAACCCTTACCACTGCCCCGTCTCCATGCGAATGGCCACTTCGCAGTCGGCAAAAATTTCTAGCTTGGCAATTTTCACCCGCACGCCTTTCACATTGGGCAGCTGCATCAGGCGGTGGCACAGCTTGCCGATCAAGGTTTCGAGCAGGTTGACGTGCTCTGCGGTGCATTCGTCAATGATGATGGTGCGCACCTTGCGGTAGTCCAGCACATGGCAAATGTCGTCGTCGTGGGGCAGCAGCGGCTGCGCGCCCAGGCTCAACTCGGTGTCTACCTGAATCGGCTGCGGGGCTTGCTTTTCAGCCTCCAGAATGCCCAGGTTGGCATCAAAGCGCAGACCAGTCAGCGTGAGGGTTTGCAGGCCTTGGTGGTAGGTGATGGGGGTCATGGTGTGGGTGGGGAGTTTGTCAATGAGAACGGTGCATGCGCCAACTCGGCGTGCCTTAAAGCAGCGAGAAATCGCGCTCAAACTTCATCAAATGCTGGCCGCCATCCACCAGCAGCGTGGTGCCGGTGATCGATGCGTTGCCCAGCGCAAACGCCACGGTGGCAGCCACATCGGCCGGGGTGGACGAGTGCCCCAGCGGCGAGAGCTTGTGCAAGGCCTCAAACTTTTCCGGGGTCAGCATGTGGCTGGTCAGCGTCAGCCCCGGCGCCACGCCCACCACCCGCACCCGCGGCGCCAGCGCCAGCGCCAGCATGGTGTTGGCCGACTCCAGCGCGGCTTTGGACAAGGTGTAGCTGACAAAGTCGGGGTTGGGGTTCCACAGCTTTTGGTCGAGCAAATTCACCACGGCACCGTTGGCCTGGCGGCTGGCCAGATGGTCGTGCAGCGCTTGGCTGAGCAAAATGGCTGCACCGGTGTTGGCGCGCAGGTGCTTCTCCATGGCGGCAAAGCTGAAGGTTTGCGGCGTGTCGTGCTCAAAGGTGCTGGCACTGTTGACCAAGGCATCCACATGACCCAGCGTTTCGATCACTGTGGGGAGCAGGTTGCGAACTGCCGTCTCATTGCCTAAATTGGCACGAAATGAGCTGCTAGCGCCCGCCAGTGCTGCGCAATCAGCTACTGTTTTACGAGCATCTTCTACTGAGTCTCGGTAGTGCACCGCCACCCGCCAACCGGCTTTGGCCAGCGTCAGCGCAATCTCGCGGCCCAGCCGTTTGGCCGTGCCTGTGACCAGCACGGTGGGCTGGCGCACCACGGCCGGGGTGGCAGAGTCAAGCGGGCGGGGGGTGGGGGCAGAGGGGGTAGACATTGGGAGACAATTCCAGGCTATGACAACGCAACCTAGTTTAACGACCGAGCTGTCGCACCACATTGCCCAGGCCATTGCGCACGCCGGGGGTTGGGTCGGCTTTGACGCTTTCATGGACATGGCGCTTTACACGCCGGGCTTGGGTTACTACGCCCATGGCAGCGCCAAATTTGGTGCCTTGCCCTACACCGTGCAAGACGGCGTGCGCGTGGCCGGCAGCGACTTTGTCACCGCGCCAGAAATCACCCCGCTGTTTGGCTGGACGCTGGCCAAGCAAGTGGCGCAGGCCTTTGAGGTGACAGGCACCGACGAGATTTGGGAGTTTGGCGCGGGCTCTGGCGCGCTGGCGCTGCAGCTGCTGCAAGCCTTGCAGGCCAGCGGTGTGGCCGTATCAAGCTACACCATTGTGGACATATCGGGCAGTTTGCGCGCCCGTCAACAAGCCACTTTGGCGGCTTTTGCGGCCCAAGTGCGCTGGGTGGATGCCTTGCCTGACCAGCTGCAAGGCGTGGTGCTGGGCAACGAGGTGCTTGATGCCATGCCTGTCAAACTGCTGGCGCGCGTGGCCGGTGTGTGGCACGAGCGCGGTGTGGTGGTGGGGGCTGCTGATGCTGCCCCCAGCTTCACCTGGCAAGACCGACCCACGCACCTGCGCCCTAGTTTGGACGTGCCCGGCGAGCACGATTACCTGACCGAAATCCACCCCCAGGGCGAAGCCTTTGTGCGCACCCTGGGTCACAAGCTGCACCAAGGTGCCATTTTCTTGATGGACTACGGCTTTCCCGAGGCCGAGTACTACCACCCGCAGCGCCACATGGGCACCGTGATGTGCCACCAGGCGCACCAGGTGGATGACGACCCCTTGGTTCGGGTCGGCCAAAAAGACATCACCGCCCATGTCAACTTCACCGGCGTGGCGCTGGCCGCTAACGCGGCAGACCTGGGCGTGCTGGGCTACTGCAACCAAGCCCAGTTTTTGATGAATTGCGGTTTTCTGACACAGCTGGAGGCGGCCGACCTGCCCACCCGCGTGATGGCACAAAAGCTCATCATGACGCATGAAATGGGCGAGTTTTTCAAGGTCATTGGCTTCTTCAAGGGCGAACCTTGGCAGGCCATCGGCTTTGATGCCGGCGACAAAACCCACACCTTGTAAGGCTGCCCATGTTTCGCTGGCTGATCGTTGTTTTTTTGGCGCTGGTGCTCATCAACGGCTTCACACCGTGGCTGCAAAAGCTGGGGTTTGGCAGGCTGCCGGGCGACCTGCGCTTCAAGCTTTTTGGCCGCGAGTTCTTCATTCCGCTGACCACCACCATCATCCTGAGCCTGGTGGCTGCAGCCATTGCCAAATTTCTTTGACTTTCATGAATCTTGACCAAGCTCAAGACACGGCTGATATTTCACGTTAGTCTTGGTGTTCTTATGAACCAGCTCTTTGCGCGTTTGAAGGCTCTGCACCGGCAGCATGACTTGGTGCTTGGCCGTGCGGTGGCTGACAACATGAAGCGGGTGCAGTGGATTTTTCTCACCCTGGTGCCGCTTTATGCGGCTGGGCTGATGCACTCCTGGGGTCCAGTTTTGGGCGTAGACGTCCTCAAGGCGGCTTCCATGCGCGCCATGGGCTGGCTGGATGTGGTGATGCTGGCATGGCTGTTGACATCTATGGCTTTGTTTTATGGCCTGCGCCTTGGTCAGCATGCCACCCCCGTGAAACGACTTTTCATGGGCATTGCGACTTTTGTTTTCTTGGCTTATGGCGTGCTGGCCACCTGGATTTTGAATGGGCAGCAGCCCACGGTGACCCTGTATGTGTTGGCGTGTGTGTTTGTCGGGGCTTTGGTGCTGGAGCGCCCCAGCGTGATGTTCGTCATGTTTTTCTTAAGCTACGTCGCGCTGGTGCTTAGTCTGGGGCAGGTTCCCATGACGGCTTTGATGCTGCGCACCGAGCTGCTCCATGGCAGCATTGCAGCCATGTTGGGTTTTGTACTCTCATTGACTTCATGGCGGCGGTTCTCGGTCACTGAGCTTTTGCGAGACCAAGTGGCCGCACAAAACCAAGACTTGCGCCAGCGCAATGCCGAACTGGCGCAGCAAAAAGCCGAGTTCGAGCAGCTCTCACAGCACGATGGCCTCACCGGTCTGCTCAACCGCCGCGCCTTCACCCAGCAAGCCCAGTTGCTGTGGCAGCGCGCCGCCAGAGACGGCAGCACGCTGGCTGCCGTGATGCTGGACCTGGACTTTTTCAAACGGATCAATGACCAATTTGGCCACCCTGCCGGAGACGCGGTCATCATTCACATGGCTCAAATCATTCGCACCAGCGTGCGCGAAACCGACCTGGCAGCCAGAGTGGGCGGCGAAGAATTCATGCTGGCACTGCCTAACAGCAGCACCGACAACGCCGTCTTGGTGGCCGAAAAAATCAGGCATCAGTTGACGCAAGCCCCGCTGGTTTTGCCGGACGGTCAGCAAGTGAGTATGACCGTGAGTGCCGGTGTGGTGGCTTGCCAGCCTGACCAAACGGCAAACTTTGAGGCTCTGTACAGCGCCGCAGACCGCGCCTTGTACCAAGCCAAACAATCTGGCCGCAACTGTGTGAAAGTTGCCATCATGCTATAAAAACAGTATTGATTTTTGTCAATTAAATAAGCCTATGGTGTTTTAAAATCAGGCATAACGTGCTATTAAATTTGATAAAAATAATGCTCAATCTTTGGAAGCAACTGCTGCTCTGGCACGGCCAGCACAACCTGGTGGCGGCACAAGCCATGCAAGACAACATGGCGCGTTTGCCTTGGGTGCTGGGGGTGGTGCAGCTGTTGCTGGCAGCCGGTATTTACCTGGCCTGGGGCGTGAATGCCAGCACGTCACCCGCTGAAGCACACTTTTCAAACCTGATTGGCTGGGTTGACGTGGCCTTGATGCTGGGCTTGTTGGTGGTGTTGGTCTGGCTGCTCTGGTGTCAGCGCAGCGCCTGCATGTCGGTCTGGCGGCAGGGGTTGCCGGTGTTTTTGGCGGTGGTGTTTGTCAGCTTTGGCATCACCTTGTCGATCGCTTCGCAGTGGGTGCTGCCATCCGCCACCATGTATGTCATCAGCTGTGTGTTTGTCGGCACACTGCTGCTGATTCGTCCCAGCATCATGCTGGTGATTTTTGGCGTGAGCTATGCCGTTTTTTTCTGGCTGTTGGGGCAGACGGCTCAAACTGGCACAGTGTTGATCTTGCTGCGTTTTCACGGTGGCATGGCAGCGGCGCTGGGGTTGACGCTGTCACTGGTGCTGTGGCGCCGGCACACGGTCACCGAGCTGCTGCGCCGTCAGGTGCAGGCGCAAAACACCACGCTGGCGTTGCAAAAGACCCAGCTTGAAGCCCTTTCCCAACGCGACAGCCTGACCGGCCTGCTCAACCGCCGCGCCTTCACCGACCAAGCCCACACCGTTTTGAGCCGCACCCTGCGCGACGGCTTGCCGCTGGCTGCGGTGATGTTTGACCTGGATCACTTCAAACAGGTGAACGACGAGCATGGTCATCCGGCGGGCGATGCCGTGATTCAATTCATGGCACAGGTGATTGCCTCGAGCGTGCGCGACTCAGACCTGGCTGCGCGCGTGGGGGGTGAAGAGTTCATGCTGCTGTTGCCCGCCACGGGCGCCCAAGCGGCGCAGGGCGTGGCAGAAAAAATACGGCGGCAGGTGGCGCAAGCGGCCGTCGCTGCGGGCACAGCAAAGCCGCTGAACATCACCGTCAGCGCCGGTGTAGCCGCTTGGGAGCCCGGGCAGATGAGCGGCTTTGAAGACCTCTACGCGGCTGCCGACAGAGCTTTATATGCTGCCAAACACGCCGGACGCAACCAGGTGGTGTGCGCGGATGCGTCTGAAATTATATTAAAAATAGGCCTCTAGAGCTCATTAATCAAGCGTTAGTAGCTATTGTTTTTGATTTATTTGTGGCGTTGGACTTGAATCTTTGCGCTTGATCAGCATGTAAGGATGAACCGAAGAAACCATCGGGCGCAACTGCCATCGCCACCATCCCAAGCCCTCATGAATTTCCTCGGTTGAATTCACTTTCATTTCATCCAGCTCCAAAAAAGGCTTCCCCATGACCGACGCACTGCACATTGTTTGCCCCCACTGCCACACCACCAACCGCATTGCGCGCGTCCATTTGAGCAGCGCGCCCAACTGTGGTAGTTGCCACCAGCCCTTGTTTGAGGCGCACCCGGTGATGCTCAATGAGGCCCATTTTGATCGCCACATCAGCCGCAACCAGATAGCTGTGCTGGTGGACTTTTGGGCACCGTGGTGCGGGCCATGCCGCCAAATGGCACCCGCGTTTGAGCAGGCCGCCGCGCAGCTTGAGCCGCTGGTGCGTCTGGCCAAGGTGGATACAGAAGCCGAGCAAAACCTGGGGGCGCGGTACAACATCCGCAGCATTCCCACGTTGGCGCTGTTTGTCGGTGGGCGCGAGGTGGCACGCCAAGCCGGTGCCATGGGCGCTGCCGACATCGTGCGCTGGACGCAGCAGCAGTTGCAGCGCGCCAACGCAGCTCAGCGTTAATCCGCCATCGTTTGTACTGCCTTGGTAACCCGCCCACCTGCCAAGAATTAGCATTTCGGCCTGTTTCACGAAGGCCCCCACATGCACACAGCTCCCCAAACCCTGGTCCGCATTGACCGCACCCCCCGGCCTTGGGGCTGGTTTGAGACGGTGTCTGAAGCGCCGGGGCACAAAATCAAGCGCATTGGCGTGCTGCCGGGGCAGCGCATCAGCCTGCAAACACATGCCCAGCGCAGCGAGCACTGGGTGGTGGTGCGCGGCACGGCACGCGTTACCCTGGGCGCAGACACGTTTGACTTGCAGGTGGGGCAGCACTGCGACATTGCGCTGGGGCAAGTGCACCGCTTGAGCAACCTGACCGGGCAGATGCTGGAAGTGATTGAAGTTCAGTTTGGTGCCTATGTGGGCGAAGACGACATCGTGCGCATTACCGACGACTACGGCCGCGTTTGAGCTGCGGCACAATCCCAATTTGATAGCTGACCAAGCACCCGTGCGGCGCTGAACCGGCCTTTTTAACCTCAACCCCATCCTTTTTTCAAAGAGACCTCCTCATGACCCACAACCTTTTGACCGACGGTTTTAAATTGCCTGCGGGCACCGCGCCAGTGGCTTGCGTAGACATTGGCGGCACCAAGGTGGCGGTCAATGTGGTCGATGAGCATGGCGCGCGCGGCAAGGTGGTCGAGCCCACCGCTACCACGGGCGCGCCTGATGCGCTGGGTCAGCAAATCATCCGCCTGATTCATGCCAGCTGCGACGCGGCCGACGTGCCGGTGGGGCGCATTGCGCGTGTGGGCGTGTCGTCTTGCGGGCCGTTTGTGTTGAACCAGGGGCTGGTTGAGCTGGCCGCGCCCAACATTTGCGGCGGCTTGGCAGGCAAGGCGCGTGGCCTGCCCAACGACTGGCAAACCGCGCTGCTGGAGGCGCCACTGCGCGCCGCTTTTGCCCACGTGCGGGTGGAAAACGATGGCATTGGCGCGTTGGAGGCCGAGCGCCGCTGGGGTGCGTTGCAGCTTGATGGCGTGCCCATGGCCAACTGCGCCTATGTGACCTGGAGCACCGGCATTGGCACTGGGCTGTGTGTGGACGGCCACGTGCTGCGCGGCAAAAACGGCAACGCTGGCCACGCTGGGCACTTGTTTGTGAGCAGCAATGCGGATGCGCTGTGCGGCTGCGGCAATGTGGGTGACGTGGAAGGGCTGGTGGCTGGCAACGCCATTGCCCGGCGCTTTGCGGCGCAAGGGTATGCCGACGCTGCTTCACTTTTTGTAGCTGCTTACCAAGGTGATAAAAGGGCTATCGGCCTGATTGATGACTTGTGTGAGGTCATGGGTCGACTGCTCTACAACCTGATTGCCACGCTCGATGTGCAACGCATCAGCCTGGGCGGCAGCGTCTACTGGCATCACCGGGCTTACCTGTTGCCGCGCTTGCAGGCTGTGGTCAAAGGCAAGCTGCCAGCGCTGACAGACGGCTGTGAGCTGGTCAGTGCTGGCCTGGGCGAGCGGGTAGGAGACTTTGGCGCGCTGGCGCTGGTGGCATAGGCGCTCCCGCCGTTGTTCTGACATCGCCTGCTGGGAGCCTAGGGGTAAATCCCCATAGCGGCTTGCTAAAAATTAATTAACAATTAATTAATTCGCGCAACATGGTGTCTGCACGAAGCAACCCGCGCCCTGGGAGTCAAGCGTGACTTACCCGGTGGACAAACAGGAGATCACATGAACAAACTTTCCAAATTGGCTACAGCTGTGGCATTGGTGGTGGCTGGCTCAAGCGTGCTGGCTGGCGAAGTGGAAGTGCTGCATTACTGGACATCCGGTGGCGAAGCCAAGTCTGCTGCCGAGCTGAAAAAAATCATGCAGTCCAAAGGCCATGTCTGGAAAGATTTTGCTGTGGCCGGCGGCGGTGGTGACAACGCAGCCACCGTGCTGAAAAGCCGTGTGGTCTCTGGCAACCCACCCGCAGCGGCCCAAATCAAAGGCCCTGCCATTCAGGAATGGGCTTCTGAAGGCGTCTTGGCCAATCTGGATTCAGTGGCCAAGGCCGAAAAGTGGGACAGCCTGCTGCCAGGCGTGGTGGCCAATGTGATGAAGTACAAGGGCAACTACGTGGCGGCCCCCGTCAACGTGCACCGCGTCAACTGGATGTGGGCCAACAGCGCCGTGCTGAAAAAAGCCGGTGTGGCGGGCACGCCCAAGACCTGGGACGAATTTTTTGCCGCAGCTGAAAAAGTCAAAAAAGCCGGTTTGATTCCGGTGGCGCACGGTGGCCAAAACTGGCAAGACTTCACAACATTCGAGTCTGTGGTACTGGGTGTGGGCGGGGCCAAGTTTTATGGCGATGCCTTGGTCAAACTCGACCAAAAAGCGCTGACCAGTGCCACCATGACCAAAGCCCTTGAAACTTTCCGCAAGGTCAAGAGCTACACCGACCCCGCATCTCCTGGGCGCGACTGGAACCTGGCCACCGCCATGGTGATTCAAGAAAAAGCCGCCTTCCAGTTCATGGGTGACTGGGCCAAGGGTGAGTTCACCGCCGCCGGCAAAGTGCCAGGCAAAGACTACATTTGCGCCGCCGCACCGGGCACGGCCAACGCTTACACCTTCAACGTGGACTCGTTTGCCATGTTCAAGCTGAAAGACGCTGCCGCCCAAAAAGCCCAGGGCGACCTGGCTGCCGCCATCATGGGCACGGAGTTCCAGGAAGTGTTCAACCTGAACAAGGGTTCCATTCCGGTGCGCCTGAACATGAACATGGCCAAGTTTGACGACTGCGCCAAGCTCTCCAGCAAAGACTTTGTGGAAACTGCCAAAACCGGTGGCCTGGTGCCCTCAGTGGCGCACGGCATGGCCATCAAGCCAGCAGCTGAAGGTGCCATCAAAGACGCTGTGAGCCAGTTCTGGAACAACGACAAGATGAGCGTGGCCGACGGTGTGGCCTCTATCGCTAAGGCGGCTGCGACCAAGTAAGTCGGGCACTTTTGGTTGAACCCGCAACAGGGCTGGGGTGCGTTCCGCCGCGGATGTCCCCCGCCCTGCGGGCTCCTCCTTGATTCCGCTCTGGAACGCACCCCAGCCCTGCTGCTAGACGCTACGAAATCTTTTGTAGGAAGCGATCATGCGCATCGAGACCTGACGGAGTGGGTGTTTCCCGCAGTGAGGTCAAGGAGGAGACCCTAGTTCGAAGAATTAGGGTTGGGGGACACGAACGGAGGGAAATACCCGCTTCGTCAGGTCTGGTACACACAACTTTCGCTCACAACTGGCACGCCAACCATGGACTTTGGAAGTTCAAAACCCAAGGTAAGGTACCTATGAAATCTTTTGAAAACGTGCTCCCCAAGCTGGTGATCGCCCCAGCCTTTGTGCTTGGCTTTGCCTTCATTTACGGCTTGATGATCTGGAACGGCGTGCTCTCGGTGACCAACTCGCGCATGCTGCCCAACTACGACGAATTCGTCGGGCTGGAGCAGTACACCAAGCTGTGGGAAATGGACCGCTGGTATGTGGCGCTGAAAAACCTCGGCATTTTCAGCGTGTTGTATGTCGGCGGCTCGATGCTGCTGGGCATGCTGCTGGCGATTTTTCTGGACCAGAAAATCCGCTTTGAAGGCGTCATTCGCACCATTTATTTGTACCCCATGGCCTTGTCGTTCATTGTCACCGGCACGGCCTGGAAATGGATTTTGAACCCCAGCCTGGGGCTTGAAAAACTCATGCACGACATCGGTTGGACCAGCTTCACTTTTGACTGGCTGGTGCAATCTGACACCGCCATTTATTGCGTGGTGATTGCCGGCATTTGGCAATCAGCTGGGTTTGCCATGGCGCTGTTTTTGGCGGGCTTGCGCGGCATAGACGACAGCATCATCAAGGCAGCGCAAATTGACGGGGCCAGCCTGCCGCGCATTTACTGGCGCATCATTTTGCCGATTCTGCGGCCGGTGGTGTTCTCGACCATTCTGGTGCTCTCGCACCTGTCCATCAAGGCCTTCGATTTGGTCATGGCGCTCACCGCCGGTGGGCCGGGCTATGCGTCAGACGTGCCCGCCACCTTCATGTTCACCATGAGTTTTACCCGTGGCCAGATTGGTCTGGGTGCGGCCAGCGCGACCATGATGCTGGCCATGGTGGCGGCGATTGTGGTGCCTTACCTTTACAGCGAATTGCGCGCCAAACCGCATGAACATTGATCAGAGGTCACTCATGAACGCTAAAAATCTTTCACGTTTGGGCATTTACACCGTGTTGGGTGTGGCCGCCTTTTTCTTTCTGGCACCGCTGTATGTGATGCTGGCCACCAGCTTCAAAGATGCCGAGCAAATCCGTTCCGGCAACCTGCTGAGTTTGCCGCATGGGCTGAACTTTGAGTCGTGGACGCTGGCCTGGTCAACCGCTTGCACCGGGGTGGACTGCCGCGGGCTGCAGCCCTATTTTTGGAACTCGGTCACCATGGCGGTGCCAGCGGTGCTGATCTCTACCCTGTGGGGCGCTTTGAATGGCTATGTGCTGAGCATGTGGAAGTTCAGGGGCAGTGACTTGCTGTTTGGCTTTATTTTGTTTGGCGTGTTCATGCCGTTCCAGGTGGTGCTGCTGCCCATGAGCCAGGTGCTGGGGTATTTGGGCTTGAGCAGTTCCATCACCGGCTTGGTGCTGGTGCACTGCTTGGCGGGCATGGCGGGCACGACGCTGTTTTTCCGCAACTACTACACCGCCATTCCGCGTGAACTCATTCAGGCCGCGCGCATGGACGGCGCCGGTTTCTGGCGCATTTTTTACCGCATCGTCATCCCCATGAGCACGCCGATTCTGATGGTTACGCTGATCTGGCAGTTCACCAACATCTGGAACGACTTTCTGTTTGGCGTGGCCTTCAGCGGCGCCGACAGCAAACCCATCACGGTCGGTCTGAACAACATGGCCAACACCACCAGCAGCGTCAAGAGCTACAACGTGGACATGGCCGCGGCCATCATCGCCGGCCTGCCCACCATGCTGGTGTATGTGTTGGCCGGTCAATATTTCGTCAAAGGTCTCACAGCTGGCGCTGTGAAAGGATAAACATCATGGCAGCATCACTTCACATTGCAGGCATTCGCAAGGTTTTCGGCAAGGGCGACAAAGCCGTTGAAATCCTGAAAAAAATCGACATTGAGGTCGCCCCGGGCGAGTTCTTGATTTTGGTCGGTCCCTCGGGTTGCGGCAAGTCCACCCTGCTCAACATCATTGCCGGGCTGGAAGAACCGACCGAGGGCGAGCTCAAGATTGCGGGCAAAAACGTGGTGGGCATGGCTCCGGCACAGCGTGACATTGCCATGGTGTTCCAGAGCTACGCCCTGTACCCGACCATGAGCGTGGCCGACAACATTGGCTTTGCGCTGGAGATGCGCAAAGTGCCGCTGGAGGTGCGGCAAAAACGTATCAAGGAGGTGGCGGCCATGTTGCAAATTGAACACCTGCTGGACCGCCGCCCGGCGCAACTCTCGGGCGGCCAGCGTCAGCGCGTCGCCATGGGTCGCGCCCTGGCGCGCGACCCGCAGCTGTTTTTGTTTGACGAGCCCTTGAGCAACCTCGATGCGAAGCTGCGCGTAGAAATGCGCGCCGAGATCAAGCGCTTGCACCAAGTGTCAGGCATCACCAGCGTGTACGTGACGCACGACCAAATCGAAGCCATGACACTGGGCAGCCGCATTGCCGTGATGAAAGACGGCATCCTGCAGCAAATTGGCACGCCCGACGACATTTACCGCCGCCCAGCCAACACCTATGTGGCTGGCTTCATCGGCTCGCCCACCATGAATTTCATAGCTGGTCAGGCAAGCGGCACGGGCGCTACAGGTCAATTTACCTTTGAAGGTGGGGTGTTGCCCCTGCCCTGTCCAGCGAGTGGCCAAGTGACCCTGGGCCAGCGCCCGGAGCACATCCACTTGGAAAACGATGCCGCCTGGCGCGGCGAGGTCACGCTGGTGGAGCCCACCGGTGCCGACACCTACGTGGTGGTGAAAACCGCCGCAGGCCTGATCACCGTGCGCACACCACCGAGCACCCTGGTGCAAGTGGGCGACCAGGTGGGCTTGAGCGTGAGCAGCAAGCACAACAACTGGTTTGATGCCCAAACCGGGCTGCGCTTGGGTTTTGAGGCGGTGTAAGGCGGTCTCAAATCCAAGTCCTGCCGCTTACCGAGATGAATTTACAATGCGAAGTTTAAAACTTCGATTTGTAAGAAATGATTCCTCGCCAAGCCACTTCGACGCTGCATCGCCTGGCCAGGGGGTTTCCTGTGCTGGCCATCACAGGGCCACGGCAGTCAGGCAAGACGACGCTGGCGCGTGCTGTTTTTTCGACCAAACCCTACGTGTCGCTGGAAAACCCGCAAGAGAACGAGTTTGCTCGGACTGACCCGCAGCGCTTTCTGGCACGCTTTGTTGATGGTGCCATTCTGGATGAGGTTCAGCGCTGTCCTGCCTTGCTGTCGTGGTTGCAGCAAATGGTTGATGAGCGTGCTCGCATGGGTGATTTTGTATTGACTGGATCAGCCCAGTTTGATTTGCTGGCGGGCATCACGCAAAGCCTGGCAGGACGGGTCGGGCGGATTGAGCTGCTGCCCTTGAGTGGTTCAGAACTCGCAAGCGACAAGTTACCTGAAGACTTGGATGCGCTGTTGTTCACAGGCGGCTACCCGGCGCTGTATGACCGGCCACTGGCTCCGGGCGACTGGTTTGCCAACTACGTGGCCACTTATCTGGAGCGCGATGTGCGTCAACTGCTGGCGGTGCAAGACCTGAGTCAATTTCATCGTTTCGTGCGCATGTGCGCGGCGCGCTCCGGGCAATTGCTCAACTTGGCTGCGTTGGGAGCCGATTGCGGCATTGCAGCCGTCACCGCAGCCAAATGGTTGTCGGTGCTGGAAGCCAGTTACCTGGTCATGCGGCTGGCACCCTACCACCGCAACTTTGGCAAGCGACTGGTCAAGAGCCCCAAGCTGTATTTTCTGGATGTCGGGCTGATGGCCTGGTTGTTGGGCATTCGGGAGGCCTCAAATATTGAGACGCATGCTGCGCGGGGGGCATTGTTTGAAACCTGGGTGGTATCTGAATTGATAAAGCAGCGCTTCAACAATGGGCAGAGCGCAGAACTCTTTTTCTGGCGCGATAACGTCGGCCACGAAGTGGATGTGATGTTTGAAACCCCGCAGGGATTGCAGGCGATAGAAATCAAATCTGGCAGTACCTTTGCATCAGACTGGCCGCAAGCCGTACACAAATGGGTCGGTCTGGCCGAACCGCCCGCCCTGCCACCGCAAATTATTTACGGCGGCAGCGGGCACTACGCCAGGCAAGGGTGTGATGTGCTGGGTTGGCGCGAGTTTGCGCTGGGAGCTTGATCTTCTGGCAGGTGTTGTTCCGCTGCTTAGATTTCATACATGCCGGCTTCAGCGCTCTGGCAATTAAACGTTACGGGTTGATGCCCAGCAATTGCTCAAACTCAGCCGCGGGCACCGGCCGGGAAAACAGGTAACCCTGGCCATAGTCGCAACCGGCGGCGGTGAGCAAATCGCGCTGGAGTTCGGTCTCAACGCCTTCGGCAATCACCTTCATGCTCAGCGCGTGTGCCATGGCAATGATGGCCTGGCACAGCGCCATGTCGGTGGAGCCGGCCACCAGCTGGCGCACAAACGACTGGTCGATCTTGACAAAATCAATGTCAAAACGCTGCAGGTAAGACAGTGACGAGTAGCCGGTGCCAAAGTCGTCCAGCGACACATTGATGCCGTCGTCGCTCAAGCCCAGCAGCTGGTCGAGCACGCCAGCGCTGGTGGACAGCAGCAGCCCTTCGGTGATTTCCACCACAATGCTTTCGCCGGGCAGCCCCAGCGCAGTGAGCTGCTCAATCCACGGCGTGTGCGCCGGGTTGGGGTTTTCAAACTGCACCGGCGACTTGTTCACGCTGATCTGAAACTGCGGATACAGCGTTTTGCGCCAGTGCTTGACTTGCGCTGCGGCTTGGCCAAACACCCATTCACCCAGTTCCACAATCAGCCCACTGCTCTCGGCCACTGGAATGAATGCCGCTGGGCTGATGAGGCCGCGTACCGGGTGCTGCCAGCGCACCAGTGCCTCGGCTTTGTGGATGTGGCCGGTGGCCAACGTCACGATGGGCTGGTACACCACCCGAAACTCTTGGCGCGTCAACGCGCTGCGCAGGTCGGCCATGAGCTGGGCGCGCTCGCGTGCGGCAACTTGCAAGGCGGGGGTGAAAAAGCTAAAGCGGTTGCGCCCCGCGTCTTTGGCCACATACAGTGCCTGGTCGGCGTTTCTGAACAGGTCTTCGGTGCTTTGGCCGTCGGTGGGGTAGACCGTGACCCCCACGCTGGCCGACACATACACCTGGTCTTGCTCCAGCGTAAAGGCAGCACTCAGGGTGTGCAGCAGCTTGGGCAAAATGGTTTGCAGGTGGTTGGCATCACTCAGCTCGGTGATCAGCACGGTGAACTCGTCGCCGCCCATGCGTGCCACGGTGTCGACCTCACGCAGGCAGGCCTGAATGCGCCGGGCAGCCTCGACCAGCAGCACATCGCCTTTGGGGTGACCCAGTGTGTCGTTGACCTCTTTGAAGTGATCCAGGTCAATGAACACCACCGCAAGCAGCTGGCCGTCGCGGCGGCATTTTTTAAGCTCTTGCGCCAGCCGCTCTTGCAACATGCGCCGGTTGGGTAGACCCGTGAGGGGGTCAAAGTGGGCTTGTTGCCAGATCAGCGCTTCGGCGGCTTTGCGCTCGCTGATGTCGGTGTGAGTGCCAATCATGCGCAGCGGCTCGCCTTGCGCGTTGCGGCTGATGACCAGGCCGCGGCTGTGCACCCATTTCCAGCTGCCGTCTTTGCATTGCACCCGGTGCTCGTTGCTGTAGCTGGGGGTCAGACCGGCCAAGTGGTTGTAGCGGTTGAGCTGCATGGCGGGCACATCGTCTGGGTGGGTGCGCTGGTCGAGCGCGGTCAAGGCTGACGGCAGCTCGCTCTCGGCGTAGCCGTACATGCGCAGCAACTGGGGCGACAAATACTCTTCGCCGGTGGGCACATGCAAGTCCCACACGCCATCGCCCACACTCTCCAAGGCCAGTTTCCAACGCGCTTCGGAGTCGCGCAAGGCCAGTTCGGTGAGCTTGCGTTGGGTGATGTCTTGCACGATGGCGGTGCGTTTCGCCACATGCCCATGCCGCCAGACGGAGGTGCCGCGCGAATGCACCCAAATGCGCCGCCCGGTCAGGGTGAACATTTCAAGCTCTAACTCGTGGGTGGCGGGCTGGCGCACGCTGTCTTGGTAAGACGCATCCACCAGCGCCTGGGCTTGCGCTGTGAACAGTTTGCGGGTGTTGTGCAGGTCGGGTTGGAACTGCTCTGGGGTGGTGTCAAAAATGCGGTAGGTGCCGTCGGTCCAGGTCTCGGTTTGAGCCACAAAGTCAAGCTCCCAGCCACCCAGTTGGGCCAGCGCCTGGGTGGCAAACAGCAGCTCGTTGGCGCGTTTGCGGGCGGCTTCAGCTTGAATGTAGTCGGTGACATCGGCAAAAGTGCGCACCATCATGCCACTGGGCAGCACGTTAGAGCGCACTTCAAGCGTGCGCCCGGTGCGGGTTTGGCGCAAAAAGTGAGTTGGCACCGGCGCTTGGCCACCGGCCAGCACGTAATCGCGGGCCACTTCATCCACCAAAGAAGCGGCGTCGCCAAAGTCGCCACGTTGCATCTGAAAGGCATTCATTTCAGCCAGGGTGGGGTGCTTGTCGAAAAACGCAGCGGGTATGTCAAGCAGCTCGCACAAGCGTGTGTTGTACAAGCACATACGCCCGTCCGTGCCCAGCATGTAAATGCCTTGGCTGATGCTACCAAGCAGGGTTTGCAGGGAGTTTTTCATGGTGAAAAAGTGGGACGCAATAAAAGTGGCTTCACAGAACGTGTTTTACCACCACGCCTTATCTGTGTGGCTATGGAGGGGGGTAAAAACCACTGAACTTTAGCGCGCTGCACCGGCTGGCAACCACAGTTGCACTCGCAGGCCGTGCGGGGTTTGGTTGAGCACCTTGGCTTGGCCACCATGGCGCTGGGCAATTTCGGCCACGATGGCCAGCCCCAGTCCGCAGCCGCCGGGCAGGGCGCTGGCGCGCCAGAAGCGCTCAAACACATGGGAGAGGTCGGCATCGGCCAGGCCGGGGCCGTTGTCGGCAACTTCCAGCAGCACCAAGTCGCCTTGCGCTTGCACGCCCACCGTGACTTCGCAGCCTTGGCCGGCGTAATTCAGCGCGTTGTCGATGAGGTTGCTCAAGGCTTCGCGCAGCAGCAACGGCGCACCGGCCAGCCACAGATGGTCGGCGCCTTCAAATCCCAAATCCACCCCGGCTTTGAGGGCGCGCGGTGTCCAGTCGCACGCCACCTCGCGGGCCAGCGCGGCCAGGTCCAGCGGCTGCAAGTTCACTTCAACCTCGTGGCGCGCCAACGACAGCAGTTGGTGCACCAGGTGGGCACTGCGCTGTGCGCCTGAGAGCACTTTGGTCAGCCGCTGGTGCAGGGCGGCGGGGTCGTGCTCCAGCAGTGCCAGCTCGGTCTGGCTGATCAAGCCCGCCAGGGGGGTGCGCAGTTGGTGTGCGGCATCGTTCAAAAACCGCTTTTCTTGCCCCAGGCTGCGCCGCACGGTGGTGAGCAACTGGTTCAGCGCGGTGGCCAGGGCGTGCACTTCTTGCGGTGCTTGGGTCAGCTCGATGGGCGACAAGTCGGTCAGGGCTTGCTTGCGCCGGTCGCCCAGCTGCGCTTGCAGCCGGGTCAGCGGCTGCAGCCCGCGCGAGATGCCGCCATACACCAGCACACTCAGCAGCGCGCCCAGCAGCAGCAGGGGTGCCAGCATGTCGGCAATCAGCTCGGTGGTCAGGCGCTCTTGCACCGCCAGGCTTTTGGCCAGTTGCACGCGCAGGCGTTGCGGTGATGCGTCTTCGCCGTAGTTCACCTCCAGCAACGCCACGCGCATCGGTTTGCCGTCAATGGCCACGTTGTAAAGCAGGGTGGTGTTGGCTTCAATTCGCACGCTGGCGTTGGGGCCGGGCAGCTTGCCATTGCCCAGCAAAAAGCGCCCCGGTGGGCTCGACACCATGTAGCTCACACGGTCTTGGGGGTCTTGCTCAATGATGTCTTGGGCGGCTTTGGGAAAGTCCACCAGCAGCCCTGAGCCAATCGGTTTGACTTGGCGCGAGAGCGAGCGCACCGACTGTGTGAGCGACTGGTCAATGGCTTTTTCGGCGTAGCTCAGCGCAATGCGGTAGGCCAGCGCGCCCCCCACCAAAAACAGCACCAGCTGCGGCAACAGCAGCCACAGCAGCAGCTGGCGCTTGAGCGACAGGCCGCCCTGCAGCGGGTGAGGGCTGGCCGGTGCAGCGGGAGCCAGCGGCGTGGCAGTGTTCACGGGCTGGTGTGTTCCAGCATGTAGCCTAGGCCGCGCACGTTGCGGATGTTCAGGCCCGAGTCGACCAGCTTGCGGCGCAGGCGGTGGATGTAGACCTCCAGCGCGTTCGAGGCCACGGCACCGGCCTCCGCCGGGGTGCTTTGCCACGACTCCAGCACATCTTCGCGGCTGACCACGCGCCCGGCATGGGTGACCAGCAGCGACAGCAGCGCCCACTCGCGCTGGGTCAGCTCTAGCGCTTCGTCTCCCAGCCAGGCTTGCGGCAGGTGGGCATCGACCCGCAGGCCGCGCGCGCTGTGGCTGCTGGCCACTTCCAGCGAGCCGCCAAAGGCGGGCAGGCGGGCGCGGCGCAGCAGCGAACCCAGGCGGGCTTGCAGCTCTTGCATGTCAAAGGGTTTGGTCAAGTAGTCATCGGCACCGGCGTTGAGACCCTGGACGCGGTCTTCAATGCCGTCGCGCGCGGTCAAAATCAGCACCGGCAGCGCAGGCAGGCGTTTGCGCACCCAGCGCAGCACGTCCATGCCGCTGATTTTGGGCAAGCCCAGGTCCAGCACCACGCCGTCAAAGCGCTGGGTTTCCAGCAAGTGCTGGGCCGCTTCGCCATCGGCCGCGGCGCTGACGCTGTGGCCGGCTTGCGCCAGCTGCGCGCACAGGCCGTCGCGCAACAATTCGTCGTCTTCAATGATGAGCAGGTTAGACATGGGGCGTGAGCATACTTGAGGCTGATGGGGGTGCGATGGTTGCAGTGGCCGCCTGCACCGCGGTAACCCGTGCGGCGCGAATGGCTTCACCGACTTTTATGCCGCTAGCGCCGGTAGTCATTGCCTGAGTAGCTATTTTTTTTGTATCAACTTGTTGCGTTGCAGCGAGCACCTTGAGCAGATGGGCGCGTTGCGGGTAGGCGGCGGCATCAAACCCCAGGCGGCCGCGGGCATCGCACTCGCAGGCCAGCAGCAGGTGGGCAAAGCGGGTGGGTTGGCGCAGGGCGTCGCAGCGCTCCAGCAGGCGCATCAGGGCGGCGGCATTCAGTTCCAGACTGCGGTGGATGTTGCTGTGTTCACGCGCGGTCAGGTCGGCCAGGGCGCGGCACTCTAGCGGCACGCGCAGGCGTTCACACAGTGGTTTGAGCAGTTGGGCGCTGCGCCCTTCGTGCCCCAGGTGGCGCGGCAAGATGTCGGCTGGGGTGTTGCCTTTGCCCAGGTCGTGCCCCAGGCAGGCAAAGCGCACCGGCAGCGGGGCGTGCAGGCGCGCACTCATGTCCAGCACCATCATCACGTGCACGCCGGTGTCGATTTCGGGGTGGTAGTCGGCACGCTGGGCCACGCCCCATAGGCGGTCAAGTTCAGGCAGCAGGCGTGCCAGCGCACCGCACGCGCGCAGCACGGCAAACATGCGCGAGGGTTGGGGCTCCATCAGCCCTTTGGCCAGCTCTTGCCACACGCGCTCGGCCACCAGGTGGTCGGCCTCGCCATGCGCCACCATCTGGCGCATCAGCTCGGCGGTTTCAGGCGCCACGCTGAAGTGGCTGTAGCGCGCGGCAAAGCGTGCCACCCGCAGAATGCGCACCGGGTCTTCTGCAAAGGCCGGCCCTACATGGCGCAGCAGGTGGGCGGCCAGGTCTTGGGCACCGCCGTGCGGGTCAATCAGCAGGCCAGCTTGTTGCCAGTCTTGTGCTGGGGTTGAAACTTCAGCATGAAATTGGCCTCTAACGCTTGATACGTCTGCGTGAACAGCTATCGAGTTTATAGTGATGTCGCGGCGTGCCAAGTCTTCTTCCAGGGTCACGTCTGGGGCTGCGTGGATGGCAAAGCCGTGGTAGCCGGGGGCGGTTTTGCGCTCCAGTCGCGCCAAGGCATATTCCTCGTGCGTGTGTGGGTGCAAGAACACCGGGAAATCTTTGCCCACGGGGGTAAAGCCTTGCGCCAGCAGGTCTGCCGGGCTGGCACCCACCACCACCCAGTCGCGGTCTTGCACTGGCAAGCCCAGCAAGGCATCGCGCACCGCACCGCCGACCAGATAGACCTGCATGTCAGCGCTGTAATCGGTAGGGCTCTTCAAAGGCCAGAAAGTCGTGCTCGGCGCAGGCGGCATCCAGCCAGGCTTTGACGCCAGGCAGCGCCAAGACGTGTTGCACATAGGCTTGCACATCAGGGGGCAGCGGCAGGGCGTAGCTGACCAGCCGGGTGCAGATCGGGGCGTAGTAGGCATCGACCACGCTGAAGTTGCCAAACAGCAGCGGGCCGCCGCTTTTTTGCAGGCAGTCGCGCCACAGGCTGACCAGGCGCGCCACGTCGGCGCGCACTGCAGCGTGGTCGCGCCAGATCAGCGCGCCGGTGTCGGGCAGGCGGGCTTCGATGTTCATCGGGCAGGCGCTGCGCAGGGCGCCAAAGCCGCTGTGCAGCTCGGCGCAAATGCTGCGGGCGCGGGCGCGGTCGGCGCGCTCGTGCGGCCACAGCTCGCACTCAGGAAACTTTTCAGCCAGGTATTCGGCAATCGCCAAGGTGTCCCACACCACCAAGTCGCCGTCCACCAGCACCGGCACTTTGCCCGTGGGTGAGACCGCTTTGAGCGTGGCTTTGAAGTTTGACTCTGGCGTGAAGGCATCAAAGCGCACCATCACTTCTTCAAAAGGGATGTCGGCTTGGGTCAGCAGCACCCACGGGCGCATTGACCAGGAGGAGTAGTTTTTGTTGCCAATGTAGAGTTTCATGTGCAAGCGGGTGAGGTGGTTGGAGGTAAGTCAAGGCAGCTCGCGGTTGACTTGGGCGCTGGCATGGGCGGGCCCAATCTGCCCCAGCCGGGCTTTGAGCGACTGGGTTTGGCCGCTGATCATGGCGGCGTAAATGGTGGTGTTGGCCAGCACTTTTTTGACGTAGTCACGGGTTTCGTTGAAGGGCACGTTTTCCGCCCAAATGGCAGCCTCTAGGCTGGGCGTGTCGCCCTGGCCACGCCATTTGCGTGGCCGCCCAGGGCCGGCGTTGTAGGCGGCGGCGGCCATTGGCATGGAGCCAGCAAAGTCATCCAGCACCAGCTTGAGGTAGCCGGTGCCAATGGCAATGTTGGTGTCGCGGTCATTGAGCTGCTGCGGGGTAAACCCGGTCAGGCCAATTTTTTTGGCAGTCCAGCGGGCGGTGGCGGGCATGACTTGCATCAGGCCTGAGGCACCTACGCCAGAGCGCGCGTCAGTGATGAAGCGGCTTTCTTGCCGGATCAAGCCATACACATAGGCCGGGTCCAGGCCAATGGCTTGGGTGCGGGCCAGCACCGCTTGTTTGTGCGGCATGGGAAAGCGCTGGGTCAGGTCGATCACGCTTTTGGTGCGCTCGCTGGTGTTGATGCAGCGGTCCCACACCTCGTGCTGGCAGGCCAGGTCGGCCGCGGCCAGCAGTTCACGGTCTGACAGGCCGCCGGGGCGGTGCAGGTTGGTCTGGTAGTTCCACTCGCGCACGCCCTCAGCACGCAAACCGATGGCGATGGCCGTGAGTGCCCGCTGCAGGCCGGGGTTGCTGCGGGCAGCCTCTTTTTCAGATTCGGTCAAGGCCTCGGGCGAAGGCGGCGGGGTGATGGGCAGCCCCAGCTCTTCTTGCGCCAGCAGCTCATAAAAACCACGCACACCGGCCATGCTTTGCAGCAGCGCCTGGCCTTCTTGCAACGCCGCCGGGTTGTTTTTGACGTTCAGCAGCCCGCGGGCGCGCCAGTAGACCCAGGTGGGCTCGGCCGCCACAGCCGGGCTCATGGCGGCAATGGCTGACAGCACCCGCGGCCAGACACCGGCGCGCAGGGCCGCGCGGGCATACCAGGTGAGGTGCTCGTCGCTCATGTCTTTGGCGCTGCCTTGGGCAAAGTAGCCCATGGCATCAGGTGAGAGTTGCATGGCCGACTGCTTGCCAATGGCACCCCACGCCCAGCCCCGTTGGTCAGGCGCAAGGGCGGCTGCCCAACGGGTTTTCAGGCTCTGGGCGGCGGCATCTGGGGCGCTGTCGGCCAGCCGCACCAGTGCCAGCAGCGCCAGTTCTTGCGCCAGTGGCTGGCTGCTGGGGGTGGTGACTTTGAGGTAGTGCGCGGGCTTGGCCAGCAGGGTGCCCAAGGCGCTGCTGGCCTGCGGTGCCACCATGGCCACCACTTGCTGGGTGGCTCTGGGTTGGCGCGCTTCCAGGCTCAGGCGGGCTTTGCGCCAGAGGTCGGCGGGGGTCAGCAGCTGGTGGTCAAAGTGCATTTGTGCGGCCAGGGTGCAGCCGTCGCTGGCGTTTTTTTGTTTGAACCAGAGGTCTTTGGTTTCTTGTGACATGTCCACGCCAGCCAGGGTGTGCTCCATGGCCAGGGTGTAGCAGCGTACCTCGCGGTCATCTTGCATGCGGTAGTGGGGTGCCTCGGTCACAAACTGACTCCAGTCGCGACGCTGACCCAGCAGCAGCAGCCAGTCGTTGCGCAGCCGGTCTTCTTGGTAGGTGCCGGCAAAGCGCTTGAAAAAGGCCTGCACTTCGTCGGCATTGGCAGTGTCAAGCCGGGCTTTAAGCTCCCAATAGGCCGCCCAGGGCGCCAAGGTGTGGCGGCGGGCGGTGGGCAGCAGCTCGGTCAGGCGCTTGGATTGGCCTTTTTTAAAGGCCTCAGCCATGTCCAGCAGCACCTTGTCTGCGTCCTGTAACTTGGGCTGGGCTGGGGGCTGTGCGGCGCTAGCGGCCAGCGCCGCGGCGCTGGTGAAGACAATCAATGTCAAAATGGTTCTGAACTGCATGTGGAGATTATGAATAACTCTGATGAACAAAAGGCGCTGGACAAAAAAGCCTTGCGCCAACGCCTGATTACCCAACGTCTGCAACTGCCGGACCGCACCCAGCGCATTGCCGCGTTGCAGCAAGTGATGCGCATCTGGCTGGTGGGGCGCGCTGACACCGTGATTGGTGCCTACTGGCCGATCAAGGGTGAGTTTGACCCCTTGCCCGCCCTGCACCGCTGGAAAGAGGACGGCGAGCTGATGGAACAGCCCCAGTTGCGCCAGATTGGGCTGCCGGTGGTGGACAAAGTTCACAAAACCATGACCTTTCACACCTGGTATCCCGGCTGCCCCATAGAAGACGATGCCTTCGGCATTCCCAAACCCAAAGACACCGAAGTGATTGTGCCCACGCTGCTGTTTGTGGCGTGCGTGGGCTACGCCCCCGGTGGCTACCGGCTGGGCTACGGTGGTGGTTTTTACGACCGCATGCTGGCGGGCTTGTCGCCCCGGCCGTTCACCGTGGGGCTGAGTTTTGCCACCGACTTTTTGCCCGACTTTGAGCCTGAACCGCACGACCTGCCGATGGACGCCATCTTGAACGACCACGGGGTGGTCTGGCCGGTCTGAGGTTTTCATTATTTTTGCTATTTTTAAAATAGCTATCTGCGCTTATTCTATAAGCGCTAAATGCCAATTTGATTCATAAAAATGAGCCTGCTTCTGATCAACCATTACCTGCGTCAGCTAGACCTGATCAAAAAAGTCAGCGGCTCCAACCGTGAAACCATTGTGCGTGAGGCCTTCAAAGACTTGCTGAAAAATTGGGGCAAGCAGCATGAGCTGGTCTTCATTGCCGAGTACGGTATGAAAACCGCCAGCAAGACCCTTATCAGCGTTGACGGTGCGCTCTTGCATGAGCTGCGCATGCCACTGGGCTACTGGGAAGCCAAAGATGCCAACGACAACCTTGATGCTGAAATCGTCAAGAAATTCAAAAAAGGCTACCCCCAAGACAACATCATCTTCAGCGACGACGCGGTTGCTGTGCTGTGGCAAAACCGCGCAGAAGTGTTGCGCTGCGACATGACCGACACCACCGCGCTGGCGCATCTGCTGGAGGTGTTTTTCAGTTTTGAGCGCCCCGAGATTGCCGGTTTTCGCACCGCTGTGGAGCAGTTCAAAACGGATTTGCCCGCCGTGCTGCAAGCGCTGCGCCACATGATTGACGCGGCGCACGTGGCCAACCCCAGTTTCAGGCAGTCGGAAGAAAAATTTTTGCGCCATGCGCAAGAGGCCATCAACCCTATCTTGACCGAAGCCGATGTGCGCGAGATGCTGATTCAGCACATCTTGACCGAAGAAATTTTTGCCAAAGTGTTTGATGACAGCGACTTTCACCAGCACAACAACGTGGCGCGCGAGTTGTATGCGCTGGAAGGCGCGTTTTTTACCGGGGCGTTAAAAAAGCAAACTCTCAAAGGCTTGGAAACCTATTACGCCGCCATTCGGGCTGCAGCAGCCCAAATCAGCAGCCACAGCGAAAAGCAGACGTTTTTAAAGATCATTTACGAAAATTTCTACAAGGTTTACAACACCAAAGCGGCAGACCGGCTGGGCGTGGTCTACACCCCCAACGAGATTGTGCGGTTCATGATTGACGGGGCAGACTGGCTGTGTGAGCAGCATTTTGGCAAAAACCTGATTGACCCCGAGGTGGATATTCTTGACCCCGCCACCGGCAC
This sequence comes from Rhodoferax sp., assembly GCF_028715765.1. Taxonomy (GTDB): domain Bacteria; phylum Pseudomonadota; class Gammaproteobacteria; order Burkholderiales; family Burkholderiaceae_C; genus Rhodoferax. The sequence continues at coordinate 31,244 of NZ_JAQURE010000009.1, forward strand.
TGGCACCTTTATTTGTGAGCTGCTGGAGCACTTTCGTGGCCAGCCGCAAAAGCTGGCGCACAAATACCGCCACGAGCTGCATGCCAATGAGGTGGCCATCTTGCCCTATTACGTGGCCAACCTGAACATCGAGTCCACTTACGCCGCCATCACCGGCCAGTACGAAGAATTTCAAAGCCTGTGTTTTGTGGATACGTTAGACAACGTGGGTCTGCACACCGCGGCCAAGGGCACAACGGTCGAGCTGTTTGGCAGCGTGTCAGAAGAAAATGTGGCGCGCATCAAACGCCAAAACAGCAAGCGCATCAGCGTGGTCATAGGCAACCCGCCTTACAACGCCAACCAGGCCAACGAGAACGACAACAACAAAAACCGCACCTACCCGCACATTGATGCCCGCATCAAGCAAACCTACATTGCCCAGAGCACAGCGCAAAAGACCAAGCTCTATGACATGTATGCGCGCTTCTTCCGCTGGGCGAGTGACCGGTTGAACCAGAATGGCATCATTGCTTTTGTCAGTAACAGCTCTTTCATCGACAGTCGGACATTTGACGGCTTTCGCAAGGTGCTGACACAAGAGTTCAATGAAATTTGGGTGGTAGACCTCAAAGGTAACGCTCGCACAAGTGGTGAGCGGCGCAGGCAGGAGGGGGGCAACATTTTTCACAACCAAATTCGTGTGGGTGTGGCGATTTGGTTTTGTGTCAAAAAACAAGGCGCGCGCGGCTGCAAAATCATGTATGAGTCAGTGCCTGACTACGAAAAAGCAGACGAAAAACTAAGCTATGTCAGCAGTAAACCCCTTTGGGAACATCATTTTGACCACATCAAGCCGGACGAAAAAAACAACTGGATCAACCTGACCCACAACGACTTTGACACCTTGCTGCCACTGGCCAGCAAAGAAACCAAAGCCGCCAAGACCAACCGGGATGTGAAGGCCATTTTTCGCAAGTTTTCTTTGGGGGTTGTGACTGCACGAGATGAGTGGGTTTATGACGTTGACCCGAAACAAGTCGAGCGCAAGGTGAAATGCTTGATTGATGCCTACAACCAGCAGCTTAGGGGGTTGAAAGGTACTTTGCGCAGTCGCAAGGGGCTTGAAAACCGCCTGACGAACAACATCAAGTGGTCGCGTGCTGTGAAAAATGACTTGAGCAAATCGGTGACCTACAAATTTGTAGCCGACTATGTCTGTTCCTCGCTGTATCGCCCCTATGTCGAGCGCAAGCTGTATTTCAGCAAACAGTTGAACGAAATGCAGTATTTGCTGCGTGAGATATTTGGGCCCGGGCAGGGCAGTCAGGCCATTTGCATTTCTGGCGTGCCTGCAGCCAAGCCTTTTCAGACCTTGGCAGTCAACAGCATTCCTTGCTACGACATGCTCGAAAAAACCCAGACACTGCCTCTGTATCGTTATGAACTTGGGCAGCGCGTTGACAACATCACCGACTGGGCGCTCAAGCAGTTCACCGCGCACTACCGCACGGCTCAGTCCCCTGCACCAACTGAGCCCCCAGCGCAAGGCCGTCAGACGCGTGGCAAGGCGCCTCAAAAAATCACCAAAGAAGCCATCTTTCACTACTGCTACGCGGTCTTGCACGACCCCATTTACCGCGAGAAATACGCCCAAAACCTGAAACGGGATTTTCCGCGCATGCCGTTTTACCCCGATTTTTGGCAGTGGGCCGCCTGGGGCGAGAACCTGATGGCGCTGCACATTGGGTTTGAGAACGCGGCGCCGTTTGCGCTGCAGCGCATTGACATTCCCGACGAAAAATCGCGTGCGGCGGGCTTGCCACCTAAAACCTTGCTGCGTGCCGACCCCACTGCGGGCAGCATTGCCATCGACACCGAGACAACCCTGCGCGGCATTCCGCCCGAGGCCTGGGCTTACAAGCTGGGCAACCGCAGTGCCTTGGACTGGGTGCTGGATCAATACAAAGAAAAAAAGCCCAAAGATCCCACCCTGCGCGAGCAGTTTGACACCTACCGCTTCGCCGACCACAAAGAAAATGTCATCAACCTACTGATGCGTGTCACCACGGTGAGCCTAGACACTGTGCATTGCACCACCGCCATGCAGCAGACCAGCCGTTAATCTCCATGCCCTGGCACAGGCCGATGTGCGTCATTGTCAGTACGTCGTCCGGACGCTATGATCTGTCAATCCACTCCCCATGAGCCTGCCATGAACACCTTGAACCTCTCCAAAACCCAACGCATTGACGTTCGCGCCAGCGAAGCGGTGAAGCTGCTGTTGCAAGAAGCAGCGCGGGCGAGTCACAAAAATGTCAGTGAATTTTTGCTTGACGCGGGTGTGGTGGCGGCCAACCAAGCCTTGGCTGACCGACAGCGGTTTTTGCTCTCGCCCACGCAGTGGCAGGTGTTTGAAGCGGCACTGGATCGACCGGTTCAAACCAAGCCACGCTTGAAACAATTGCTGTCTGAGCCTGGGGTGCTGGATTGAGTGCAGTTTATGAGCAGGTTCGCAAGCTCAGCCATGTCGACCGTGTGGATGCCTTTGATTGCGGTGTGCTGGCGCTGAACCAGTTTCTGCAACGGTTTGCACTCAGCAGCCAAAAAGCCCACAGTGCGCAAACTTATGTCAGTTGCCAAAGCGACTGTGTGGCGGGTTTTTACAGCCTGGCAGTGGGCAGTGTTGAACACGATGCAAGTCCCAACCGAGTGACCAAAGGCTTGGCGCGGCACCCTGTGCCGGTGATGATTTTGGCCAGACTGGCGGTTGACTTGTCGCACCAAGGCCAAGGTTTAGGCCGTGCACTGCTCAAAGATGCGCTGCGTCGCACCGCTTTTGCTGCAGACATTGCAGGCATCCGATGTCTCTTGGTGCATGCCAAAGACGATGCCGCCAAGCGTTGGTATGAAAGCTGGGACTTTGAGCCCAGCCCAACCGATGCGTTTCAGCTCTTTTTGCTGATCAAAGACATCAAAAGCCTGCTCGACGGGTGATGATTTCACCGCCTTTTGTTTCGCTTCCCTACCATCATACTCACACTCAAAACCCCACGGAGGTTCCCTTGAACGCCACCCCAGACATTTTTTCGACCGCTCCCATTGACGTGCTCATCATGGCCGCAGGCAAAGGCACACGCATGAAAAGCAAGCTGCCCAAAGTACTGCACCAGCTGGGTGGGCGCGCTTTGCTGCAGCATGTGGTGGACACGGCGGCGCTGCTCAATGCCCGCCAAGTTACCGTCATTACCGGTCATGGCGCTACAGAAGTAGAAGCTGCTTTGGCAGTAAATACGGGCGCTGCAGGCCAATTTGACTTGAATTTTGTGCGTCAGGAGCCGCAGTTGGGCACTGGCCACGCGGTGCAGCAAGCGGTGCCGGTGCTGCGTGACGATGGTTTGGTGGTGGTGCTCTCTGGCGATGTGCCTTTGACGCAAGCCGCCACGCTGCAGCAACTCATTGATGCCAGCGCGGGCAAGCAACTGGCGCTGTTGACCATCGACTTTGCCGACCCCACTGGCTATGGCCGCATTGTGCGCGAGGGGGCTGCGGTGAAAGCCATCGTGGAGCAAAAAGATGCCTCGCCAGCGCAACGCCAAATCACCGAGGTTTACAGCGGCATCATGGCGGTGCCTGCGCTGCAACTTAAAAAATGGCTGGCGCGGCTGGACAACCAAAATGCCCAGGGCGAGTATTACCTGACCGACATTGTGAAATTTGCTGTGGCTGATGGTGTGCCGGTGGTGGCGCACAAAATTTTGGACCCGGTGCAGGTGGCTGGGGTCAACAGCCCGGTGCAGCTGGCTGAGTTGGAGCGCGCTTACCAAAAGCGCATCGCGCTCCAGCTCATGGAGCAAGGTGTGCGCCTGGCCGACCCGGCGCGGCTGGATGTGCGCGGCAGCTTGAGCTGCGCCACCGATGTGTCGATTGACGTGAACTGCGTCTTTGAAGGCCAGGTCAGCCTGGGCGAGGGTGTAAAGATTGGCCCCAACTGCTGCATCAAAAACGTCAGCATTGCGGCCGGTGCGGTGATTCACCCCTTTACCCACATCGAAGGCGGCGCGCCCGGCAGCAAGGACGCAATTGAGGTAGGTGCCGGCAGCTTGATTGGCCCATTTGCCCGCCTGCGCCCGGGCGCCCGGCTGGGGGCTGAGGTGCACATTGGCAACTTTGTGGAGGTCAAAAACTCAACCCTGGCCAAGGGCGCCAAGGCCAACCACCTGGCCTATTTGGGCGATGCCACGGTGGGTGAGCGCGTCAACTATGGCGCCGGGTCAATCACCGCCAATTACGATGGGGCGTTCAAACACCGCACCGTCATTGAGGCCGATGTGCACATTGGCAGCAACTGCGTGCTGATTGCCCCGGTGACCATTGGCGCGGGCGGCACGGTGGGCGGTGGCTCCACCATCACCAAAGACACCGCGCCGCTCACGCTGGCCGTGGCGCGCGGCCGCCAGGTGAGCATTGCCAACTGGAAACGGCCAAGCAAGAAGTGAACACGCTGCCAGAGCTGCAGCGCCAGCTGGACGACGCGCGCGCCGAGCTACAGGAATTTACTTACACCGTCTCGCACGACTTGCGTGCCCCGCTGCGCCACATCACCGGCTACGCGCAAATTTTGGCGGAAGACTGGCCCGACATGCCTGCTGAAGCGGCTAGCCACTTGGGGGTGATCACCCAGTCTGCGCAGGTGCTGGCCAGCCAGCTGGAAGGCTTGACACAGCTCTCGCGGCTGGGGCTGCAGCCGCTCAACTTGCAAGCGGTGGATGTGGCAGCACTGGCGCAAGATGCCGCGCAAGAAGTGGCAGCACGCTACCCGCAGCAAGTGGTGCAGTGGCAGCTGGCCGCTGACGTGCCGCTGGTGCTGGCCGACAGCGCGCTATTGCGCCAGGTGCTGGTGCAGGTGCTGGACAACGCCGTCAAATTCAGCCGGGGTTGTGACCCGGTGGTGGTGGAACTGAGCTGGCAGCAAGCAGCCCCGCAGCACTGTCAGTTGAGCATTTGCGACCATGGCGTAGGTTTTGCGCCTGAGCAAGCCAAAGCCTTGTTCAAGGTCTTTGGCAAGCTGCACCCGGCACGCGAGTTTGCCGGGCTGGGCTTGGGGCTGGTGACTTGCCGCAAGATCATGCAGCGGTTGGGGGGGACGGTCGCCATTGAAGGCGTGCCAGCCAATGGTTGCAGCGTCACGCTGGTCCTTCCGTGGGCAGCGGCAGCGCTGCCCCAAACTTGCTGCGCTTGAGGCTGAAAAAGCTTTTCACATTGCGCACATTGACGTCTGTGGTGAACAGGCGCTGGGTCAAGGCCAGGTAGTCGGGCATGTTGGCCGCGTGGACGATCAGCACAAAATCGGGTCCGGGCGAGACCCGGTAGCACTGTTGCACAGCGTCTTCTGGCAGCACTTTTTTCTCAAACGCCTCCAGCGCGTGCTGGTCTTGCCGGTCTAGCGTGATTTCCACCACCACACTCAGCCCATGCCCGGCCACCTTGGCCAAGGTGTCCACGCTCAGAATCGCAATTTTTCGCTCAATCAGCCCCGTCTCTTGCAACCGTTTGACGCGGCGCAGGCACGTAGGGGGTGAAATGTGCACCAGCTCAGCCAATGCCTGGTTAGACAAAGCGGCATCTTTTTGCAGCTGGCGCAGCAGCAGCAGGTCGGTCGGGTCAAGGTGGAAAGGGGTCATGATCTTGTATTTGATAGCACCTCATGCTCTATTCATAAGCTCTAGAGGCCAATTTGTCACTTATTTCTTGCGCCGCTGCAGCCACCATGGCCAGAGCAGGTTGAGCGCCAGGCCACTCAGCACCAGGGCGGCAGCGATCAGCTTCCAGGCGGGCAAGCCTTCACCCAGCCACAAGGCCGAGCCGCCCATGCCAAACAGCGGCACCAGCAGCGCCATCGGGGTGATGGTGGCGGCGCTGTAGCGCGCCAGCAGCCAGCCCCAGGCGGCATAGCCAAACAGCGAATTGCCCCAGGCCTGCCAGGCCACGGCGCCCCAGGTGAACGCATCGGCCTGCGCCAAACTGCCCAGCACCACCTCCCAGCCCTCCATCCACAAGGTCAGCAGCAGCAACGGTGGCACGGCAAACAAGCTAGACCACACCACGTAGGCCACCATGTTGATGCGCCCAGCCGCCCGGCTGACCAAGTTGCCGCCCGCCCAAGACAACGCAGCCAGCAAAATCAGCCCCAAACCCAACAGCGTGGTGCTGCCGTCGGTGTGGGTCACGATCACGCCCAGGCCTGCCGCGCCCAGCGCCAGCGCCCACAGTTGCACCCTTTGCAAAGACTCGCCCGCCAGCAGCATGGCCAGGCCAATGGTGAAAAACACCTGCATCTGAATCACCAACGAGGCCAAGCCGGCTGAAATGTGGCCGTTCATGGCCACAAACAGCAAGCCAAACTGCCCCACACCAATCAGCAGTCCGTAGCCCGCCAGGTTGCGCCACGGCACGGCTGGGCGTTTCAGAAAAAACACCATGGGCAGCACCACCACCACAAAACGCAGCGTGGCAAACAGCAGCGGCGGCATCTGCCCCAGCGCCAGTTTGATGACCACAAAGTTGCTGCCCCACACCGCCACCACCGCCAAGGCCAGCCAAAAATGGCGCAAAGAGAGTGAAGTTTTCATTCAAAAAATAAATTTATTTGGAATATTAAATCACACAGTTCATTTTGTGAAATTTAAAAACTAAAAAACCAAAAAATAGACTGCTTATTTCATAGTGAAGTCACTACGATGCAATTTTCATTTTCATGGAGCAGTCTTTATGTGTGGCATTGTCGGCGCCGTTTCCAACCAAAACATCGTTCCCATTCTGGTACAGGGCTTGGCTCGGCTGGAGTACCGCGGCTACGACTCCTGCGGCGTAGCGGTTTACGCCAACGGTTTGCAGCGTGCGCGCAGCACGGCGCGGGTGTCAGAGCTGATGGACCAAATTGCCACCACGCACCTGGAAGGCAGCACCGGCATTGCCCACACCCGCTGGGCCACGCATGGCGCGCCCGCTGTGCACAACGCGCACCCGCACTTCAGCCACGGCCCGGGCGCTGATGCCTACAGCAAGCCGGGCCGCGTGGCGCTGGTGCACAACGGCATCATTGAAAACCACGACGCCTTGCGCGCCGCCCTGCAAGCCAAAGGCTATGTGTTTCAAAGCCAGACCGACACCGAGGTCATTGCCCACCTGATTGACAGCCTGTACGACGGTGACTTGTTTGAAGCGGTCAAGGTGGCCATTGGCAGCCTGCGCGGGGCGTATGCCATTGCCGTGTTTTGCAAGGACGAGCCGCAGCGCTTGATAGGTGCGCGCGCTGGTTCCCCTTTGATTTTGGGCGTGGGGGTGGACGGCCAGTCGCACTACCTGGCCAGCGATGCCATGGCGCTGGCCGGTGTGACCGACCAGATTGTTTACCTGGAAGAGGGCGATGTGGCCGATATTCAGCTGGGCAAATACTGGCTGGTGGACAAGGCCTTCAAGCCACTGAGCGCCGCCCAGCGCCCGGTGAAAACCGTGCACGCCCACAGCGGCGCGGCCGAGCTGGGGCCGTATCGCCACTACATGCAAAAAGAAATTTTTGAGCAGCCACGCGCCATTGCCGACACCCTGCAAGGCGTCGACAGCATCGTGCCCGAGCTGTTTGACGGCGCACAAGCCAGCGCCGCGCGCGTGTTCAAAGACATCGACTCGGTGTTGATTCTGGCCTGCGGTACCAGTTTTTACAGCGGCTGCACCGCCAAATACTGGTTGGAGTCCATTGCCAAAATCCCGACCCAGGTGGAAGTGGCCAGCGAATACCGTTACCGCGACTCGGTGCCCAATGCGCGCACGCTGGTGGTCACCATCACGCAGTCTGGCGAAACCGCCGACACGCTGGCTGCCCTGCGCCACGCGCAAAGCCTGGGCATGCCGCACACCCTGACCATTTGCAACGTGGCCACCAGCGCCATGGTGCGCGAGTGCGAGCTGGCCTACATCACCCGCGCCGGAGTTGAAATTGGCGTGGCCAGCACCAAAGCCTTTACCGCACAGCTGGCGGGCTTGTTTTTGCTGACCCTGGCGTTGGCGCAGTCGCGCGGCTTGCTGTCAGATGCCGAAGAGGCACGCCACATCAACGCCATGCGCCACTTGCCGGCTGCGCTGCAGGCGGTGCTGGCGCTAGAGCCGCAAGTGATGGCCTGGGCGCAAGACTTTGCAGCCAAAGAAAATGCGCTGTTTTTGGGGCGCGGCTTGCATTACCCCATTGCGCTGGAAGGCGCGCTCAAGCTCAAGGAAATTAGCTACATCCACGCCGAGGCTTACCCCGCTGGTGAGCTCAAACACGGCCCGTTGGCGCTGGTGACCAGTGCCATGCCGGTGGTGACCGTGGCACCCAATGACGTGCTGCTGGAAAAACTCAAAAGCAACATGCATGAAGTGCGCGCCCGTGGCGGCGTGCTGTATGTGCTGGCCGATGCCGACAGCCAGATTGAGAGCAGCGAAGGCGTGCACGTGATCCGCATGCCCGAGCACTATGGCGAACTCTCGCCCATGCTGCACGTGGTGCCGCTGCAGCTGCTGGCTTACCACACCGCCTGTGCCCGTGGCACCGACGTTGACAAACCGCGCAACTTGGCCAAGAGCGTGACGGTGGAGTGAGGCTGCTTCAACCCCGTTGCGCCGCTGGCCGGGTTGCCAGCCAAACAATAGCCGCCCCGGTCAGCAGCACGGGCAGCATAGACCCGGCGTTGAGCCACAGCCAGCCTTGGGTGGTGACCAGCACGCCAGAGGCCAATGAACTCAGCGCGGTGGTGGCAAACACAAAGAAATTGAGCGCACCTTGCGCCCGGTCTTTTTCCTGCGGGGTGTAGGTTTGCAGCGACAAGGTGGTGCTGCCGGTGAACAAAAAGTTCCAGCCCACGCCCAGCAAAAACAAGGCAATCAAAAACTGATGCAAATCCACGCCCGTGAGCGCAATGCCAATGCACGCCGCATTCAGCACCACACCCACACCCATAATGGGCAGCACGCCAAAGCGTTTGATCAAATGCCCGGTGAAAAAGCCCGGCGCAAACATGCCAATCACGTGCCACTCCAGCACCAAAGCCACATCAGAAAACGGCAAACTGCACTGCTGCATGGCCAGTGGTGTGGCCGCCATCAGCAGGTTCATCACCCCAAAACCCAGTGCCCCGCAGGCGGCAGCCACCATGAAGGCAGGTTGGCGCATGATCTCTTTGAGCGTGCGACCTTGGCTGTGGTGCGAGGGCGCAGGCGCCGGGGGAAAAGTGATGAAGGCCAGCACCAGCATAGACAGCAGCGCTACCACGGCCAGGGCCAGATAAGCGCCCATGAACGGCACCGCAGTCAGAGCGCGGGTTTGGGCGGCCAAGTTGGGGCCGGCCACCGCGCCAATCAGCCCACCGGCCATCACCATCGAGACCGCTTTTTCTTTGGCACCGGCATTGGCCAGCTCGGCGGCGGCAAAGCGGTACAAATTGGCGTTGGCGTTGTAGTAGCCGGCCACCAGCGTGGCAGCGCACAACAGCCAAAAGTTGCGGCTCCAGGCGGCATAGGCGCACAGCAGGGCGCTCAGGCAAGCCACCACCAGCCCCATTTGGAACGATGTTTTACGGCCGTAGCGTTGCTGGGTTTGGGCCACCAGGCTGGTGGAAAAGGCGCCTCCCACCACATAACCCATCACCGGTAGGGTGGCCATCCAGCCCAGCGGTGCCAAGCTCAAGCCCACCAGCCCATTGATGGCAATGAAGGTGACGTTGTTGGTCAAAAAAAGGCCTTGGCAAATGGCCAAAAGCCAGAGGTGTCGGTTCATGAAAAAACTCAAACGTTAAATAAGAAGAGGCTGATTGTCGGTAACTCAAAGCCATGCCGCAGGCCACGGTTTATTGCCCTTGGGTTCCGGCAACTGCCGTTCTGCAAAGGGCTTTTTCAGCGCTTTACCAAGGCAAGCGTGCGCCGTCATAAGCCACAAAAGAGCCGGTGTCGGCAGGGGTCAAGCTGTTTAAAGTTTGCAGCATCTCATGCACAGCCAGCATGGCTTGGCGGCCAATTTGTTCACCCTTGAAAGGTTTGGACAAGGCACTGTTGACGGTGCCAGGATGCAGGCTGACCAGCACCGCCTGTGGGTTGCTGCGCTTGACCTCAATGGCGGCAGTTTTCAGCAGCATGTTGAGCGCCGCTTTGGAGGCGCGGTAGCTGTACCAGCCGCCCAGGCGGTTGTCTTCGATGCTGCCCACTTTGGCCGACAGCAGGGCCAGCACACTGCGCTGGGCATCGAGCAGCGCAGCGAAATGGCGCAGCACCAAGGCTGGGCCAAAGGTGTTGACGCGAAAGGTGGTCTCTAATTGGGCATAACTCAGGTCACCGAGTTTTTTCTCAGGCATGAAACCGGCGGTGTGCAGCACGCCAGCGGCATTGATGATCAGGTGAAACTTGCCACCTGCGCGCAAGGCGTCAGCGGCGTTGGCGATGCTGGCCTCGTCGTCAAAGTCAAGGCTAGGCGCAGACTTGCGGTGCAGCCCGATCACCTCGCTGCAGCGTGGGTTGGCTTGCAGCAGCGCTACAAAAGCCTGCCCAATGCCGCCTGATGCGCCAAGCACCAAGGCGCGAAAACCGTCTGGAAATGTGTTCATGGTGTGTGCTGAATGTTCAGTCAAGCGCTGCAGTCTAGGCGATATGGGGGTGGGCGTGGCAGCAGTCCGCGTGCTAGGGGTTTGCAGACAAGCAGGGTGATGAAACACGGCTCAAAGCGCAATAATCATTGCTGACTGCTCACCTCATGATTACCCAGACCTTATGCCATCGCAAAACCATTTATTGATTGCCGACAGCAACGCCTACACCCGCTCACTGCTGGTCGAGCGCATGGTGCGGCTTGAGGGCTGCGCTTTGCACGTGCACGCGAGCTTGGCCGACATACAGCTGGCACCATCGGCACAGTGCAGCGCCATTTTGTTGCTCAACCACCATGCCACCGACGCACCACCGGCTGATTTATTAGCGCACTTGAAACACGTCTGCCCGACCACGCAGGTGCTGGTGATCGTGAGCCCCGGCACTGAAAAAAGAGCCTTGGAGCCATTGCGCAAGGCAGGCCATATTCAGGGGTTGATTGAAAAACCGATTGACCCTGATGCGCTTGCCCGGCAAATTCAAGACGAGATGGCCAGGCAAAACTTGGCCAGAAAACTCAACTCAGAGCACCTGAACCTGTTGCGGTTTTTGCCCACCGGTGGTTTGCGCCGCATTTTCAAGCACCCCGAGCCCGGCCATGCAGAACTGTTTGACATGACGGTGATGTTCACCGACATCCGCGACTCGTCTCGCCACATTGTGGCGTCGACCGCGCAAGATTATTTTGTCCGGCTCAACCGCATTTTGGGCGAACAAGCCCGGCTGATTCGTGCCCATGACGGCATGGTGGTCAAAACCACGGGCGACGGGCTGTTGGCGGTGTTTGAGGGTGCTGCACGCTGCCATTTGGCCTTGAAATGCGCCCAAGCCATTCAGTGCACGAATCGGGCAGATGCGATCGGCATTGGCATTGGCTTGAGCGATGGGCTGGTGCTGACTGGCATTTTGGGCACCCATGAGCATGTGCACTTTGATGTGATTGGCAAGCATGTGCACGTGGCCGCCAGGCTCTGCGCTTTGGCTGCTGGCGGCGAGATTTTGGCGACCCAAGACACTGCTGCCAAGGCACATTTTGATTTTGTCAACACGCCCATGACCGAGGCCATTCAGGTCAAAGGTTTTGCCAAGCCGGTGGCTTGTGCGCACATTCAACCCGTCCCCAAGGAATGATTTTGAAGACCCAATTTTCAGACAAACAGCTCAGTCACATTCTGGATCAGTCGCTGATTTACCAGTGTGCCTGCCCCGCCCAGGTGGCTAAACATCTGATTGGCTTGCGTGATTTGTTTGCTTACCAACAAGACTGCCTGAACCAAACCGATACCGACGTGGCCGTGCATCAGCGCATTGCGTCAGACGCGCAACGCGCCCACGCTGCGCTTGAGGAGTGCTTGCATGCGGTGTTGGTGCTGGAGCAGTGGGACATGCAGACCCTGCAAATGCCCGTGAGCTTGCAAAAACCTATGCGCAGCATTTAGTCAATCGCATATCTTCACTCCTTCCCCCTTTGGGGGAAGGCAGGGATAGGGGCAGGCTTTGAGCTCTCAAAGCGCATCAAGCCGCTGGCGTGTGGCGCTGGCCTGGGCTTGCAGCGCGGCTAGTTCTTCTGGCGGCATTTTGGCCAGCTGGCGGTAGGCCATGCCGATGCGCGGGTTGCGTTCCAGTTTGTCGGCGTTGCGCTGGTAAAAGTCCCAGTACAGCGCATTGAACGGGCAGGCAGAGTCCCCCAGGCGCTGTTTTTTGTCATAGGCGCAGCCTTTGCAGTAGTCGCTCATGCGGTCAATGTAGGCGGCGCTTGACACATAGGGTTTGGTGGCCAGCAGGCCGCCGTCGGCAAACTGGCTCATGCCCAGGGTGTTGGGCAGCTCCACCCACTCAAACGCGTCGATGTAAATACCCAAATACCAGCGGTGCAGCGCCTGCACATCCAGCCCAGCGAGCAGGGCAAAGTTGCCAATCACCATCAGACGCTGAATATGGTGCGCGTGGGCGGTTTGCAGCGAGCCGGTGATGGCGGCAGCCAAGCAGTTCATGCGCGTGTTGCCCGTCCAAAACCATTGGGGCAGCGGCCTGGTGTGTGCAAAGTAGTTGTGCGCGTCATAGCCCGGCATTTGCGCCCAGTAAATGCCGCGCACATACTCGCGCCAGCCAATCACCTGGCGGATAAAGCCTTCAGCGGCGGCCAGCTCCACGCGGCCAGCGCGCCACTCGGCCTCAACGCGCTGCACCACTTCACGCGGGTTGAGCAGTTTCACGTTCATCACAAAAGAGAGCAGGCTGTGGAACAACCGCATGGCTTTGCGGCTCATGGCATCTTCATAGTCGCCAAAGTGGGGCAGGGCGTGGGTGATGAAGTGGTCAAGCTGCTGCAAGGCCTCCAAGCGGTTCAGGGGCCAGCGGAAGTTGGCAGCATTGGGCTCGCCAAAGCTCTGTACGCCTGCGGCTTGAATGCTGGCCCACAGGGCGCTGTGGTCGTGCTGCGGGCGCAAATCGGGTGGCTCGGGGGGTGAGCCTTTCCAGGGCTTGCGGTTCTCGGCGTCAAAGTTCCATTGGCCACCGGCGGGCTTGTCGGCCCCGTCAATCAGCACGCGGTGGCGTTTGCGCATGTGGCGGTAAAAGGTCTCCATCAGCCACTGCTTGCGCCCAGCAAACAGCTCTGCCACTTCATGGCGCTGGGTGTAGAAGTGTTCGCTGTCAACGCCGCAACTGCTGGCGTTGATGTCAACGCGCTGACCCTCATTGCTATTAATAGCAGAGCTGCTTGCGCTTATTCCATATGGTCTAGAGGCACAAAACGCTTGCAATTGTTGGTCTAGGCGGTATTCGTCGGGGTCTTGGTATTGAAACACCTGCACGCCGTAGTGGCGGATGAGGGCGCTCAAGTTGTCCGTCAGGCTTTGGGTGTTGGCCGCGTCGTCAATGGCCAGGTAATGCACGCGGTGGCCAGTCTCGCGCAGCAGCTGTGCCAGCGCGCGCATGCCAGCAAAAATGGCGATGATTTTTTGCGCATGGTGCAACACGTAGTCAGTTTCCTGGCGCATCTCCATCAGCACGTAGATCACGCTGGTGTCTGCTTTTGAAAACCAGCTGTGCAGCGGGTTGAGCTGGTCGCCCAGAATCAGCCGCAGGGTGTGGGCTGGGGCTGGCGCTGGATAGGGGGCAAGGTTTGCTTTCACGGTCACGGTCACGGTCTCACGGTCATGTTGCTCTTGGGTTCAAACTTGTTGCCACAGCTTTTGGTAGCGCTGATCCGGGTCATGGTCATGCGCCTGTTTGGCCACGTTGAAGCGGCGCCCGCCACGTGGGTCGCATCCCATGCCGGCAATGTAGAGCCAGTTGCCTTGGTTGTTGTACACATCGTAGTCAAACAACTGCGCCTCAAACCAGGCGGCACCAGCGCGCCAGTCGCCACCCAACTCATGAATCAAATAGCTCGCTGCCACCTGGCGCAGGCGGTTGGACAAGTAGCCGGTAGCCAGCAGTTCATGCATGGCCGCGTCCACCAGGGGTTCCCCCGTGCGGCCCAGGCACCAGCGGGTGAATTGCGCCGGGTCGTGGTGCACCGGCGGCACTTTGTCGCGCAGGCCGCGGTACCTGAACAAGGTGTCGCCATGCTGCAGGTGCAAAAACCGGAAGTAGTCGCGCCACAGCAGTTCTTTTTGCAGCCATTCGGTGCCCTCGTTGGTGCCATGCGTGTGCTCAAAGTCAACCATCGACTGGTGCAGCCGGCGCACCGACAGCGCGCCAGAGGCCAGCCAGAGTGACACTTTGCTGGAAAAGTCTGTGCCTGTGAGCCCGTTGCGCGTGGCTTTGTAGCGGGGCGGCAAGTTGGACGCAAAGTAGCGTGCCAGGTGGCCAAGTGCGGCACGCTCGCCCCCGGCAAAGTCGCCCAGCCAATAGGGCACGCTGCTGCGTGGCTCGAGAGTGATGTCGCCCAGCTTGGCCAGTGCCTGCGCCAGGTTGACGCAGGCATAGCCGTGCGCGGTGCGCGGCAAGGGCGGCAGCTGGGTGGGCGCGGGCAGGGGTGCTGCCACGGGCGTGTGGGCGTGGCTGAGTGCCTGGCAAAACTGGGTGTAAACCGGGGGCAGGTCTGGCACTTTGAAGGGCAGAGCGGCGGGCTCAAACAGGCTGGACTGCCAGTGGCTTGCCACGTTCAACCCCGCTTGTTGCAGCCCATCAACCTCAGAGCGTTCATGGGTGGCGGCGATGTGTTCGCAGTGCACGGTGCGCACATTCAGGGCTTGGGCCAGCTTGGGCAGCATCTCACCCGGGGCGCCGTAGAGCACGGTCAAGGCACTGCCCAAGCGGCGCAGTTGTGCGTCAAGGTCTTGCAAACTGTCAAGCAAGACGCGCTGGCGGTGCACGCTGGGCTGCATCACGCCCCAGCGTGGCTCACCATTGTGGGTGGCGCTGGCACTGCCCAGGCAGTACACCGGCAGCACGGCGCTGGCTTGCGCGCAGGCTTGGGTCAAGGCCGGGTTGTCGTGCAGGCGCAGGTCGTTTCTAAACCAGTAAATCAGGGTGGTCATGGCTGGTTTCCTGAAGGGCTAGGGCCACTGCGGCGGCAGCGCTCTGAGCAGTATTTGACGTTGTCCCAATCACGCTCCCATTTTTTACGCCAGGCAAAGGGCTTGTGGCATATGGGGCAAATTTTGCTGGGCAGGTCTGATTTCTTGCGCATGTAGATGATTTTTGTGTGCTAAATATGCCTCTAGAGCTTATGGATAAAGCGTAAGCAGCTATTGAAATTGATTAACTTTGCTGGCAAGTGTCAGATTGACGTTGGGTGGATGGGGACGTTGCGGGTCAGCCATTGGATAGGTGGTAGTTTTGGGTACTTTGCGCTGGTTAGAGGGACTCATCAAACAACCCAATTTGCCGGCTGTCTGCAGCGGGCTTGCGGTTTGGGGCGCGCGTGCCACTGTCGCGCCCTTTGCGTGAGGCGTGTTTTTCCACTATGGCCGCTTTGCCTGCGCGCACCTCTGGCGCACGGCGCAGTTTGTGCAGGCGGTCTTTGGCGGCGCGGGTGGCGGCTTCCAGGTCGACGGGCGGCAGCGGCCAGGCGTCTGGTGCACCTGCTGGTGCATCGGCACACACACGCACGCCGCAGGCGGCTTGCACACTCTCAGGCATTTTCCAGGGCTCGAGCAGCCAGCTGTCGGGCACGTGGCGCAGGGCGGGGCACCAGCGGCGCACAAACAGACCGCGCGGGTCGTGGTCTTGCGCTTGCTTGACCGGGTTGTAGACGCGGGTGGTGTTGATGCCGGTGGTGCCACTTTGCATTTGCAGCTGGCTCCAGTGGATGCCGGGCTCATAGTCTAAAAATTGGCGTGCCAGCCACTGACCCACTTCATGCCAATGCAGCCACAGCGGGTACGCTGCCACCGAGACCAGCATGGCGCGCATGCGAAAGTTGAGCCAGCCGGTGTCACGCAGCATGGCCACGCAGGCGTCCACCATCGGCCAGCCGGTGCGCCCGGCTTGCAAGGCGGCAAAGTGGGCCGGGTTCCAGTCGGGTTCACGCAGGCCGTCGTAGCCGCGGTGCACGTTGCGCCACTCCAGCTCGGGCTCAGACTCCAACTTCTGGATGAAATGGCAGTGCCAATGCAATCGGCTCAAAAATGCCTCTAGCCCTTTTGCTTCTTGCATAGAGTGCTCTTGAAGTTGAAGCGCCTTTTGCTCGGTGGCTTGCACCACTTCGCGCAGGCTCAGGCACCCAAAGCTGAGGTACGGTGACAAGCGCGAGCAGGCCTCAGGCGCCGACAGGGGTGACGAGATGCCGCCCCGGTAATGGCGGCAGCGGTCTAGCAAAAAATCATCCAGCACGGCCAGCCCCACACTGCGCCCACCGCGCTGACGCCGGGGTGGGTCAAACGCCGCCAGCCCCAGGTCTTGTGCAGCGGGCACGGTCTGGGCGGGCCAGGGCGAGGGCTGAAACTGCAGTAGGCCCATGCCCATGCCTGCACATGCACTCGTGCCGGGGCAAGGGTGCTGTTTAGCGCTGGTGTGTGTGACCCAGTGGCTGTGCCAGAGGTTGCGGTTTTGCAGGCGGCGCACCACGCCAAACTGGGCCGACTCTTGCCACGTCACAGCGTGCCGCTGGCACCACTGGGCCACGGCCGTGTCGCGCGCATAAGTGAAAGCGTTGCCAGTTTCCTCGTGCGAAAAAAGGCCGTTGAACGGTAGCAGGGCGTGCAGTTCTGACAACACCGCAACCACGTCGCCGGTGCGCACGTGCAAGCGGCCGCCCAGGGCTTTCAGCGCACGCGCCAGCTCGCGCAAGCTCTCCAGCACAAATTCATAGTGTTGGCGAGCGGCATCGGGCTGTGCCCACAGGCCGGGCTCGATCACATACAGGCACAGCACCGGGCCGCAGGCAGCGGCTTGCATCAGCGCGGCGTGGTCGTGCAGGCGCAAGTCGCGCTTGAACCAGACCACGCTGATGTTCATAAGAGTTTCAGGTTGAAGGCGCGCTCGGCCAGCCACACCGCAGCCAGCAGCAGGGTCAGCACCGAGCCACCCACAAACACGCCGCGACGGTAAAAGCGGCTGTGCCGCAGCCAGTAAGCTGCCGGCAAAAACGCCGCCACAATGGCCAGTTGACCCACTTCCACGCCCAGGTTAAAGCCCAGCAGCGACAACACCAGCGCCTCTTGCGGCAGGCCCAGCTCGGCCAACACGCTGGCAAAACCAAAGCCGTGGATCAGGCCAAACCCAAAGGCCATCATCCAGCGCCGCTGGGTGATGACGGGTTTGAGGTTGTTGGCCGCGGCCAGCACCACCGACAACGCAATGGTTGACTCCACCAGCCTGGACGGCAGCTCCACCAGCCGCAGTGCGGCCAGTGTCAGGGTGATGGAGTGTGCTGCGGTAAACGCCGTGACCACCCATAAAACTTCATGCAGGGCCTGGCCAAAGCTGTGCACAGCGACCCATTTGCGCTGTTCTATGACCAGTACCGCGGGCAGCAGCAGCGAGAGCAAAAACAAAATATGGTCAAACCCCATCCAGATGTGCCACACGCCTTCCACCAGGTACTGAACAAAATGGGTGAAGCTGGAGACCGACTGTGCCTTGAAGGTCTGGCTGGGTTGCGTGGGCGACAGCACGGCGGTGTGGGTGTGGCCGTCGAGCTGCAGGCGCAGCAGGCCGCGGTGCAGGGCATCTTGGTCAAACAGCAGCTGGTAGGTCAGGTTGACATCAGCCGTGGCGCTGGGGCATTGGCCGCCTAGCTGCAGCACGGCATAGCCGCCGTCGGTGTGTTCGTCAACTTGCAGTTGCGCCACCTGCAGCGTGCAGGCGCCGCCGCGCTGCAGGCTTAAATGGGCCAGCGCCCAGCTGTTCAGGGCTGTCTGGTGCTGGCGCAGTTCGCCCCAGGTGATGTCGCCGTTGCCGTCAACGTCTAGCCCCAAGGCAAAGTCGATGTCGCGCAGGGCAATGTCCCACTGGCCGCTGAGGGTTTGCCCCTGCACGTTCAACATCAGCAAACTGTCGCTGGCTTTGTGGGCGCTGGCCGGGCCAGTCAAGCCCAGTGTCAGCCCCAGAGTAAGTGCCAGCAGGGTCAAGGTGCGGCGCACGCACAAGCGCAAGAGTGAAAGAGCGTGCGAGAAGAGGATCCGGGTGCTCATGGTGTCAGGGTGTTGAGGGTTTGCGCCATGCTTTGCAGGCGGGTGTCTTCAAAGCCGCTGTTGCGCAGCCAGTCCAGCGCCGCCTGGGCTTGAGCCGGGGCTTGGGCGGCCAGCGCTGCCTCTAGCAAGATGCGGGCATCGCGTGGCTCGCGCTGCACTTGGTAGTTGGCCTGTGCCAGCGTCAAAGCCGCTTGGGGGTTGGCGCGCAGGTGCATTTCAAAGCGGGCTTCTTCCGCGCGGTGGGTCACATCGCCACGCAAGCGGGCGGCTTCAAAACGGTTGGCCATGGCTTGCCGGTGGGCGGCGGCGGCGGGCAGTTTGAGCTGCTGCTCGGCTTGCGCCAGGCGCAGCAGCAGGCTGTCGGAGGCTTCCCAGGGTTTGAGCAACTGCACCACTTCAGCGGGGCGCGCCGTGTCAAGCAAAAAGTCGCTCCAGGCGGCCAGCAGGTAGCCGTCGTCCAGCCCCAGTGCCAAGGCGGCTTTGAAATGCTGCTCGGCTTGAACGGGCTGGCCGCGCCAATGCGCCACTTCACCCAGGCGGGTGTGCAGCCAAAGCTGGCTGTCCGCATCTGTGCTGACGTTCAAGGCCTGCTGCAAAGTGGCTTGGGCGCGACCCAGGTCACCGGTGTAGGCCTGCAGCAAGCCCTGACACGCACCGCCCAAGGCGGTGCGCCCCAGGCTGTGCAGGGCTTGACACACTTCACGGGCTGCCGGGTAGTTGGCCTGCACCAAAAAAATGGCACCGCGCCAGGCCTGGGCTTGCGCTAATTGTGGGTTGGCTTGCAGTGCCGCGGCAAAGTCGGCCAAGGCGGCCTCGAATTGGTGGCTGTATTGCTTGAGCTGGCCACGCACCAGCAGCAACTCAGCCGTCATGGTTTTGGCAAAGGGCTGCAGGCTGGCCTGCGCATAGCCAATGTAGCGCGGGTCGCCTTGCGCCATGGCTTGGTCAAAGTAGGCCTGTGCCAAGGCACGGGTGGCTTCGGCATCGGTTGGGGTTTGAGCCACTTGCGCACGCAAGGCAGCCAGGTGCTGGGTGGACGCATCGCCAGGCCGCGTTGGCAAGCGCGCCAAGACTTCGGCATCATCACGCGGTGTGCGTGGGGCAGCTTGGCTGTGTGGGCTGGCACACGCCAGCCCAAGGCACAGCATCAGCCCCCGGGCAATAAGCCCAGCTTGGACAAGCCTTTGAGGCGCTACAAAGTTCAATTTTTTCAGGCTGCGGTACATTATTTCTGCGCTCGGTTTGGGCGTTTCATAGATTCACTTGGAGAGCTGGTATGACGAAATTATTGTCTGCTTTGGTTTTGGCTGCGTTTGCCACGGGTTCTTTTGCAGCTTCTCATGGCGGTGCCATGAAAGATGCCAAGGCCATGGAAGAAAAAATGGCAGCTTGCAAAAAGATGGATGCAAAAGCTGATGACAAGATGAAAGCTGAATGCAAAAAAATGATGGAAACCAAGAAGTAATTCCTGGTTGCTCACTTTAAAAAAACGAGCTGCGGCTCGTTTTTTTTATGGCTCAAACTCAGGCGTTGAGCAAACTGGGTGGCGCGTTGGGCGTTAACACGTAGACCGATGCCAGGCAGGCACAGGCCACTAACGTCAGCTGCAAGCGCAGGGGGAGGTACCAAGGCGGCAAGGCCAGCACCCGTGTCAGACGCACATCTTGTCGGTATTGCGCCAAAAAACCGGCCATCAGCAAGGTGACCGCTGCACCCGGGTGCACCAGCAGCGCCGCCCAACCCAGCAAGGACGGCATCACGCTCCAGGCATACATGCCGTTCATTGATTTGCCAGCAGTGTCAGGGTGCACCATGGCAAAGCCCCAGTGCAGCGCCCCGACAAAACTCAAAATGACAGCGCCATAGCCCACCAGCATGTCTTGCCAAAAACTGCGGTGGTTTGGCTCAAGCCAGCTCACCAGCGCTGTGGCCACAAAGGGCAGCAAGCCGCCGTAGCCGAGCCAGGCCACCAGGGTGGGTCGAGAAGGGGTGGCAGTGGTCATGTCAGTCAGGGCTCAATTCGGTGGCATGGGCTTGCAGTTGCGCCAGTGTGACGCGCTCCAGCGCCTTGATGTGCGTGCTGCGCAATTCAACCGGCGGTGCCACCTGCGCCTGCAGTGCTTCAAGCCAGCGCAGCACGCACAAGCACCAGCGGTCACCGGGTTTGAGCCCGGCAAAGCGATGATCAGGTCGCGCTGTGATCAAGTCGTTACCCTGGGCCAGCGAGAAGTCAAGAAACTCACGCGTCATGCGGGCGCACACCACATGGGTGCCGTGGTCTTGCGCGTCGGTGTGGCAGCAGCCGTCACGAAAATAGCCGGTGAGGGGGTCGTAAGAGCAAGGCACAAGGGGTGTGCCCAACACATTGAGTGCGGTCATGGTGGTGAGAATGTCGAATGCGTGATGGTGATGACATTGTGAAACAAGCGCTTGGCAAAAGGCCTGGGCACGCGCCAAACACCCCGTCAATTCATGGGCATTGGGTGGGTGTGGGTCGCAGCGGTGTGATTTTTCAGGTGCGGCTGCTGTGGGGGTGTCTCTGGCTGCCCTGGTGCTTTGGTGGCTCTGGCACGGCGCGGCGGCTGGGTCAGGTTCGCGCGCTTTTACCCCCAAAGCCCGGTCACCTGACCCAACCACCACGCCTTATCTGCGTGGATGGTGCGTTGTAAAGTGACCAAAATTCATAGCTGCTCACGCTTTTTGGATATGCTCTAGAGGCTGTTTTCTTATAAATCTTTGAGTCCAGTCGCCCTGCCGGGTTAAACCCTCACTCTCACCTTCACCCCAAAAAAAAGACCACGCCAATTTTTCGTGGGATTGGCGTGGTCTTAGCTCAGCATCAGTTGTGCGGCATCAGCGCATTGCGTTGACATCTGCCACGGCCAGGGCGGTCATGTTGACCACGCGGCGCACGGTGCTTGACGGGTTGAGCACATGGGCGGTGGCGGCTGCACCCAGCAGGATGGGGCCAACGGTGACGCCGTTGCTGCCAGTCATTTTGAGCACATTGAACAAAATGTTGGCGGCATCCAGGTTGGGGCAAATCAGGATGTTGGCCGAGCCGCTGAGGGTGCAGTCTTGCAGCGTGGCGTGGCGAATTTCTTCAGACAACGCGGTGTCGCCTTGCATTTCGCCGTCGCATTCAACGTCTGGACAAGCGGCTTTGAACAAGTCGCGTGCGGCGCGCATTTTGCGCGCCGAAGCGCGCGAGGACGAGCCATAGTTGGAATGTGACAAAAACGCCACTTTGGGCTGCAGGCCAAAGCGTTTGACTTCAACCGCAGCCATTTGCGCAATGTGCACCAGTTGCTCGGCGCTGGGGTCTTCATTGACATAGGTGTCGGCCACAAACAGGCTGTGGTGCTCCAGCATCAGGGCATTGAGCGTGGCAAAGTTACTGATGCCCGGGGCGTAGCCAATGACATCGCGCACGTGGTCCAGGTGCACGTCAAAGCGGCCATGCATGCCGCACAGCATGGCATCGGCGTAGCCCAGTTTGACGCTGAGTGCTGCAATGGTGGTGGTGCTGCGGCGCACGGCGGCTTTGGCGGCCTCGGGGCTGACACCGTCGCGGCCTTTGAGCTGGTGGTAGGTTTCCCAATATTGCCTGAAACGCGGGTCGTCTTCGGGGTTGATCACATCGACATCTTTGCCCAGTTGCAGGCGCAGGCCAGCTTTGGCAATGCGGGCTTCCATCACCGCTGGGCGGCCAATCAAAATGGGGCGTGCCAGGCCACCTTCGATGACGATTTGAGCCGCACGCAGCACGCGCTCGTCTTCGCCTTCGGCATAGGCCACGCGCTTGGCAGCGGCTGGTGCCAGCCGGGCGGCGTTGAACACCGGCTCCATCAGCATGCCGGTGGAGTAAACAAAGCGCGAGAGTTCGCGCCGGTAAGCGTCCATGTCCTTGATCGGGCGTTTGGCCACGCCAGAGGCTTCAGCCGCGGCCGCCACCGCCGGGGCAATGCGCAAGATCAGGCGCGAGTCAAAGGGTTTGGGGATGATGAAGTCTGGGCCAAAGGCCAGCTCTTGGCCAGCGTAGGCGTGCGCCACTTCTTCACTGATGTCGGCCTTGGCCAAGTCGGCAATTTGGCGCACACAGGCCAGCTTCATGCTATCGGTGATCTGGGTCGCACCGCAGTCCAGCGCACCGCGAAAGATGTACGGGAAACACAGCACATTGTTGACCTGGTTCGGGTAGTCCGAGCGGCCGGTGGCAATGATGCAGTCTGGCCGCACGGCTTTGGCCAGCTCGGGGCGAATCTCGGGCTCGGGGTTGGCCAGCGCCAGGATGATTGGGCTGGCCGCCATGGTTTTGACCATGTCTTGCGTCAGCACCCCGGCGGCAGAGCAGCCCAGGAACACGTCGGCGCCGTTGACCGCATCGGCCAGCGTGCGGGCGCTGGTGTCTTTCTCGAAGCGGGCTTTGGAGTGGTCGTAACCCCCTGGACGACCCAGGTAGACCACGCCTTTGGAGTCGCAAAGGTAGACATTTTTTTCTTGCACGCCCAAACCCACCATCACGTTCAGGCAGGCCAGCGCTGCTGCGCCTGCGCCAGAGACTGCCACTTTGACGGCTGCAATGTCTTTGCCCACCAGCTCCAGCGCGTTCACCAGTGCGGCGCTGCTGATGATGGCAGTGCCATGCTGGTCGTCGTGAAACACCGGAATGCCCATGCGGGCTTTGAGCTTTTCTTCAATGTAAAAACACTCGGGTGCTTTGATGTCTTCGAGGTTGATGCCGCCCAGGGTGGGCTCCAGCGCGGCAATGATCTCGATGAGTTTGTCGGGGTCGCGCTCGGCCAGCTCAATGTCAAACACGTCCACGCCGGCAAATTTCTTGAACAGGCAGCCTTTGCCTTCCATCACCGGCTTGCCCGCCAGCGGACCAATGTCGCCCAAACCCAGCACGGCGGTGCCGTTGGTCACCACGCCCACCAGGTTGCCACGGCTGGTGAACTCATAAGCCAGGTCAGGGTTGGCTTGAATGTCCAGGCACGGGTAGGCCACGCCAGGGGAGTAGGCCAGCGCCAGGTCGCGCTGGTTGAACAGGGGTTTGGTGGCGTTGACCGAAATTTTGCCGCGGGTCGGCAGGCGGTGGTAGTCGCGCGAGGCATCGCCCAAGGCTTGTTCGGCGGCGGATAGTTGTTTGCTCATCAGGGTCTCCGGTTGAAATAAATGGCACAGGACTTACGCAAAACCGCACCAACGTTGTTGCCCCGACTTGCCGTACGCTTGTACTGTCTCCGTCGGGGCGCCTAGTTGGAGCAATTTTGCGTAAGTCCTATGGCAAATACTTTACACCGCGGGGTGGCTGGTTTTCTGACAAACCAGCCTTGGGTTTCAGGGCGCGTCGGCCTGCGCCCAGCGGTTTTACATTTGACCCTCGGTGAGGGTGTCGAGTTGGAATAGACCGCTTTTGTGCCAGAGCCAGGTGTCGGTGTAGGTGACCCGACCCATGCGCACCGGGGCGGGGTAGGGTTCGGCTTGACGCACGGTACGTTCAATTTCGGCCATTACTTCGGGGGCGTGTTTGGGGGCACGCATCCAGCTGGTGCTGGTGACCCGGCCTTGGCTGTTGACTTCAACTTGCAGCACGCCCACGGCGTAAAGCAAGGGCGGCATTTTGCCGCGGTACACACGGTTTTGGTTTTTGCCATACAGGTGGGCGGCGGCGTCCATGCGGTAGTCACGCGGGCTGCGCGCTTGTGAGACCAGGGCAGGGGTGGGTGGTGGTGCAATGATCACCACCGGGGGCAATACCGGCGCTGGTTTGGGTGGGGGTGCCATGGGGGGTAGCGGGGTGGTGGTGCAGCCTGCCAGAAAAGTGGCAGTGACG
This sequence comes from Rhodoferax sp., assembly GCF_028715765.1. Taxonomy (GTDB): domain Bacteria; phylum Pseudomonadota; class Gammaproteobacteria; order Burkholderiales; family Burkholderiaceae_C; genus Rhodoferax. The sequence goes on from NZ_JAQURE010000009.1 coordinate 55,325, forward strand.
GCGCACCAACGCAAGCTTCGGTTGGTTAGAAAGGTGCATGGCGAGGTGGCTGTGGTCATGGTGTGTCTCAGGCTGAGGAAAGGCTGCAATTCAAAACCCGTAATGTGCCCGAAAAAGCCTGCGTTGTGGCTTATGGCAGGCTTAAATAGGTAAAGCTTTGTATCGTCTCTCGTTCCTGGATGGCTCTGGTTACGCGCGCCCGATGAGATCCAGTGGGCGCATGCCCAGGTGAAAAAATGTCAAATGTGACAACAAGTTCCGCTTCTTCGTTCGCAGTTTTGGTTTGAATTTTTTCCTGAAAGTTAAGTTCTTTAACATCCAAATATGACAAAAGAACTCACCGTGCGTCGCCTTGTGGTCGAGCCTCATGCCGGCTTGACGGGTGTCACGCACGGTATTGAATTCATCCCTTTTTTTGAATACGTTGGAACACAAGTGATTGGATCGTTAAAAAAATACCTCAACCCCGCTAAGTTTTCCAAGCCGAGTCAGCGCATCCTGACGCCATTGGCCGCGCAAGCGCTCAACGACTTTGACGTCGATGCTGCCATGGCAGCGCATCAAAACTGGAAATACCGTTTGCAAGCGTATTTGAAAGGCCAGTCCAACGAAGACTTTTCACCCGACGTGATTTGCTTCGATGACCGTTGTGATTTAGGTCGTTGGTTGCACGGCCCAGGCAAGGCGCATTTGGGACATTACCCTGGTTTTACTGCCCTGATGGGGCACCACAAAATGTTTCATTACGCCGCCTCCAACGTGGTGGCTTTGTACAAGGCCGACAAATTGATGCATTCCCACCAAATTTTGAATGGGCAGTATGCTGCTTACTCAAAAGCCTTGGTTCAGGACTTGGAGCGCATGCGTCATGCTGTCAAAAGGGTGAAAAGATCCTCTGTTTGAGCAGGCTCTTGACACCAACCCAGCCGCAAGCTTGGAGAACTGTGTGGAGAAGCTACGCGCCGCCTCAGTGGCAACTTTTACTTGTCAGCTTCTGAGGTGAATGAATCTGCAAAAAATTCACTGTCAGGCAAACCAGCCTGAAAGTAATCTTTGTGTGCAGACTCCACCACAATCGGCGCGCCGCAGGCGTAGACCTGAAAGCCGGACAGGTCAGGAAAATCTTGCAATACCGCCTGGTGAACAAAACCGGTGCGACCGTGCCAGCCGTCTTCGGGCAAGGCATCAGACACCACGGGCACATAGCGCAGCTGGGGTAGTTCGGTCAGTTTGGCTTCTACCCAGTCATTCAAATACAAATCATGGGGTCTGCGCCCGCCCCAGTAAAGCGTGGTGGGGCGGGTGATGTTGGTAAATTGCATGTGCTCAATGAGCGCTTTGATGGGGGCAAAACCGGTGCCTGAGGCCAACAGAATGATGGGCTTGGCGCTGTCTTCGCGCAGGTAAAAGCTGCCATAGGGGCCTTCAATGCGCATGATGTCGCGCTCTTTCATGCTGCCAAACACCTGATCTGTGAATTTGCCACCCGGCATGTGGCGAATGTGGAGCTCTAGCCCCTGCTTGATCAAATGCGGCGCGCAAGCCATGGAGTAGCTGCGGCGAACGTTGTCGCGCAGCAAAAATTCGATGTATTGACCCGCATGGTAGTCAAACGCCTCGGTGGCAGGCAGTTGCAACACCATGCGCATCACGTCGGGCGATTTTTTTTCAAGCACGGTCACACGGGTCGGCATTTTTTTGATGGGGAAGGCATTTTGAGCGGTCACCTGGCGCGACTCCAGCACCACGTCGCTGTGCGCAGTGGCGCAGCAGGTCAACACATAGCCCTGGGCTTCTTCTAGGTCGCTCAAGGCTTTGCTTTGGTGTGTGCCGTGGGTGATGTGGCCACTGATTTTTTTGCACTTGCATGAGCCGCAGGCACCATCTTTGCAGCCGTAGGGCAGGTTGATGCCTTGGGCAATGCCCGCCGCCAGCAGGGTGTCTGCCTCGGTGACGGTAAAACTTCTGCCGCTGGGCTCTATGGTGATTTGAAAGGGTGTGTTGCGTGCGGTCATATTCTGGTTATCCTCATGGTGCATGTTTGATCAAGGAGCCAATTTTGCCTGTAACGCGAAGCCCACACCCTCAGTTGTATGCCGCGCGCCCCACTGCCATGCCCGCCCGCTTCAGACGCCAGCGGGTGCTGCTGGTGGGCTGTGGCGATGTCGGCGTCAGGGTGGCCAAACTGTTGCGCCCACGCATGCGTCTGCTGGCGCTCACCTCCAGCCCAGCACGCTTGGGTGAGTTGCGGGCGTTGGGGGTGACCCCGCTGCTGGGTAACCTTGATCAGCCTGGCAGCCTCAGGCGCCTGAGCGGTTTGGCCAACCAGGTGATTCACCTGGCACCACCACCCAATGCAGGCGAGGCCGATCCGCGAACCCAGGCGTTGCTGCATGTGCTGCGCAGGCGCACCCCGGCACAGGCCTTGGTGTATGGCTCTACCAGTGGCGTGTATGGTGATTGTCAAGGTGAGGTAACTACAGAAACAAGAGCTACTCATGCACTCACAGCAAGGGCTAGAAGGCGAATTTATGCTGAAAAAAGCGTGCGCCACTTTGGCCGTGCCAGCGGCGTGCGCACCAGTATTTTGCGCATTCCAGGCATTTACGCGCCCGACCGCGAAGGCGGCACTCCGCACGCTCGGCTGCTTAAAGGCACGCCGGTGCTGCAGCCACAAGACGATGTGTTCACCAACCACATTCATGCCGACGATCTGGCGCGCGCTTGCGTGGCGGCGCTGTGGCGTGGGCGCTCAGGCCGGGTCTTTAACGCGAATGACGACACGTGCATGAAGATGGGGGACTACTTTGATTGGGCCGCTGATGTGTATGGCCTGCCACATCCGCCACGTGTTTCGCGCGAAGCCGCCCAAAGCCAATTGCCGGCCATGATGCTGAGTTTCATGGGCGAGTCTCGCCGCATGGACAACACCCGCCTGAAAAAAGAGTTGCGCTTGACGCTGCGTTACCCCACCGTGCAGCAGGGTTTGCCAGGCTGACTCAGGGTTGCACTGCCGGTGTGGGTGCAGCAAGCCAGGCAAAGGCTTGGGTGAAAGCCAACTTGTCAAGACCCGCGAGCCCGTGACAGGTGGGCGACACCTGCGTGCTGGTCTCTTTGCAGCCGACATCCCGGTTCAATGACCAAAAATGCAACCCGCCTAAACCGTAGGTTTTGGCAAATGTGGCCAGCCTATGGGCATCTTCCAGCGTGAAGACATTGCTGGTCTCGTCGTTGATGCCCAGCATGGGTGTGACTTCAATCCGATGCAGCGGCAAATGGTAAGTGCGGCTGAGGTTGTTGACCGCGCGAATGGCCGAGGCCACCATGTCGCATTGTCCGTTGCGCACCACGCAGTTGCCACGGTCGGCATGGCCGTAGTTCATGACCATCAGATTGATGTGAAAGTTTTCCATTTCCGCTTTGGCCAACGCGTGCATGACCTTCTTGCCTGTTGGGTTCAAGCTGTTTTCTTCTCCGGTGCCAATGGCAGCCAGCGTGAAGCTGTAGCGCAATGCTGGGTAACGTTTTGCCGCCAAACTTACCTGGTGCACCAGGTCTTGGATCATGGCTTCGGTTTGTTGGGCTTCGATGTTGAAGTCAAACCCGAGCAAATGGCTGGATTGATAGCGCTTGATGAACGTCTCCATGCCGGTTTCAGAGCTGCAAGTGAACATGTCGTCAGCCCCACCCGTGGAGATCATGTAGCCCACATTGGCTTGCTGCAAGGCTAGAAGATTCGCCGTAGCCAGCTTTTGAGCGCTCAGCCCTCCCCAGCGTTCCTGACCGCATTCACCACTGGCAAAAGCCAAGGTCAAATTTTGAAACCCCTTGAATGTTTCGCCTTTGGGCAAGCGCACCGTGGATTTTGTGTTGGAAGCAAAAAATGTATCTGTCAGCGGAGGTGTCACCTCAATAGCCAAATTCAAATCAAGGTAGGGGCTGAAATGAAAGGGCTCTTTGGCCGTCTCGAAAAAGAACTCGGTTTTGGCAAAAGAAAAATAGACCAAAAGTGCTGCAATTGCCAGTAAGCTCACCATGCTTGAAAACACGCCTAAGCGGAATCTAGAAAAGATGTAATGCCTCATGAAACGATCTTGCTCTTCAAGGTTGGTGGCAACTGTAAAGGTAACTACAAAAGTTTGAGCTGCATGGGTGCAAACTGACAACCGATGAGGCAACAAAAAACCCGCTGGCCTATAGGGAAAGCGGGTTTTGAGGTGTTTTGACACTGTCTGAAAGCGTCGAATGGTGCCCGGGGCCGGAATCGAACCGGCACGCCTTGCGGCGGGGGATTTTGAGTCCCCTGCGTCTACCAATTTCACCACCCGGGCAACGCTTGAAGCCCTGAATTATGGCACAGTGTGGGGTATGAACTATTCAACCATTGAAAATTTGATCGGAAAAACCCCGTTGGTGCAGCTTCAGCGCATCGGCGCGGCCGCCAATCAAACCAAAAACAACGTGATTTTGGGCAAACTGGAGGGCAACAACCCTGCAGGGTCGGTCAAAGACCGAGCCGCCATGTCGATGATTCAACGCGCGCAAGAGCGCGGCGACATCCAACCTGGCGACACCCTGATCGAGGCCACTTCAGGCAACACTGGCATTGCGCTGGCCATGGCTGCGGCCATCAAGGGCTACCGTATGATTTTGATCATGCCTGAAGACCTGTCGATTGAACGGGCTCAAACCATGAAGGCATTTGGTGCTGAGCTGATCTTGACCCCCAAAAGCGGCGGCATGGAATACTCGCGCGACTTGGCCGACCAAATGTCGCGCGAGGGCAAGGGCTTTGTGCTAGACCAGTTTTCCAACGCCGACAACCCGCGCATTCACGTGGAAACCACCGGGCCCGAGATTTGGGCAGACACCAAGGGCAAGGTGACCCATTTTGTCAGTGCCATGGGCACCACCGGCACCATCACCGGCGTGTCGCAGTACCTCAAAAAGAAAAACCCGGCCGTCAAAATCATTGGCGTACAGCCCACTGAGGGCTCGCGCATTCCTGGCATTCGCAAGTGGCCTGAGGCCTATTTGCCCAAAATTTACGATCCCACCCATGTGGATGAATTGGTTTATGTGAGCCAGGAAGATGCCGAAGACATGTGCCGCAAACTCGCGCGAGAAGAGGGCATTTTTGCAGGCATTTCTGCCGCGGGTGCCTGCTGGGCGGCACAGCAAATTGCCTTGCGCGAAAAAAATGCCACCATTGTTTTCATTGTTTGCGACCGAGGTGACCGCTATTTGTCCACCGGCGTTTTTCCGGCTTGATTCAGTCTTATTAAAACCCCATACACCATGCAAACCGACAAAGAAATTGATGCCAGCGGCTTGAACTGCCCCCTGCCCATTTTGAAGGCCAAAAAAGCGTTGGCAGAGCTTGTCAGCGGCCAAACCCTCAAGGTGGTGGCCACTGACAAAGGCTCGTTGCGCGACTTTCAAGCCTTTGCCAAACAAACTGGCAATGAGTTGCTAGACCAACAAACGGTGGGTGAATCTTTCATTCACGTGTTGCGCCGCCGCTGACCCTCGCGTGCTCAGCCCAGCCGTGCCAACTGGTCTTTGACCTTGGTCACGGTGGCTTCAAAATCAGCCAGACGTTTGCGCTCTTGCTCAATCACGTTAGCTGGCGCGCGCGCCACAAATGATTCGTTGCCCAGCTTGCTGTTGGCTTTGGTGATTTCGCCCTCTAGCCGCGTGAGTTCTTTGTTCAGGCGCACTTTTTCCGCGACCACATCGATTTCCATGAACAGGCACACGCGCGCTTCACCCACCACCGCCACCGGGGCGGCTTGCGCAGCGGCGGCCCAGTCGGTCCCAGACTCAAATACCTTGACTTCGCTGAGCTTGGCCAGCGCTTGCAGCACCGCTGCGCTCTGGCGCAAAAACGCAGCCTCAGCAGCGCTTTCAGCCAAGGCAAACAGCGGCAGGCGTTGCGCGGGAGAGACCTGCATTTCGCCGCGCAAATTGCGGCACGCATCCACCAGCGTCTTGAGCTTGGCGACGTGCGCGATGGCCGCTGCGTCAATGCGCTCAGGCTGCGCCAGCGGGTAAGCGGCCACAGCGATTGAATCACCACCGCGCCCAGCCACCGGCGCGACCTTTTGCCACAGCTCTTCGGTCACAAACGGAATGATGGGGTGTGCCAGCCGCAAAATGGTTTCCAGCGTGCGGATCAGGGTGCGGCGCGTGGCACGCTTTTGTGCGTCTGAGCCTTGCTGGATTTGGACTTTGGCAATTTCCAGATACCAGTCGCAGAACTCGTTCCAGACAAAGTCGTAAATGGTTTGCGCCACGTTGTCCAGACGGTAGTCGGCAAAGCCTTGCGCCACGGTGGCCTCGGTTTGCTGAAGTAGCGAGACGATCCAGCGGTCGGCCTGGCTGAAATCAAGGTAGCTGGCGCCGACTTCACATTCGGCCGCAGTGTGCTCTTTGAGTCCACAGTCTTGCCCCTCGCAGTTCATCAGCACAAAGCGGCTGGCGTTCCAGAGTTTGTTGCAGAAGTTGCGGTAGCCTTCGCAGCGTTTGCTGTCAAAGTTGATGGAGCGGCCCAGCGAGGCGAGTGACGCAAAGGTGAAGCGCAGGGCATCTGCGCCAAAGGCGGGGATGCCAGTGGGGAATTCTTTTTCGGTGTTTTTGCGCACCTGCGGTGCGGTTTCGGGCTTGCGCAGACCCTCACAGCGTTTGACCAGCAGTTCGGGCAGGGCAATGCCGTCAATCAAGTCCACCGGGTCGAGCACATTGCCCTCACTCTTGCTCATTTTGTGACCCTGCGCGTCGCGCACCAGGCCGTGAATGTAGACGTGTTTGAACGGCACCTGGCCGGTGAAATGGGTCGTCATCATGATCATCCGGGCAACCCAGAAGAAGATGATGTCGTAGCCGGTGACCAGGACGCTGCTGGGCAAGTAGAGGTCGATGTCGTTGAGCTTGTTGCCGGCTTGTGAATCTGCTTGAGCGTTGGTTCCGCGCTGGGGGTAGGCGTACTGGTTTCGGGCCAGCCCATGGTGCTGAAGGGCACTAGCGCGCTGGAGTACCAGGTGTCAAGTACATCTTCGTCGCGTTTGAGTGCGCCAGAGTAACCTGCTTTTAGTGCTTTAGCCCTTGCCTCTTGTTCGTTTCTTGCTACAAATACCGTACCATCTTCGGCGTACCATGCCGGAATCTGATGGCCCCACCAGAGTTGGCGGCTGATGCACCAGTCCTGGATGTTGTTCATCCACTGGTTGTAGGTGTTGACCCAGTTCTCAGGCACAAACTTGACTTGGCCAGACTGCACCGCGTCGATGGCTTTTTGCGTGATGCTTTTTCCCGTGGGGTCTTGTTCAGACACTTTGGACATCGCCACAAACCACTGGTCGGTCAGCATCGGCTCAATCACCTGGCCGGTGCGGGCGCAGCGCGGCACCATCAGCTTGTGTTTTTTGATTTCGACCATCAGCGCCAGCGCTTGCAGGTCTTTGACGATTTTTTTGCGGGCTTCAAAACGGTCTAAGCCCACATAGGCGCCGGGTGCTTTGCTCTCAATTTTGGCATCAAGTGTCAGCACGCAGATCATTGGCAGTTGGTGGCGTTGGCCGACTGCATAGTCGTTTTGGTCATGTGCGGGCGTGACTTTCACCACGCCGGTGCCGAAGGCTTTGTCGACGTAGTCGTCGGCAATGATCGGAATGGTGCGCCATGCTGCAGGTGTGTCGCCCGACAAGGGCAGGGTGACGTGTTTGCCAATCAGGTGCTTGTAGCGCTCGTCTTCCGGGTGAATCATTGCGGCCACGTCGCCCAGCAGGGTCTCGGGGCGTGTGGTGGCCACGACCAGGCCGGGGGCCAGTTCGCCGCCCACCAGTTGCGGGCCGTCGGCAAACGGGTACAGGATGTGCCACAGGCTACCGTCTTCTTCTTCAGATTCCACTTCCAGGTCAGACACGGCGCTCATCAGCACTGGGTCCCAGTTGACCAGACGTTTGCCACGGTAGATCAGGCCTTGCTCGTACAGGCGCACAAAGGTCTCGGTCACGGTTTTGGACAGTTTCGGGTCCATGGTGAAGTATTCGCGGCTCCAGTCCACCGTGTCGCCCATGCGGCGCATTTGGGTGGTGATGGTGTTGCCGCTCTTTTCTTTCCACTCCCACACCTTGCTGACAAAGTTTTTGCGGGCTTCTGCGGGTGTTGGTCCCATGTCGTGGCGGCTGATGCCTTGGGCTTGCAGCTGGCGCTCCACCACGATTTGGGTGGCAATGCCGGCGTGGTCAGTGCCCGGAATCCAGGCGGTGTTAAAGCCCGCCATGCGGTGGTAACGCGTCAGGCTGTCCATGATGGTCTGGTTGAACGCGTGACCCATGTGCAGCGTGCCGGTCACGTTGGGCGGTGGCAGCTGAATGCAAAAGTTGTCGCCGCGTGCGGCTGCGTCTGCACTGGGTGCGCCCGTGCCGCGAAACCCGGCCACGCCGTAACCGCGCTTTTCCCATTTCGGCCCCCAGTGGGCTTCCAGAGCGGCGGGCTCAAAAGATTTCGACAGGCTGTCTAAGCCAGGTTGCAAGCGGGTGGTATCGGTCATGATAGTGTGGGTTGGGGTGCGGTGACGCTTCGAGAGGCGGCATCAAAACGCTCAGCGGGGGGTTGATGCGAGCCAACACAAGACGACAAGCAGACAGTGCTTGTAGCCTTTGAATTTTATTCGACGAATCTGTTTGTGTGACAGATGCACCTGCGCCCGGGAATCACTGGCCACTGCGGTAGGCTACAGCGCGGTTGCGTCCGGTTTGCTTGGCACGGTAAAGCGCCTCATCTGCTTGGTTGACCATGCGTTGCACCCCTGTTGGCATGGCGCTGGTGGTGGTGTCGCCTGATGATGCATCCAGGGTGCGCGGGCTTGTTGGCGTGAACACGGGCTGCACACTGACCACACCAATGCTGACTGTGACAATTGTCGCCGCCGTTGATTTGGCGTGCGCCATATTCAGTGAACGTACCGCTTGGCAAATGCGCTCTGCTGTGTCTTGGGCGCGTGCCAAGTCAGCGTCAGGCAACACCACGGCAAACTCTTCACCACCGTAACGTGCCGCCAATTCACCGGTTCGGTTGACCGATGCGGCAATGGCTTGTGCCACCTTGATCAAGCACTCGTCACCTGCGGTATGGCCGTAGTGGTCGTTGTAAAGCTTGAAAAAGTCCACATCAATCATCAAAAAGGCCAAGCTTGACGATTGGCGCATGGCGCGCTGCCATTCAGCGCTCAATTGCTCATCAAGCGCGCGCCGGTTGGCAATTTTGGTCATGGGGTCGAGGCGAATTTTTTGTTCCAGGTCGGCACGGTAGCGGTTGAGCTCTTCTTCGGTTTGTTTGCGTTCGGTGATGTCTTGCACTGTGCCTAGGAGGTGGGTGACATGGCCGCTGGCCTTGTTGAGTTCAACTTCGCACCAGGTTTCAACCCAGCGCAACGAGTGGTCGCTGTAGTGGTCGTGGACAGGGTCATGCAAGATGCGGTACTGGGTGCGCAGTGGCTGGCGATTTTTGATGGCTTGCGTGTGCAGCGCAATGGTGCGCTCGCGGTCATCAGGGTGAATCAAGGCTTGCCAATCTGTGACCGACATCAGACCGGGTTGCGTGGTGTTGAAAATGGCGTCTGCCATGTGAAAGGTGGTGAAGCGCTGCGTTGCCACGTCTTGCGAAAAGTAGCCGATTGAGGCAGCTTTTTGGGCATTTTCAAGCCAGCGCATGTTGCGTTGCAAGTCGGCCTTGAGGGCGCGCTCACGCAGCCAGGCCTTGCGTTGCCAAAGTGTCAGTAATATGCCCAGTAGCAGCAAACCTAATGTCACCGGCAAGCCCAAAGCCAGCAGCTCGCGCTGCTGCGTGTTGGCCATCACTTCAGCTACGTCGATTTTTGAGACCACCAGCCACGGCGAGTCAGGCACTGCGCTGGCGAGGGCAATGACCTCTTGGGCGCGGTAATCCTGAGCGTAAAAAATACCGCGTGTGCCCAAAACGGCTTGCACGGCAGGGTCGCTGGTGCGCGTCAACAGGCTGCGCACATTGAGGTTCTGATTGGCCGCCTGGCGCAGTGGGCTAAGGTAAATCAGCGCATCACCCTGCCGAGCCACGATGCTTGACTCTGCTGTGCTGCTGGGGGTGGGCCAGCGGTCTAGCATGGGGTAGAGCGTGCTGCGCACATCACTGACCAGCCAGACAGCGCCCGTGGCCTGCGCGCCGTCAAACAAAGGGGCTATCACACCGAAAAACGGGAACGCAAACATGGCATCCACACGCGGCTCAACCGCAACGGCGGTGGCCTGGGTGAAGGCGCTTTGCAGTGCTTGCTGCTCAGGAGCAGGCAGCCGCTGTGTGATGACGCCATCGGCATTGAGTCGCAGTTGCCCTTGATCATCGACCAAAAACACCGCGACATACTTGGCGCGCTCTTGCAAAATGCGCAAGCGTTGTTGCACCGGCAAGGCGTGCGCGGGTGTGGCTGATTTGAACCATGTGCTGGCGGCCTGGGCCAGCAAGGTGTCGTCCAACAGCGCCAGTGCATCGGCCATGCGCTGCTCGCGCCAACTGGTCACCCCTTCGGCTTGCAAATGGCCAATGGCCATCAACTCACGCTCGGCTTGGTGTTTGCTGCGCGCCATGCGGTCGTTGTAAATGGTGTTCAGACCATAAGCCAGCAGCCCCGTCAGGAACACAATCGCAGTGACAAGCAGTCCCCAGGTCACTGATTTGGGCAAGCGTGACGGGGTTTTAAAAAAGGCGGGTTGGGTCAAAACTGGCATAAGCTTTGCTTCCACTGAGGCCAGATGTACATGTTGAGGTGATGATTTACCATGAGTGATGAGAGACGCCTAACCGACCCAGCATCATTGCACAGCCACGTGTGCTGTAGGCGTGGTCTGCGGCGGTGCGCTAAGACGGCTCAATTTTGCGTCAGTTTTGATTTTGTAATGGCTCTTTGTGGTTTGTTGTTTGAGAGAAAAATCAATGTCATTCAATCCTCGCCAATGGTTGACTTCTGCCTTGTTGTCAGTTTGCCTGCTATCAGGGCTTGCAAGTGGTGTGCCAGCAGCCTGGGCACAAAGCGTGCAGCGTCCTGTGACGCTGAGTTTGTCTTTAGAGCCTGACAGCCTGGACCCCACCACAGCCGCCTCGGCCTCGATTGGTGAGGTGGTGCACTACAACGTGCTGGAAGGGTTGGTCAAAATTGAAGAAAGTGGCGCCACGGTGCCACTGTTGGCGCAATCCTGGGCGGTCAGCCCGGACGGTAAACGCTACACCTTTGCCCTGCGCCCGGGCGTGCTGTTTCATGATGGTGCCCCGCTGGATGCCAGCGCGGTCAAATTCACGTTTGAGCGCGCCCGGGCAGCAGGCTCTGGCAACAAGTCAAAAAAAGTGTTGTTTGACAACATGGCCAGCATCAGCACGCCTGATGCACTGACCGTGGTGCTTGAACTGCAGCACCCGGATGCCAACCTGTTGTTTCGGCTGGGCGAAAACACCGCCGTGATTCTGCACCCCAACTCTGTCGCGCTGGCGGCAACCCAGCCGGTGGGTACCGGGCCGTACCGTTTTGTGAGCTGGAAAAAAGGCTGGGGCATCACGCTGACCAAGTTCGCCGGCTTCAGGAACGCCGCTGCGGTGCAGATTCCACAGGTCACGTTTCGCTTCATCAATGAGCCCGATACACAGTCTGCAGCGGTGCTCGCTGGCGAGGTGGACATGCTTTTCAACGTCGCCATGCAAAACTTGGTGCAGTTTCAGTCTGACAAAAATTTCCAGCTCATTGCAGGCTCATCCAACGGCAAAGGGCTTTTGGCCATCAACAACAAGCGCAAACCGCTTGACGATGTGCGTGTGCGCCGCGCCATCAGCCACGCCATTGACCGCGAAGGCTTCATCAAACGCATGCTGGACGGCCGTGGCAAGGCCATTGGCAGCCACTTTTCGCCAACCGAGCCTGGCTACATCCATCTCACAGGCATGTACCCCTACGACCCCCAAAAAGCCCGCGACTTGCTCAAGCAAGCGGGTGTCAAACTGCCATTGGTGCTGACGCTGAGCTTGCCGCCCACCCCCTACGCCCGCACCGACCGCGCTTTGCTGGTCGATGCCTTGGCTGCCGTGGGCATTGAGGTCAAAACCGAATACCTCAGTTGGCAAGAATGGCTGGCCGGTCCGTTCAAGGGCAAGTTTGACCTGACGATGATTTACCACGTGGAGTCTTTGGACTACTACATTTACACCGACCCCAATTACTACTTTGGCTACGACAGCCCCAGCTTTCGTGACCTGGTGGCGCGCCACAGCGCCAGCCAAAACGGGCGTGAGCGCCAGTTGCTGCTGGTCGAGATTCAGCGCCACTTGGCCACAGATGCGGTGAACGCCTGGATTTATGCCGCCCAAGTCACCGCGGTATCACGCAAAGGGCTCAAAGGCTGGTGGATGAATTACCCCATTTTTGCGCATGACATTGCGGCTCTGCGCTGGGAACAATGAACCCCACAGACCGTCGGATGCGCACCGCATGAAGCAACCACCGCCGCTTAACCTGCCTGCTCAAATATCAATTGCTGCACTTGGCGTGCTTGGCCTGCTGGGTGGCTCGCTGATTGTGGCCTACGCCGGCTTTCAGACATCGCCACGCCGTGGCGGCACTCCCACTTTTGTGCCCGCGCCTGAAGCTTATGTCATGGCCGCCATCATGTACCTCATGTCCTGCATTGCCGTGCTGGTGCTGTTGCGCCATCACCAGTTCTCAAAGCTTGCCATTGCCGTGGCTTTTGGCGTCTACGTGGCTGCAGCTGCTGCACTGGTCGGGGTGTTGGCGCGGCTCTGAGTGCTTCTGATTGCCCCCGTCTTGACTGTAAATAATAATTACTCAATCAATTGAGTAAAATTAGTCGATCAATTGAGTAATTTTTAAACCATGACCATTCAACGTGCCGCATTGCCCAGCTTTTGTGCCCGGTTGCAAGAGCCTCGGCGCTTTTTACAGGTGTTGGCTGGGCCGCGTCAGGTGGGTAAAACCACCTTGGTGCGTCAGGCTTTGTCTACTTTGAACCAGCAGCCAGGCCCAGCCATGGCTCAGCACAGTGTCAGCGCCGACAACCCCGGACTGGTTGGAGGCGCTTGGCTGCGCACACAGTGGGAGACCGCGCGTGCGCTGGCCGCCCAGGCCGGGCGCTGTGTTCTGGTGCTGGACGAAGTGCAAAAGCTGCCTGGTTGGACGGAAGAGGTCAAACGCTTGTGGGACGAAGACACGTTGGCTGGGCGCGATGTGCGGGTAGTGGTGCTGGGCTCTGCGCCGTTGCTGATTGCACGTGGGTTGACCGAGAGCATGGCCGGGCGTTTTGAGCTCACGCGCATGGGGCACTGGACGTTTGCCGAGATGCACGCGGCGTTTGGTTTGACGTTGGATGAGTTCATCTACTACGGCGGCTACCCCGGTGCGGCCAGCCTGGTGGGTGAGCCAGCGCGCTGGGCTGCGTATGTGCGCGACGCACTGATCGAGACCACCATCAGCAAAGACGTGTTGCTGATGAGCCCGGTGCAAAAGCCAGCCTTGCTACGCCGGGTGTTTGACCTGGCCTGTCGCTACAGCGGGCAAGAGCTGAGCTATCAAAAAATGCTGGGGCAGTTGTTGGATGCGGGCAACACCACCACGCTGGCGCATTACCTGGAACTGCTTGAAGGTGCGGGCATGGTGTGTGGGCTGCAAAAGTATTCTGGGCAAGTGGTGCGTCAGCGTGGCTCCAGCCCCAAGTTGCAGGTGTTCAACACCGCGTTGATGGGCGTGAACGCCATGCTGGAGGGTTTTGACCTGAATCGTTTGCGTGCCACGCCCGAGCTTTGGGGGCGCATCACCGAAAGTGCAGTGGGTGCCGAGTTGCTGGCGCGGCATTTGGCGCACAGCAGCACCCAGCCGCAGATTTACTACTGGCGCGACGGTGTCAATGAGGTGGATTACGTGCTGCGTCAGCGCGGCGAGTTGTTCGCTTTTGAGGTCAAAAGCGGCGTTAGTCAAGGCAACGTGAAAGGGTTGGATGCTTTTTGCAAGCTCAACCCAACTGCTCGACCGCTGATTTTGGGAACGGGTGGCTTGCCCCTGCAAAACTGGTTTGCAGCGGCCTGAGGGTTCTGACTCAGGCCGCTGGCAGCCGCATCAAATAGTCGAACGCACCCAGTGCCGCCTTGGCGCCATCACCGGTGGCGATGATGATTTGCTTGAATGGCACGGTGGTGGCGTCCCCTGCCGCAAACACACCGGGCAATGATGTTGCACCCTTGGCATCCACCACAATCTCGCCCCGGTTGCTCAGCTCCAGCGTGCCTTTGAGCCATTCGGTGTTGGGCACCAGGCCAATTTGCACAAACACACCGGCCATGTCCAGGTGGTGCAGTTCGCCCGTAGCACGGTCTTTGAAGGTCAGGCCGTTCATTTTTTGACCATCACCGGTGATCTCGGTGGTTTGCGCATTGAGGTGAATCGCCACGTTGGGCAAGCTCTTTAATTTGTTCACCAGCACCGCGTCAGCGCGCAACTGGGTGTCAAACTCGATCAGCGTCACGTGCGCCACCACGCCTGCCAGGTCAATGGCTGCTTCCACGCCCGAGTTACCGCCGCCGATCACGCCCACGCGTTTGCCCTTGAACAGTGGGCCGTCGCAGTGCGGGCAGTAGGCCACGCCTTTGGTTTTGTATTCAGCTTCGCCCGGCACGTTGACGTTGCGCCAGCGCGCGCCGGTGGAGAGGATCACGGTTTTGCTCTTCAAGCTGCCGCCTTGAGCTAGCTGCACCTCAATCAAGCCATCGGTTTGGCTGGCGGGGAGCAGCTTTTCCACGCGTTGCAAGTTCATGATAGGCACGTCGTAGGCGCGCACATGAGCTTCCAACGCAGCGGCAAACTTGGGGCCATCGGTTTCCAGCACCGATACATAGTTTTCAATGCCCAAGGTGTCATTGACCTGGCCACCAAAGCGCTCTGCCACCACACCGGTACGGATGCCCTTGCGAGCGGCATACACCGCTGCTGCTGCACCCGCAGGGCCACCGCCCACTATCAGCACGTCAAACGGAGCTTCGGCGCTGAGTTTGGCCGCCTCACGCTTGGCTGCACCTGTGTCAAGCTTGGCAATGATTTCTTCCAGCAGCATGCGACCAGAGCCAAACAACTCGCCATTCAAAAATACCATGGGCACCGCCATGATCTCGCGCTGGTTCACTTCAGTTTGAAACGCGCCGCCTTCAATCACCACCGTTTTGACCTTGGGGTTGAGCACCGCCATCAGGCTCAAGGCTTGCACCACGTCCGGGCAGTTGTGGCAAGTCAGAGACATGAAGACTTCAAAGTTGAAGTCGCCGTCGAGGGCACAAATGCTCTCAATCACCTCCGCTTCGACCTTGGGTGGGTGGCCGCCAGTCCACAGCAGCGCCAGCACCAAAGAAGTGAACTCGTGGCCGAGCGGCAGGCCAGCAAAGCGCAGGCTATGGCTGGTGCCTGGCCGCTGCAGGCAGAACGAGGGTTTGCGCGCATCAGTGCCATCGGTGCGCAGGCTGATCATGTCGCTGCGCAGGCTTTGGATGGTTTGCAACAGCTTGAGGGTGTCGCGCGAGGTTTCGGAATCATCCAGGCTGGCCACCAGCTCAAACGGCTGCACCACGCGTTGCAAATAAGCGCCGAGTTGGGTTTGAAGGTCTTGATCGAGCATGATGGACTCCTGTAAATGCTTTTAAATAAATAGCTGCTTACGCTTTTAAAATAAGGGCTAGAGGCTGATTTTGTATATAAAAAAGCCGGACGGCAAGGCACGCACGCACCTTGACGCAGTCCGGCTGCGGGCAGGTCTTGTCAGACCCACCGATTGGGTACCGGCGGTTTATATTTTGCCAACCAGTTCCAGGGACGGGGCAATGGTCTTGGCGCCTTCTTTCCACTTGGCGGGGCACACTTCACCGGGGTGGCTGGCGGTGTATTGAGCGGCTTTGAGCTTGCGCAGGGTTTCAGACACATCGCGGGCGATTTCGTTGGAATGGATTTCCAGCGTTTTGATGATGCCATCAGGGTTGATGATGAAAGTGCCGCGGTAAGCCAGACCATCAGCTTCAATATGCACATCAAAAGCATGGGTCAGCGTATGGGTGGGGTCGCCCACCAAGGGGAATTTGGCCTTGCCCACAGCGGGTGAGGTTTCGTGCCACACCTTGTGCGAGAAATGCGTGTCGGTAGTGACGATGTACACCTCAGCGCCCATTTTTTGGAACTCAGCGTAGTTGTCAGCGGCGTCTTCCACTTCGGTCGGGCAGTTGAAGGTGAAGGCGGCGGGCATGAAAATCACCACCGACCATTTGCCCTTGAGGCTGGCCTCAGTGACTTCAATGAACTTGCCGTTGTGAAACGCTTGGGCTTTGAAGGGTTGGACTTGGGTGTTGATCAAAGACATATGAAACTCCTGGTGTGAGTGGGTTGAAAAAAGTCGGTGTCACAAAGATTGTTTGCCGATGGATGAATCATAGGGGCGATCTATCGCTTGCGTGATGCATTGTGCTAAAGCTATTGATAGCCAAACTTTATGACGCCCACCCCATGCTTTCAATCAACAGTTATTTGAAATTCAAATAAAAGTTAAACTGCAAGATAATTGGAACTTTGCACCAAAGCCTTCTCTCAACCTTTCACATTTGTCCTTATTCAGGAAAGTCGCCACCATGCAAACCTTGAACCTTGAACAACTCAAAGCTGCGACCCTGGCCGGTGGTGTGACTGGCATCACCTTGCGTGGCGACGGCGCCGCGTTTGTGGTGCAAGTGCACACCCAGCGGGGCGAGGCCATCATGGTCACCTCGCGCCAGCAACCGCGCCGCTTTGCCGACCCGCGCAAAGCGCTGCATGTGCTGCGTGGCACGGGTTGGCAAGAGTTCCGTATCGACACCGTGCAATGGCGGCCGGAAGAGCTTGCGCTTGAAAAAAGAGCCCGCCCAGACCGCAGCACTGCCCTGAAAGCCGCCCACGAGGCAGCGCAGCTTGATGCCGACTACGACCGCTGGTTCCGAGCCAAGGTGCAGGCTTCTATTGATGGCCTCAAAGATGGCACGAACCGGGTTTACACCGCCGATGAATGGAAGACGGTTCGTGCCGACATGTTGGCTCGCATCAAGGCACGTCGAGTGTCTACAACGGTATGACAAGTTACTACCGATTGAATCGAACAGACGCTTACCGGCTGGACTTACAAAGCGTCCACGACTACATTGAACAAGACAACCCGGATGCAGCCATGAAACTGCTGTTGCACATTGAAGATCAAGTTGACCACCTGGCCGACCCCAATTTCCCACGCCGCATGGGCCGCCAACCCGGCACGCTGGAGCTGGTGGTGCATGCCAACTACGTCGTTGTCTTGCAGCAAACCGACACCACGGTGACGCTGTTGAACCTGTTGCATGTGGCGCGCCAGTACCCCTGATAGTTACATGCCAAATCAGGCTCTAGACCATGTATTTAATGCTCAGATAGCTCTTATTTTTAAGTAAAAACCCCATGCTTTTCTTGCTCTCTCCCGCCAAATCGCTCAACTTCGACGCCCCTCGTGCCGACGTGCCACACACCCAGCCCTTGTTCACCCAGAAGTCGGCCGAGCTGATCGCTCTTCTGCGTGAGAAATCTCCGCAAGACATTGCCAGCTTGATGCACCTCAGTGACGCGCTGGCCGGGCTGAACGTGGCGCGTTACCAAGCCTGGTCTGACAAACCCACCCAGCAAAATGCCAAACAAGCGGTGTTGGCCTTCAATGGCGACGTGTATGACGGCCTGGATGCCAACACTCTCAGCCCTGCCGACCTGGCCTGGGCACAAGACCATGTGTGCATGTTGAGCGGCCTGTATGGCGTGTTGCGCCCGCTTGACTACATGCAACCCTACCGGCTGGAGATGGGCACCCGGCTGGCCAACGCGCGTGGCAAAGACCTCTACCAGTTTTGGGGTACGCAAATTGCTGACTACCTGAACACGCGTTTGCAAGCTGACAAAACCCCGGTGGTCATCAACCTGGCAAGCCAAGAGTATTTCAAGTCAGTCAATCTGCAGGTGCTCAAAGCCCGGGTGGTGGACTGCGTGTTTGAAGACTTCAAGGGCGGCCAATACAAGATCATCAGCTTTTATGCCAAGCGCGCCCGTGGCCTGATGGCGCGTTTTGCCACCACCCAGCGGCTCAGCCTGCCAGAGCAGCTCAAAGCCTTTGACCTGGATGGCTACGCCTATGCCCCGGCCGCATCCAGCGTGAACAAGCTGGTGTTTCGGCGTCAATTGCAGGCTTGATGGCGGTTGAGTCTGCCGAGGGCTGACAAGCGTTTGAGCCTTTGAGTACCCCACCAAAGCATTTTTCAGTCTTTTACTGACGGTGAATCCCATTGCGCACAGCGGATTTAACCTCTATTGACCATCAAGTCACCTAATTTTTCTCAAAATCCTGCCGTTTTGAAGGAGGAATGCTCACGCTGGTGTGACCCGAAGTTATCCGAAAAAGACGATTTTGAACGACACCATGAACGCTATTCCTCGACAAATGCCTCGTCGCGTTTTTTGTGGATGGCGGGCAGCAACGCCACTGCCAATAACACCAGCGCCGCCAGCAGCAGCCCCCCCGACAACGGCCGTGTCACCAGCACACTCCAGTCGCCGCGCGACAGCAGCAGCGCACGGCGCAGGTTTTCTTCCATCATCGGGCCCAGAATAAACCCCAGCAGCAGTGGTGCGGGCTCCATGTCGAGCTTGATGAACACATACCCGATCACCCCAAAAAGACCCACCATCCAGATGTCCCAGGTGTTGTTGTTGGTGCTGTAAACCCCAATCGCGCAAAACAAAACAATCGCCGGGAACAACCAGCGGTAGGGCACGGTGAGCAGTTTGATCCACACCCCAATCAGGGGCAGATTCAGCACCACCAGCATGGCGTTGCCAATCCACATTGAGGCGATCAGTCCCCAAAATAACTCGGGGTTGCTGGTCATGACTTGGGGGCCGGGCTGGATGTTGTGAATGGTCATGGCCCCGACCATGAGCGCCATCACCGCATTGGGTGGAATGCCCAGCGTCAACAGCGGAATAAACGAGGTTTGCGAACCTGCGTTGTTGGCCGACTCAGGCGCTGCCACGCCGCGAATATTGCCTTGCCCAAACGGCACCTCACCGGGCTGAAGTTTGGTTTTTTTCTCGATGCTGTAGGCGGCAAAAGCCGACAGCAGAGCCCCACCACCAGGCAAGATGCCCAAAATGGAGCCAATTGTGGTGCCACGCAAAACGGCAGGCACCATGCGCTTGAAGTCTTCGCGGGTCGGCATCAGGCCATGCACCTTGCCAGTGAAAACCTGACGCTGCGCCTCTTTGACAGACAGGTTGGCAACGATTTCACCGTAACCGAAAACACCCATGGCAATCACGATAAAACCAATGCCGTCGGTCAGCTCCGGGATGTCAAAGGCAAAACGCACCACGCCTGAGTTGACATCGGTGCCCACCAGCCCCAGCAGCAAGCCCAGCACAATCATCGCCACCGCTTTGAGCAGTGAGCCCGAGGCCAACACCACCGCACCAATCAAACCCAACACCATCAACGCAAAGTATTCGGCTGGGCCAAACATGAAGGCGACTTCGGTCAACGGCGTGGCAAACGCCGCCAAAATCAAAGTGCCCACGCAGCCGGCAAAAAACGAGCCCAACCCTGCCGCAGCCAGAGCCGGACCGGCGCGACCCTTGCGCGCCATCTGGTAGCCGTCAATCACCGTCACGACCGAACTGGCCTCACCCGGCAGATTGACCAAGATCGCCGTGGTTGAACCACCATATTGCGCGCCGTAATAAATGCCCGCCAGCATGATCAGCGCCGACACCGGTGGCAGCGCGTAGGTGGTGGGCAACAGCATGGCAATGGTGGCCACCGGGCCAATGCCTGGCAGCACGCCAATCAAGGTGCCCAGCAGGCAGCCGACAAAGGCATACAACAGGTTAATGGGGGTGGCCGCCACCCCAAAACCCATGGCCAGGTTGGCAATTAAATCCATCCTATGCGTTCATGAAGGTTGGCCAGACCGCAAACTGCAGTTTGAGCAACACCACAAAAGCCAAGTAGCTGCCCAGCGCGAGCACGCTGGCCAACACCAAGGCTTCTTGGAGTTTGAACTTTTCACCGGCCAGGCTGGCCACCAGCGTCAGCCCATAAATGCCCAGCACCAGCCCCATGGCCGGTATGCCCAGGCCGGGCAGGCCACCCAGCAAGACTCCAAACAGCAAATTGGCCGCAATGACAAAAAACAGCGGCTTGAACGCCCAGGCACCGATCTTGTCGCTGCCTGCACTGCTCCGCGCCATGGCGCGCAGGGTGATCACCAAGCCGAGCAGCACCAGCAGCAGGCCCAGCATCAGCGGGAAAAAACCTGGCCCCATGCTGGCACTGGTACCCACACGGTAGTTGGTAGCGCCCCAGGCAAAGGCCGCGCCGATGGCCATGAACAGCAGTCCGGCGTAAAAGTCTTTTTGACTCTTGATCAGCATCACAACAAGATTCTTATTGAGCCTTGAAACCGCTGTCCTTGATGATGCGTGCCCAGGTTTGGGCGTAGGCGTGTTCGCGGCTACCCAGCTGCGCGCCGGTCATGTAGCCCACCGTCAGACCCATGGCGGTCAGGCGTTCACGCACATCTGGCAACGCGACCACTTTGGCGACTGCGCCTGAGAGCTTGTCCAAGGTGGCTTGCGGTGTGCCCTTGGGGGCAAAAATGCCGTAGTAGGGCACGTCTTCAAAACCCGCCAGACCCAGTTCGGCAAAGGTTGGCACCTCTGGCAAAGCCGCCTGGCGCTGGCTGCCTAGCACCGCCACCACACGAATCTTGCCGGCTTTTTGATTCTCGATAAAGTCAGGCACCGACCCCACGCCAGCGTGAATCTGGTTGCCAAGCATGTCGGCCATCATCGGGGCGCTGCCGCGGTAAGGCGCAGCTTGCAAATCCAGCCGGTATTTCTGGCCAATGACCTTGACTAAAAACTCAGGTACCGAAGCCGGAGCGGGCACACCTACCGTGTCTTTGCCAGCCCCTTGTTTTTGTACCCAGGCCACGTACTCGGCCATGCTCTTGGCGGGGGTGCCACCCGATACCGCCAGCCCGTTGACAAAGGTGGCGAAACCAGCCACTGGGACAAAGTCACGCGCAGAGTCGTAGCCCGGGTTTTTCACCACCAGCGGCAGGATGGTGATGGTGTGGTCGTGCGACAAAAACAGCGTGTTGCCGTCGGGTGTGGCATTTTTGAGCGCCTGCGCCGCAATTTGGCCACCGGCTCCGGCCTTGTTTTCTACCACCACGGGCACGGCCAGCTGGTCTTTGAGCTTGTCTGCCAAAATGCGCGCAATGGCATCGGTGCCACCACCTGCGGGGAACCCCACCATCAGCTTGACCGGCCCACTTTGCGCATGTGCCAGCGACGCAGCCAGCAAACCACTTGCCAGCACGGCCTTGAACAGACCGCGTACCACTTGACGCTTTTGAAATGTCAACATTTGCAACTCCTGATAAAAAAAAGATGGTTGTGGTGGGCTACTGATTGCTCACGCTCAGCGTTTTGATCACGCCGCCAAACAAGGCGGTGTCGACCTGAACCCGTTTGGCCAACCCCTCGGGGGATGAGCCCACCACTTGCCAGCCCTGGGCAAACAGCTTTTGCCGAACCTCGGGCGTGCGCAAGATGTCGTTGACCAGTGTGGCCAGCTTGCTCACCAAGGCGCTGGGCATGGCTTTGGGGGCGGCCACGGCGTTCCATATCTCCAGGTTAAACGCAGGCACACCCACTTCGGCCATACTGGGAAATTCAGGCGCCAGGGTACTGCGCCCGCTGGACGTGACCCCAATCGCACGCAGCTTGTCGCCCCTGACTTGCGCCAGTGCCAGCGCCGGTGGCAGCAGCGACAGCTGCAACTGCCCACTGATCATGCCGGTGGCCACCTGGGCGTAGCCAGGGTAAGGAATGTGCATGGCGGCAATGCCGGTTTTGCTCTTGAACAGCTCCATGCCAATGTGACCCACTGTGCCCACACCGGGTGAGCCATAACTCCAGCGGTTACCGGCCTGTTTGGCTGCATCCAAAAACGCTTGCGGTGTGGCACCGGGTGCGGCTTTGGGCACCATCAGGATCAGTGGCGACACACCGACCAGGCTCACTGGCTGCAAGTCTTTGAGTGGGTCGTAGGGCAGCTTGGGGTTGAGCAATTTGGCGGTGGTCATGTTGCCATTGATCATCAGGCCAATGGTGTGGTTGTCCGTGGCTTTGGCAACAAAGTCAGCGGCAATGTTGCCACCCGCACCCACTTTGTTGTCCACCACCACGGCTTGGCCCAAGGCTTTGGCCAGGGGTTCGGCCAGCACACGTGCCGTGAGGTCGGGTGAAGAGCCCCCCGGAAAACCCACAACAATGTGCAATGGCTTGTTTGGCCAACCCGAAATTTGATTAATATTTTGGGCTGTAGCGCTTGTACAGACTGCGTAAGATGCTATAACTAATAAAGCAAATAGGTGGCGAGAAGGTGACATGATGGCTCCGGTAAAAAGTGTTGATCAACTCGAGCGTTGGTGGCTTTGAACGGGCTTGGCCGGGCTTTGCGCCCAGACAGTAGAAGCAGCACAAAGCAGTGTGCAAAGACCCGTGAGCCAGTGGTGGGTTTTCATGGGGATTTTCCTTGGGTTTCTGGGGTGAGGCGCAACAATTTGTAGATTGATTCCGCCCGGCATGGATGACGGCGCAGGCCATTTGCAAGTATGCCACCGCCTTGCGGTCATGAAGCCCTTAGCTCAGTTCCTCTGCCATCGCACATTGAACCGGGTGCGCACCGAGCACGTTCACACACACCTGCGGGTCGATGCCCACCAAATAACCGCGGCGACCGCCGTTGATCAAAATTTTGGGCAATTCCAAAATGGTGGATTCGATGAAGACCGGCATGGTGCGGCGCGTGGCAAAGGGTGATGTGCCACCCACCAGGTAACCGCTGTGCCGGTTAGCCACCTCCGGCGCGCAAGGTGACACCGACTTGACCCCAATCTGGCGCGCCAGATTTTTGGTTGACACCTTGCGATTGCCATGCATCAGCACCACCAGCGGCTTGGCGTCTTGGTCTTGCATGATCAGTGTCTTGACCACAGCAAACGGGTTCCAACCCAGCACTGCCGCACTGTGCAAGGCACCGCCGTGCTCAAGGTATTCGTAAGGATGCTCAGTGAACGCCACCTTGCTGGCTTTGAGCAACTGGGTGGCGGGTGTTTCAGAAACGTGGTCTTTTTTTGCCATGAATGACTTTATTCAATCGCGAGTTCTTTCAAACTGCATTGTCCCTTGTGTCACAAAGCCATTGGCTGACCTGCTGGTAAAGGATTTCCGGGGTGTCAAAGCTGTCATGACTTCCAGCCACCTCCAAAAGCGTTGCATGGGCGCCCGCATCTCGCAAACGCAGAGCGCAGTCCAGCGGTACAACCTTGTCGCGGTTGCCATGCACCAAAAGCACCGGGCAGCCAATCAAGCCGATGCGCGAAACCGGCGCGATGTCATTGAATCGGTGGCCAATGACATGCTCAACGTAGCGGTTCACCAACCAGCCTACCGGCCAAAATGGGATGCGGTACTGCGCCAACCATCGCTGCATGACTTGTTCAGGGTGGGCAAATGCCGACACGCTGACCACGGCTGACACGTCAGTGCGTCGCGAGGCACACAAAATGGCGGCAGCTGCGCCCACGGAGTGCCCCAGCACGACCAACCGGTGTTGTGATGTGGCTTCATGCGCAAGCAACCAGTTCAAGGCAGCGTCGATGTCTTCGGCAAAGCGAGGCAGCGAGCTGAAGGTGTCTGCGTCACTGAGCCCATGACATCTGGCATCGGGCAGCAAGACACGCCAGCCCTGTGCGTGCAACTCTCTGGCTGCAGGCATCAATTGGCTGCCATTGCCGCCCCAACCGTGCATGAGTACGACCGTGCCTAAAGTCTGTTTGAGCGGGGTTTGCGGCAGCCATTGCGCAAAAAGAGTGCGTTGGTTTTGCGTGGGAATGCGCAAATGCTGCGGCGTTGGTAAAACAACATCGCTTGCGTCTGGGTGCGCCAGACGTGCTGGCGTGAGTTCCCGACGCAGCCACTGCAAAGCCAAAAACACCACTACGGGCACAAGCGCCAGATAAACCCCAAATGTCCAGCTCACATATCTGACATAGCCAAATCCGCACAGGCCCGCACCCACGTAACCAACGATGCCAAACAAAATGGCACCTGCGATATAGAGCGGACTGGGCAACATCAGACTAACTGTCATGAATCCAAGCCGACGCCCCGGATGATGAAAGAAACTCTAGGGTGGAGGTGACGGGGTCGATGCCGAGAAAATTCTTTGGGAGCGAGCATCCCGATAACTAACTTGGCACGCCTA